>CAXAVL010000079.1:0-17951 GCA_963971905.1 uncultured Cellvibrio sp.
CGTTGCGCAACTTGCTTTAGTAATTCATCGCCAAGAGCATGACCGTATTGATCGTTAACGGGTTTGAATTTATCGAGGTCGAGCAACATCACCGCAAGCACTCGTTGGTGACGCTTACAATAATGTAGTGCCTGATTCAAACGGTCGGAAAATAGCGCACGGTTGGGTAACCCGGTTAAGCTATCGTGCTGCGCCAGTTTGCGATGGCGCTCCTCGCTTTCACGCAGTGCCTCTAGCGCCCATTTTCTTTCAATTGCAATCTCTGCTAGATAGGCGGACTCTTCAATCAGTTTGATGTCTTCAGCGCTGGGCTCCGCGATTTGTTTTTGGTAGATGGCAAAAGTGCCGAGTACCTCGCCGCGACGATTGATAATGGGCTCCGACCAGCAGGAGGCAAGGCCGGCTTTGGCTGCTAGCTCGCGCGCCTCTACCCATGCCGGGTGAGTTTGAATGTCGCTCACAATCACCCGTTGACCGCTGGTAACGGCCATACCGCAGGAGCCAATTTCGCACTCGGCAGGCAGGCCATCTACGGCTTGGTTGTAAAAATCAGGCAGGTTCGGCGCCGCGACTACTTTGAGCGTATTGGTGGTGTGATCGAGTAGCAAAATACTGCAAGTCATCTCCGGCTTGATGTATTCCACGCCCACAATAATGCCGAGCAATATATCTTCCAGTGCGTCATCGGCGACAATTTGCGCGAGCACGTTGTTGTGGCCGCGTTGCCAGACGTCTGCCCTGCGCATCAAACGCACCATATTGCGCAGTTTTTGGTTGGTTCGATTGACGTGCACGGCTGCTGCGACCACCACCGCTACACCAAATAGTGCCGCGAGTGCAATATATATACTATTCACTTGTATCCTCGCTATGCAGCTTCAGTTCCGCTTTGGCGATGGCAATTTCTAAGACGCAATTTGTCGTCATTCAATACTCTCCATGAACGAATAACTCTACTTGCCATAATCAGCGTAGCGACTGACGTAAGCAATTTTATCAGTGTAGCCAGTGAATGCTGGTTCTAGTTGATCGAGCGCAAGGCTTTACCTAATTTTATAAATGAATTTGCAGCAAATTCAGTGCCGCCAATTACAAATTGTGACAATTGCGGTGTGGGCGTCTGGCTTTGTTTGCTGTCATTTGACCTTGCCCTGCGGGATGGTTTCACAATTCAGTGTGTTTAATTCAAAGCGGGGCGAGATTGATAAAGGTCCTACAAGGGAAGGAATCATAGCTATTGGCGTGGGGGATCTTGTAAAATTCGCCTATTTGCACCTACGAGATTCCCCTCCATGAAGTACCTTTTGGCCCTAATCGCACTGACCAGCCTGAGCATGAGCGCATTTGCCGATATATTCGCCGTATTTCGCGAAGAAGATGGCAGCACCAAATGGCAGTACGTGGCCAATACCACGGCTAGCGTATTGATTCTCTCGCTGTTGGTAGCGCTAATTTTTTTAATCCGGGCGCATCTTCGTTCCATGCGCGCCAATCGCGCTTTGACCAATATTAAAGCAACACTGGAAGATCGCGTCGCACATCGCACCGCGGTATTGCAGGAGACGAGCGAGCAGCTACGGGCGCGCGAGGCATACATTGCCAGTATCGTTAATTCCATGCCAGTGATGTTGATTGGCTTGGATCAAGCCTTGCAAATCACCCAGTGGAACAAAAAAGCAGAAGAGATTACCGGGCGGCCATTTAAGGATGTTGTAGGCAAAAACTTATGGGAAGCCTATGCCGCCATCACTCTCACTCAGGAGCAAGTGCAATCGGTATTGGAGTCAGGTGAAACGCTGAATCTTAAACATGCACAGCGCGGCCAATACAGTTTTGATATCACTCTTTATCCACTCGACCACAAAAACGACACCGGCCTTGTGATTTTGATTTCCGATGTCACCAAACAAGTAAACGCTGAAAATAAAGTCGCCGAGCGCGATAAGGTTTCGGCGATGGGCGAACTGGCGTCAGCCATGGCGTACGATATCAGCTTGCCGATGCAAACTATTTTGTCGCGGGTCATCAGTGCACGCCAGGAAATTGAAGCAGCGGAGTTGGGAGAAGTAAAAGAATTTTTATTGCAGGAGGTGGAAACCGTGCGCTTGAGTGCGCATCAGGCTACTGCCATTGCGCAAAATTTATTGGATCTGGCGGGCAGTCACCGCGATAGCAAACAGCTCGCCGATGTGCCGCCGATTATGGATCGCAGCATTGCGCTGGCAACGGAATTGTTTACCGATGCTGATAGTCTCGCATTTAAACACATCAATATTCGCCGCAATTATGCTGCTACGCTGCCGCAAATTCCCTGTTTTCCGGCAGAGTTGGAGCAAGTATTTGTGCGCTTGATGCGCAATGCGTTTTATGCCCTCAACTCAAAAGTCTGGGATGACAAGAACAAACCCTGGATCAATATTGAGATCGGCGAATTTTACGACTCACTCTGGATTAAAATCGAACACAACGGAAAATGTTTGAGTCCAACAGAGCAGCTGGATATCTTTCAGCCATTTTTTGCCATCACCAAACACGAGTCTACCTGTCCGGTAGAGCAACGCCTTTCCTACTCCTACTTCATCATCACCGATCATCATCGCGGCCAAATGGCTGTCACATCAGATGATAAAAACGGAACCTGTTTTAATATTCAGTTAGCGTTGAGTTAATTATTTAATGAATGCTGGTTAAAAGCTGCTGCCAAAATCTGACAGCAGCTTTTTTTATGCTTGTTATTTTTAACCGGAGATTTTTCCAGTGACTGAAGCCGATAATAATTCGCTGATGAAAGAGGGTTTGGGCGTGCATGCAATTAAACGCATTGCCAAGAGTGTTGCGTTGGTGGTGCCGGGTTTTAATGCCAAAGCGTTTCAACAGGATGCAGAGCGCGGTTTGGAAGA
This sequence comes from uncultured Cellvibrio sp., assembly GCA_963971905.1. Lineage (GTDB taxonomy): Bacteria > Pseudomonadota > Gammaproteobacteria > Pseudomonadales > Cellvibrionaceae > Cellvibrio. Next base: position 2,901 of record CAXAVL010000079.1, read on the forward strand.
GCTGGAATTAAAAGCGCGCGTACAACACCTGATTGCGGTATTGCATCACCATTACAATTTGCCATTTACAGAGCTCAGCGAACATTTACAGCGCTTGCCAGAGGTATGGGATAAGGGCAGCGCAAACGATAGTAAGGCTGCGTTTGCTGCTTGGCCGGTGATTGATTATGTTGCAGTTCATGGTTTGCAACATCCTGAAGCGGCGCTGCAACTGCTAGAGAAGTTAACCCACCTGTTCAGTGCAGAGTTTGCGATTCGCCCATTTATCCAACAACACGCGGAATTGACTTACGCAACATTATTGCAGTGGTGCAAACATCCATCGGAACATGTGCGCCGTTTAGCGTCCGAAGGAACGCGACCGCGTTTGCCCTGGGGTATGCGCCTGCCGCAATTTATTCACAACCCAGAACCGCTGCGGACGATTTTACAAACATTAAAGGCCGATGAGAGTTTATATGTGCGCCGGTCGGTGGCCAATAATCTCAACGATATCAGCAAAGACAATCCTGAGTGGATGATTGAAGTGTGTCGTAATTGGCTCGCTGATACGCACGAGCATACTGATTGGATTGTAAAACATGGTTTGCGCAGCTTGGTAAAAGCTGGTGATATGCGGGTATTCCCACTATTGGGCTATGCGGCAAAACCCAATGTGCTGGTGAGTGAAATTCAGTTGGATAAAAAGCAAATCAAGCTGGGTGATGCAATAGACTTTTCATTCACCCTGAGCGGCAGAACAATTGCGCAGAATTTGGTAGTGGACTATGTGGTTTATTTTATGAAGGCCAACGGCAAGCTGGCGCCCAAGGTATTTAAATTAAAGAATATCCTGCTAGCTAAAAATGAAACAATTGCGATAACCAAAACACACTCGTTTAAACCTATTACTACTCGAAGTTATTATGCCGGTCAGCATCAGCTTGCTATTCAAGTAAATGGACAAGAGATGGCGCGAGTGGAGTTTCTGGTGGATGAGTAAGGGGAGATTATTTATCAGAGTCGAATTGGCAGATGTGATTCTTTATAAAAGGCTGAGCGCCGCATTAAGTTTATATTCCAGTTCAGCTTTGAGCTGTAAGTAGTGGCCAAGTTGTACGCCGGTTTGTTGTCCGATGGTTTCGTGGCAGAGAGATAGATCTAGATCGGTAATGTAGCAGGGGTAGCGTTCACCATGCTGGCGACGACCAATAATATAACTTGCTACGGCGCTAAATAAATTATTGCCATAGGCCAATGCAGAAAATTCCTGTTCGTTACAAAAAATGGTAAAGCGCAAATGCTGCTCTGCATCCATTTCGGCAATTGCTTTGATATTAATAAAGTGCAGTTGGCTTAAATCACTCTGTAGTTGCCTGCGCTCGGCATGGCCTTGTTGTTGTTTGATGTTGCCGACGAGTTCGTAGATGGTGATGTCTTTGCAGTCGGGCTTTGCACCTGTGTTATCTCCATCTATTAATTGGCGCCGCATTGCGGCATTAATAAAATTAATCAGTGGACGCAGCAGTGTCTGTTGGTTGTGGTATTCGGTGTGTGTGGTAAATACTGAACCTTTTTCATCGACAATGGTTATGCGTGCCCGGCCGTGTTCCAGTTGATAAAAAACATAGATGCCGCGCTGTTTGATCTGCGCGCAAATAATGCGCAACGGTTTGTCGCGCAGGCCATAGCGATCAATCACTATGGGGCTGAAATCAGTTTGTGCCTGAGCCAGTTTTTCTAATAGTCTTTCGTAGTGTTTAAAACGCTGTATTTGCAGTTGCTGTTGCACAAATTGCAGTAGTAAATACTCATCGCCCATTTCTAAAATATAACGGCAGCTGCGTGGATGGGTGCCGGAGTAATAGCAGCTAATCAAATCGCGCCACAATTCGGTCAATCGCTGGGCGATATTATTGCCTTGGCCACTGCTAAAGCAGCGCACGCTCAACTCGGGCAAGCTAAATTGTTTGCCGGGCGGAAACAAACGGAAATAATGTTGCAGGCAACTAATTAATGCATCCACCGGGTAGTGGCGGCAAATTAATTCGCCCCAGGAATTGAGTTGAATAACATCGGCACTAATCATCAAATTTTCACGCAAGCCGCTATAGCCCAGGGCATCACTTTGGCTACTGAGCATTTGCATGCCTTTTTTATGTAAATCCGCCTGTGGTTCAACGCCGGTGTTGACGATTATTAATAGTTTTTCGATAGCGGCAGGGCGGGTGAATTGTTGATGCTCAACCGCCAGTGGCACAGGTAACCACTGTTGTATTGCTTGAATTAGTTGCTGCTTTTGATTGGCACTTAGAAAAAGATCCCGGCCAATAATATCGACTTTGGTGTGACTCGCTAAAATTTCGTTGGCATGGCACCAGAACAGCAGTTCCAATAAACTGCGCGACCGTTTGATGGGGGCTACATCTATATTGCGCAGGGTCAAATCATGTTGGCTGCCCCGTACAACTTGCCAGCTTTCGCCGCTATCGTTCTCTTCGCGAATAAAACACAGATTGTCTTCACTTAAATCCCTCGATATGCCGGGATTAATCCATTCAATTTTTCCTGCCTTGCGTTCAAACGCGGCATGTAATTTTCGCCCGAGAATGATCATTTCATCACTGCTGATGGCGATATCATGTTGTTGGCTATTATGTAGCTCATTCAGCAAGCGGTAACTATGGTTGAGTTCATTGACTAACAGCGCGCGCTCGGCAATCACATGGGGGGCTTTCCAATAGGCGCGGTTATCGAGCATATGCAATTGATGTGATGACCAGTGCCAATCTTTTACTAACTGCTCCAATAATTTTCGCTGCCAGGATTTGTTCGGCTGGCGACTAGTGCGCGACAGAGGCTTATTCACTTTAAAATAAAAACAGCGGCGAACTAAATCCAGGCGCGGCAATTGGTGATGTTGTTGTAAATATTGCTCAATGAGGCGATACACCATCACATAAGGGTCTAGTCTATCGGCATCCGGCTCTTGCGCGTAAAGTGCGCGTTTAAAACTGAGCGCCAAGGGCTCGCTGGTGAGAGGTTGGTTTTGTTCAATCGCGCTTGCAGCGTCTTCTTGTTGGCTGAGCTCGGCATTGATACTGTCTTGGTAAAGGCTAATACCTGAGGATGCATTTGTGGTAAGTGTTTGCGTATTGCGGGTGTTTTTGTTGTTTAGCTCGCCGCTGGCATAAACCTCCAGTAATAGTAGTTTTAAAACGGATTTGTAAGGTGATTCAATCGCTTTATACAGTTGCCAAATACCTGCACCGATAAATTCGTTGGTGGGAATATTGGGCAGGCCGCCGAAATCAATGACATCTTCCTGTTTGAGAAAGCGTTTACTTAATAATTTATCGCGATAGTTGTTGTAATTGTGTTCTTGTGATGCGGGAATAAACCACCAGAGTGGATATTTTCCGGCGAGCCACAGGGCTGTGCGATAAAATTCATCGAGCAATAAAAAATGTTGGGCTGAACCGCTGGCTTCGCTGCTTAGTGATTGGCGGCGTTGGCCAGAAAATTCATCGCTGCGCATTAAAAAGAAATGTACTTCCAAGTGAATCTGCACGGCGGCCCACTGGCTAATCAGTTGGCACTTGCGTTCTAGTTCAGGTAAAAAAGGTTGGCTCTGGTCGAGGCTGTGGCACACCCATATATCCAAATCGCTTGAATCACTCTGGGCAATAGTGCCCACACTGCCCATCACAAAAAGCGCATCAATCGCGGGTTGTTTTTCAGTGAGGTCGCGATTGTATTGAAAGCTGCGCGCCATAATTTTTGCCAGACGCAACTCGTCATTGTTAGGTGTGTATTGATAAATTCCTGCCGGCGTGCTGTGAGAAATATAGCCGGGCAGCATGGGGTGGTTAACATGAAACAAGAGGGGTAAAGCTTGCAAAAATTGTTGTTGGCGCTCAGTAAGTGCCGCGCAGGTGCGCGTGTAACGCTGCGCATTTAGATCCAGGAAACGCTGCTTGAGTTGTGTGAGTTGTTTGCGGTCAACACCCTCATCTATATCGTGTATATCGATCGAACGAGAATACATAGGGTTCAAGATTGTGGATTTTGGTGAGTGATTTTTTTCTTGCGTAAGATGTCAGCGAGCGTGGTGTAAAGTAACTCCGGATTAACCGGTTTGGATAAGTAGCCGTTCATTCCTGCGGCAAGACAGCGTTCCCGATCGCCGCGCATAGCTTGCGCAGTAACGGCGATAATGGGAATGTCCTGCTGTTGATTGGTGGTGCGCAATTGTCCGGCGCGGATGCGTCGTGTCGCTTCTATCCCATCCATTTCGGGCATTTCCAAATCCATTAAAATTGCATCAAATACTTCGCTGTTATTTTCCAACAACTTCAGTGCTTCAATTCCGTTGGCGGCGATGGTGGTAGTGATTTTTTTCTTTTTTAATATGCCACGAATCACCTGCTGGTTAACCACATTGTCTTCAGCAATTAATAGGTGAGTGTTTTCCAGCAGCGCTAAGGTGTCATCAGTCGCATTGAGTTCCGGGCTGATATCTTGCAAAAACGGCTCGCGCCCAATCGCTTGGCTAATGGCATCAAACAGGCGCGACTCGCTGACTGGTTTGCTGAGGAATTCATCGACCAAAATAGCATTGGGGTCAGTATTAGAAATTTCATCGCGGTGATAGGCGGAAATTAAAAAAATGCGCGGTTTGTGTTTTAAGCTGAGGTCTGATTTGATCAGCCCGGTCAATTGCAAGCCGTTCATATTGGGCATGCGGTAATCGAGCAAAACAAAGTGATAGGGTTGACCGAGGTTATCTGCTTGGCGAATACGCTCTATGGCACTAATCGGATTGTCTATTTCATCAACCTGTAAATGAATACTGCGTGCGGTACTGGCAATAATGGTGCGGGCAATGCTGTTGTCATCAACGATGAGTGTACGAATATTATTGAGGTCGCGGGGGTGATTGATCAGTGTTTTTTCACCCAGGTGACTGCGTTCAAAGGATGCGCTAAACGTAACTTTGCAACCTTTATTAAGGTGTGAATCAATACAGAAATCACCTTGCATTAAATGCACTAAATGGCTGCAAATACCAAGGCCGTAGGTGTGTTTTTCATGTTCATTTGAATTTATATTGAATACCAGTCGCTCTTTAATGTGCGCCAGTTTTTCCTCGGTCATGCCCAGGCCTTTGTCTTCTACCGTAAACTCCAACATGACCTGTTTGGCATTGTGCGCCCGGCGGCGAACACGCACCAGCACCTGATTGGTATTGGAATATTGAAAAGCATTGCCAATCAAATGGCTGAGAATTTGACTGAGACGCGATGCGTCGCCGCGCAAGAAGCGCGGCACATCGGGTTTGATGTCGTACACAATGCGGACAGATTTATGCAGTGCGCTGATTTCAAACAAGCGCGAGATTTTTTCAAAGAGTTGGTCAAGATCAAAATGGGCATACTCAAGAATCACGCGCCCCGCTTCAATTTTAGAGAAGTCTAGTAATTGGTTGATGATTTGTAGCAGCGAGTCCGCCGCGGAATTCATGCTGGTGAGATAACTTTGTTGTTGTTCATCCAGCTTGGTGTCATTGAGTAAATACCCTATGCCGATAATCGCATTCATCGGAGTGCGAATTTCGTGGCTGATACGGGCTAAAAATTCGCTTTTGGTTTTGCTCGCTAAATCCGCTTGGGCATGGGCGCTGACCAGTTCTTCGCGCGCCTCCATAAAATCGTTGATGTTGGTGATTATGCCTACGCAGCGAGTGGGGTGCCCCTTGTGGTCGGGCTCAAAAAATTTGGTTTTCGACAGCACCCATATCTCGCTGCCGTCGCGGTGCAGCATGCGCAGCTGTAATTGTAGTGAATCGCGATTGTGATCAATCGCCGCCTGATACTCGCTGAGCATGTTGTCCAGATCATCCGGGTGGACAAAATAATCGCGCAAGGTATCCAGGTTGCCCGGCAGGTCTTCGTAATCGTAACCGAGCATGCGCAAATAGCTGCGGCTGAAATAAATTTTATTGGTCAGTAGATTCCAATCCCACAAACCATCGCTAGAGGCTTCCATCGCATAGCGATGGCGGATGTCACGATCATTCAGGCGGGCGAGCTCCTCCTCTAGCTGCCGGATTTTGGCTGCCAGTGCCTCTTCAGACTCGCCTGAATACAATGACTTTTTACCCATAGTGCCTACCTGTGTCCCTTTCAAGCGCTCAGCCTGCTTGGACAAAAAACAAACTGCCAGACTTAAAGGCTAGTCTATTTTGATGTAAATACCAGTGGTGGGCGGGAATATAAAAACGATTTTAACGACGGCGAAATTGTCTGGCAGGAGCGAGGGGAAATAGCTGTGTGGTGTGGTGCAAACACCTCCCCCCCTTTTTGGGGGGAGGTGAGGGAGTTGGGTGTTACTGACGACTTTCCAAACTCGCTTTGGCGCGCCCAACGGCGGCTTTTACCTGCGCCGGTGCGGTGCCGCCAATATGGTTGCGGGCGGCGACTGAACCTTCCAGCGTCAATACCGCAAATACATCCTGCTCGATCACGGTAGAGAACTGCTGTAGCTCGGCCAGCGTCATTTCCGACAAGTCTTTGCCCGATTGCACGCCATAACCTACCGACTTGCCTACAATCTCATGGGCATCTCGGAAAGGAACACCTTTGCGCACCAAGTAATCGGCCAAGTCAGTTGCAGTGGAGAAACCGCGTTTGGCCGCTTCGTACATCTTCTCTTTGCGCGGCTGAATTGCCGGAACCATATCGGCAAAGGCGCGCAGGCAGTCTTTGACGGTGTCGATGGCATCAAACACCGGCTCTTTGTCTTCCTGATTGTCCTTGTTGTAAGCCAAAGGCTGGGATTTCATCAGGGTTAACAGTGCAGTCAGGTGACCGTAGACGCGGCCAGTTTTACCGCGCACCAGTTCCGGCACGTCAGGGTTTTTCTTTTGCGGCATGATCGAGGAGCCGGTGCAGAAGCGATCCGGTAAATCGATAAAGCTGAATTGCGATGAAGTCCAGAGCACCAGCTCTTCGCTCGCGCGCGACAAGTGCATCATCAAAACGCTGGCGAAAGCGGCGAATTCGATCGCGAAGTCGCGGTCGCTTACGGAGTCGAGTGAGTTCTCGGTCGGCGCTTCAAAGCCCAACAGCTGTGCGGTATAGGCGCGGTCGATCGGGTAGGTGGTTCCGGCCAGTGCAGCCGCGCCCAACGGCAAATAATTCATGCGTTTGCGACAGTCCATCAAACGCGAATAATCGCGCTGCAACATTTCAAACCACGCCAAGAGGTGATGACCAAAGGTCACCGGTTGGGCGGTTTGCAAATGGGTAAAACCGGGCATGATGGTATCGGCATTGGCTTCTGCCACTTGCAGCAAACCCTGTTGCAAACGGGTCAGCTCTTTGGCGATTGCATCGATTTCATCGCGCAAATAGAGGCGAATATCGGTCGCGACTTGATCGTTGCGCGAGCGGCCGGTATGCAGTTTTTTACCGGTGATACCGATGCGTTGCGTGAGCACGGCTTCGATGTTCATGTGCACATCTTCAAGGCTGACCGACCAGGCGAATTTGCCGGCGACTATTTCTGCGCGTATCTCCTCCAAACCAGTGATGATCTGGTCGCGCTCGGTTTCGGTCAGCACGCCGACTTTAGCGAGCATGGTGGCGTGGGCGATGGAGCCGTTGATATCGTGGTGATAGAGGCGTTTATCAAAGTCGACGGAAGCGGTGAAACGTTCGACAAAGGCATCGGTGGCTTCACTGAAGCGGCCGCCCCAGGGTTTGATAGGCTGATCGTTTTGGCTCATGAGCATGTGTCCACAAACTGGAAAGAATGAAAGAGATGTCGGGTGCGATTAGGCTACCATTGAGCATGGCACCACAGGCCGCGCATTATAGCCCAATGCCTATTCAAAAACCGTCCCGGCGATCTATTAATGGAAACCGCGTTAACACCATGAAAGCACCCGCATCCGACAAAACCAAGGCCAAGCCCAAAAATGGACTGCCGCTTGCCGAGCCTGCTAATCCGTTTTTGCCGGATTTGTGCAGCAGTCAGTCGGTCTTTTTACTGGTATTGGTGGCGGAGTTGCTGGCCGTGTTACTCACTATCAGCGGGTCATCCGGGTTGCAACATTTTAACTGGGACAAACTCGCTTTCATCTCAGTGCAGGTGCAATGGATTGTGGTATTCAGTGCGGTGGCGCTGTGTCGCCTGCGTTTTTGGCTGGGCAGGCAGAATCATGTGCGCGCGGGCAGTGTGAGTTATGCGCTGGTGTTGGGCATCACTTTGGTGCTCTGCACAGCCGGGCAGTGGCTTATTTATGGCGCAAGCGGTATGGCATTTGCGGGCGATCAGGAATTTCATTTTGATGGTTGGTTGCTGCTAAACAACATGGTAATTGCGGCGATTTTATCGGGCATTTTATTGCGCTATTTATATTTGCAGCAGCAGTTGCGCAATCAGCAGCAGGCGGAAATGCACGCGCGGATTCAGGCGCTGCAATCGCGCATTCGCCCGCATTTTTTATTTAATAGTATGAATTCAATCGCCAGTTTAATTGCGACAGATCCGGATACCGCCGAGCGCGTGGTGGAAGATTTGTCGGCATTGTTTCGCGCTAGTCTCGCTGAGCCAACACTGATTCCACTGGAGCGGGAATTGGAGTTGTGCAAACACTATTTGGATATAGAACAATTGCGTTTGGGGCGCCGCTTGCAGTTGGAATGGCAAATCGGCAGTTACAACAAAGAACTTAAAATTCCCAGTTTGATGATGCAGCCGCTGGTAGAGAATGCGATTTTTCACGGTGTAGAGCCGCTGCCCAGAGGTGGGAAAATTACTATCAGGGTGTCGCAAAACGACAAGCAACTTAGCATAGTGATCACCAACCCCTATTTGTTGGTGAAAAAAAATAATCACCAAAATGACGCCTCGGCACGCCATAACCGCATGGCGCTGGACAATATTCGCCGCCGCTTGACCGCGCACTTTGGCACCGCAGCGCGCTTATCCAGCAGCGCTGAAAACGGTGTATTTACCACTTATATTTTTTGCCCTTTAACGGTATGACCACAATAAAATCCTAAGGCAGGAAGAATGGATATTTTAATTGTTGATGATGAAAACCTCGCCCGGCAGCGCCTGCTGCGCATGGTGGAAAAAATCGAAGGATTTACGGTGGTTGCCGAGGCAGATAATGCCGAAGATGCGCTGGTTGCCATCACTCAATATGACCCGGATATAGTGCTGCTGGATATTCGTATGCCCGGTCGCGACGGCTTGAGCCTCGCGCAGGATATCGCCGAATTGGAGGATGCACCGGCAGTGATTTTTTGCACTGCGTTTGATCAATACGCACTGGATGCGTTTGGCACTAACGCCGTAGGTTATTTACTCAAGCCAGTGAAAGCCGAGCAGCTGTTACAGGTGTTGGACAAGGCCAGCAAACTCAACAAAATCCAGCGTGTGGCGGCGCAAAAAAATCATGCACCGCAACGTGAAAACCAGCGCACACACATCTCTGCCAAAACGCGTCGCGGCGTAGAGCTTATCGCGCTGGAAGATGTGCGTTATTTTCTCGCCGATCACAAATATGTCACCGTTTATCATCGCACCGGTGAACACTTACTCGACGAAACGCTAAAAGAATTGGAAGAAGAATTTAACGAGCGTTTTGTGCGGATTCATCGCAACTCGCTGGTGTCGATCAAACACATTGAAGCGCTGGAGCGCAATGCGCAGGGGCAGTATCAGGTGCGCTTGGCGGATATAGAGTTGCGCCCCGTGATTAGTCGTCGCCATGTGAGTAATCTCAAAGAGTTATTAAAAGTACTGTGATGCTTGTTTAACGATTATCTTCAACAAAAAACGCCCGCACTGGTTCAATCGTGCGGGCGTTTTTTTGAGTATTTTTATCCTGGTAAGAATAAAAAATTAACGGCAGGTCACTGCAGGCGTTTCTACGCTGCCGCCATTGGTATTGCCTTGAAACCCAAACTCAACGGTTTGCCCTGCGCCTATGGTGCTATTCCAGCTCACGCCAGTTGCGCTATACGGATTGCTACCACTGAGTGACACATTCCATGAACTGGTAATGCGGTTGCTACCGGAGTATTGCCAGCTGGCGGTCCAGCCCGATTTGCTGCTGGTGCCCGTATTGGTAACGCGAATGGCACCGGTAAATCCTGACCCCCAAGCATTACTGACCACGTAAGTACAGCTCACTCCGCCGGTATTGGCGATACTGCTAGAAGCTCTGCTCGATGCCGGAATTGAGCTGGGTGCAACACTGCTGGCTGGCGTGGAACTGGGTGCGACACTGCTTCTGCTGTTCGATGCAGGCGTAGAGCTAGGCGCGGCGCTGGAGGTTGTGCCACCCTCAATGCCGTAGGGCGCGGGTAATGCGGCGCAGCTGGTGCGACCGACACAGCTCTGCTGATTTTCCCAACCCCAGCCACTCGCGGTACTGATGCAAATCGGGTAGCGAGCGCCATACCAATTACAGGTTCCGCCATTTGCCAGTGACGATGCGGTACTGGAGCGGTTGGATGAGCTGGGCGCTACCGATGAAGGTGCTGATGAGCTAGGGGCGACGCTTGAGCGCGCGATGCTGGTGGTCCCAGTGAAATGTGTGGCTAATTTGGAGGTAGCCTTAATCCCGTTGGTACTGTTGATCAGGTAGTTACCCCAAGTGCTGAGCGATGCCGCGTTCCAGTTATTCACTATATCCAGCTGTACGCAGCAACTGCCATTGCCTGACCAGCTCCAGCCCAGGTAGCCAATGCCCATATCCTGGGCGTATTGCAAAATCGCCTCTTCCGCCACATTGCTGCCGCCGTGTTCGGCGCCAAATTCTCCAACTACCAGCGCTAAACCACGGGTTTGAAAGCTGTTCATATAGCTCTGCACAATGCTGGCGTTGTTGTACACCTCGTACATGTGTACGGAAAAGATCGTATTTTTCAGCGTGTCCGCAGCAAAAATGCTCGGTGCATTATCGCGCATCGCGTTTTGCCAATCCTGCCCCCAGTTGGCTGCATCGACCATCAACATATGGGTGAGTCCGCCGCTGCGCAGGGCGCGAATGGCAGTGATGTGGTCGGCAGTGTAAGTCGCAGCGGAGGTGCTATTGCCGAAGGGTTCGTTGGCGATATTCACAATCACGTAATCTTCCTGTCCGGTAATGGCCGCTTTGATGTCGCTGCTCAACCAGTACTCGGTCGCGCGGCTCATATGGGTCGCGGCCGCGCTTTCGCCATAACCGGTGGAGTCGTGTACTTCCAGCACGCATACGAGTTTATTGGCTTTACATTGATTGATCACATTGGTCACATCGGCGCCGTTATTGCGCGTCCACTGGGTGCCGTTGCTCAACACCACACGCACCGAGTTTGCACCGGTCGCGGCTATATCTTTTAACGACTGGGTGAGGCGGTCGGTATACCAACTGTGCGCGTGGTTGACCCCGCGAAACACAAACTTGTTGCCGTTAGGGTCGAGCACTTGGGTGCCGTTAACCGTCCAACCGGCAAACGCCGGCGCGATCATGGCGGAGGTAATGAAGGCTAAAGCGGTTTTTTTGAGAAGCTGTTTTTTGAATGTCGTCAGGCGTTTCATAGTGGTTTCCTTTGGGCAGCAAAAAGCCCTTGCAGGCGGGATTGCTGCAAATAAACGTTATTGTGGGTATTGGGGCGACTGCGAAGCTGCCGGTTGATTACATCGATCGATTGCCCTGAGGTGCTGCGGCGCTTACTGGAGAGGTATCGCCTGTTGTTATTGTTACAGTCAGGTTTGCGTGATTTCTGTAATCGGTTACATGATAGGCTTATTTGGAACTGAATAACAAGCCCCACTCTCCAGTCAAGAGCGTATTGCTGCACAAAAATGGCAATTTAGAGCATGGCGCAGGGACTCGCCATCTTCGCGAATGTGTATCCATGGGTAGTTTTAGTAGGGAGTCGTCATGCCCGCTTGCGGGTATCCATAGGTTTTAACGCATATCAACAACTGGACTCCCGCAAGCGGGAGTGACGCTGAGAAGATAAAAATCTTAAACGAATAGCATTGCAGTAGGTGCTCAGATAAAACAGAAAAAACTATTGGCGGTGAGGCGCCCTTGGCGTGGGTTGGTGCTCAGCCCGAGTTGTGCGCTGATATCGCCGGAGTGCAATTGATTGCTGCGGTAGACAATCGCGCGGTTAAAAACTACCGGGACTTGGTAGATGCGCTCAAATAGATTGGTGTCGCCATTGATGTAATTAAATTGCGATTGCCGCTCGTTCATTATTTCTTGTTTGAGGATTTTAAAATAATCCGTCAAGCGTTCCTGATTAATGCTTTCAAAACCGGTGCTGCGGTGGCGATAAAAAGATGTGCCGCCAAAGGATTCGGCGCACAGATAATGCACCATGGCGAATTGCATTGAATCGTGAGTATCTATGTGTGGCACTGATTGGATCGGGCGCAACTTTTCTGGCGCTGTGCTGGTAAGTGAAAAAGCGCAGAGGCTGAGCTGTGCTTTTGGTTCGGGCGCGATGGAAAAATGCTCGCGCACCAGCGGCGTTATGGTGTGCAAACTCTGCACAGGGTAAACGCCCAGAATCGGTTTGCGCAGGCCGGGATAAAAATCGCTCGCCTGCGCGATAAAATCCGGTTCGCTGCAAGCTTGTTTTATTAAGTGTTCCGGTGCCGCAAAAAAATTATCGATAATCAGCAGCGGGTTTTGCTCCCGCCCAATTAGTTCTACGCGCACTTGTTGCTTGGTGAAATCAGGCATGAGCCAAACGCTCGTTCTTTTTTTGAATCAATGCATAAATCTGCCCGAGCGAGGCGAGCATGGTATAAATCGGCTGCAAATAACCTTGCTGTTGCAGCGCCAACAGTTGGTTTGCGTCTAATTGCGCCATGTGTTCTTCGTTAATAGTGTACAGGCCTTGCACGCGCAGCTGTTGCGTATTGGCAAAACTGATGTCCAAGGCCATGGGCATAATTAAATTCAGGCTGAGCAATGTTTTAATAAAATCTTGCGTGCGAGTTTCGCCTTCGAGTAATTCGGCGAGTCGTGCTTTTATCCTGTGCAAAAAATCAGTTTCGTTTCCCGCAGAGTCAAATATCGCTTCACCTTGGTCAGTGGTTAACGCACTGCTGTTGGTGTCGATACAAATCAATGGCTGGCCATTATCCTGACCGATAAAAAACGGTTGGCGCATGATGTTGAGCGGGGTGTAAATACTCTGCCATTGCTCATTATTCCAAAATAAATTTTCCCCGTTTTCAAAACCCAGCAGCGCGACAGTTAAAAAATTTCCCGTCTCACTATTTTTAGTAAATACAATTGGGTAATGGACTACCAGACGTAAAAATTCACTCAGCACCACTGGCACCATATTATTGCTCGCGCCGAGTGATTCGACCAATCCGGTATCGATGCGCAGGGCTTGGTGCTGTTGATTGTGCAGTGCGACAAAATTAGTCATAGGATTACTCCTGTCGGTTCTGTTGAGTAAGCGCCCGGTGGGCACTTAAATAGTTTGCAGGCCATGCAAATGGATTTTGTTCAGCAACTCGCGGTTGCTGGGTAAGCTGCGTGTCACTTGCGCAATATTTTTTTGATTTTTTAGAAATTGTTCCTGCGCAAACGCGCTGTCGTGCAATAGGTGTTGGCTGTATTGGTAGTGAGTTTCAAAACCCATACCGTAAAGCACGTATTGATAACTCGCCGCCGGGAAGACTTCATTGTTGCTGGTAAAGTCGTGGTCGCCTGGCGGTTGGTAGCGCCAGAGCTGCATTAGCTCTTGCAAGCTTTGCGGAATAGTGGCCGGGTCGCGATTATCTATCCAGAAAGCATTGTCGGTACGCTTGCTTAAAATGTAATGCAGTTTTAAAAAATCGATGATGCGTGCCCAGCGATATAAAAAGGTTTCATTAAATCGTTTGGCGACTATATCCATTACTTCTCTGCACGCCGGTAATTGTTCCGCAATCATGCTGGCAGATAACTCGACTAACACCAGCGCCGATGCTTCCAGTGGCTCTAAAAAACCTGCTGACAACCCGACTGCCACACAATTATTTTTCCAAAATATTTTGCGGTGCCCGCAGTGAATCGGAATTTTGCGCAAACTGAGGTCTTTAAATTGTTTGCCTACATAATCTTGTAACTGTTCGGTCGCGCGCTCTTCGCTGGTATGACGGCTAGAATAAACATGGCCAATACCGCGCCTATGCAGCAGGCCTATATCCCAAATCCAACCCGCGTCCTGCGCGGTAGAAATGGTATGGGAAGCAATGGGTGCATCCTCATCTTCATAGGGCGCTTGCACGGCGAGCGCGCTATCGATAAACAACACATCGCTGCAGTCGATAAACGGTACTTGTAAATACTGCCCCAATAACAGAGATTGAAAGCCGGTGCAGTCGATAAATAAATCGCCAGCAATAGTGCCTGCTTGCGCCGTATTCAGCGAAGCTATATCACCGTTCCCGGCTGAATTAATGCTGGTGACATCGGCAAGAATATGTTGTACGCCGAGTTTTGCGCAGCAATGTTTTTGCAAGAAAGTAGAAAATTTCCCAGCGTTTAAATGATAGGCGTAATTGGCTACGGCATTAAATTCCGGTGTAGTGATCATTTTAGGCGCAAGGCCAAGTTCGCAAACCGCCTCCTGAAAACAAGTGGCAGCAGAAAAAGAAGGCATTGTGTGGTTGCTATTGCGCGCGCTTTGCCAGTGCGCTGCTAAATTAGTTTTGCCAAAACCTTGCGGCAACATCAATGGGTGATAATAAAAATCGTCCGCTGTGCCGCTGACCCAGCTCGAAAATTTTGCGCCTTGTTTAAATGAGGCGTCGCATTCGCGAATAAAATCGGTTTCAGAAATGCCCAGCTTTATTAGCGTGGAGCGCATGGTCGGCCAAGTGCCTTCGCCTACGCCGATGGTGGGGATATTGGGGGATTCAATCAGTGTGACATTAATATTTTTGTTGTCCTGCGCGCGATGCTGCGCTGCGATGCGGCCCGCTGTAAGCCAACCCGCTGTGCCACCGCCGACAATGACAATATTGGATATTTTATTATTCATAGGCGACTCG
>CAXAVL010000080.1:0-17920 GCA_963971905.1 uncultured Cellvibrio sp.
CTGCAGGGCGGTGGGGCAATATCGGCAGTGGTGATGGCGCTGTTGACCGACCTTACTTCGGATGAAAATCGCACCAAGGCGATGGCCACGATTGGTGCGTCGATAGGCGTTTCTTTCTCGGTTGCCATGACGGTCGGGCCGCTGCTCGCGGCGTGGGGCGGAGTAGGGGCGATCTTCTGGCTGACGGCCATTTTGGGCGTGGTGGGGATCTATATTCTGCTGCAGCTGGTACCCGATGTGGCCAAGACCACCAGCTCCAAGCGCGAGGCGGTAGCGGTGCCAGGGTTGCTGCGCGATACCCTTATGCATCCGCAGTTGCTGCGGTTGAATGTCGGGATTTTTGTGCTGCATTTTGTGCTTATGTCGAGTTTTGTGGTGCTGCCGCTGCTGCTGCAAGATCAATTGCAGATCGCACGTGAGTATCACGGCCTTGTCTACTTCCCGCTGCTCGCTTTCGCCTTTGTCTTAATGCTGCCGTTTGTGATCATCGCCGAGAAGCGCCGCAAGATTAAAGGCGTATTTCTGATTGCGGTGTCCCTGCTGTTATTGGCGGAATTGGCGCTGATGTGGGTTGGCGGCAGCCGGATTGCCGCATTGCTAGTGCTGTTTGTTTTCTTCATCGCCTTTAACATTCTGGAGGCGACCCAGCCGTCAATGGTCAGCAAAATTGCCCCGGCTGGCGCCAAGGGAACTGCGACGGGGATTTACTCCACCTTTCAAGTGCTCGGCGTATTTGGCGGCGGTGCTTTGGGAGGATGGTTATTGCAAACGCAGGGCGCAAACGCCGTGTTCTTGCTCAATGCAGGGTTGGTATTGATTTGGTTGGCAGTCGCCTGGTCGATGAAACCGCCGGAGTTTCTAGCCAGTGTGCTCATTCCACTGCGTGGGCAAAACCATCAAGTCTTGGCGGAGAAACTGCGTGCGGTAGATGGCGTGGCTGAGGTGGTGATTGTCGCCTCGGAAAATACCGTTTACCTGAAAGTGGATCAGCGCCGTGTTGATCGCAAACAGCTGGCGGCGATTGTGGCGGAAGTGTAAAGTATCCTGCGCTCCGCACGGGGCAACAACCCATCAACCTGAATGCCGCACTGTAACGACAGAAGGCGGATACTCGGACAATCAAGAGGAATGCAGCATGGCTCGCGGTATTAATAAAGTTATTTTGATCGGCAACATCGGGCAAGACCCCGAAGTGAAATATATGCCCTCCGGCGGCGCCGTGACCAACGTCAGTGTAGCCACCTCTGAGACCTGGAAAGACAAAAATACCGGTCAACCGCAAGAGCGCACCGAATGGCACCGTGTTGTATTCTTCAATCGTCTGGGCGAGATCGCGGGCGAATATCTTAAAAAAGGCTCCAAGGTTTACATCGAAGGTTCACTGCGCACCCGTAAGTGGCAAGCGCAAGATGGCACTGATCGCTACACCACTGAAATCGTCGCCAATGAAATGCAAATGCTCGACGGTCGCGGCGACAACCAAGGCAGCAGCATGGGCGGTGGCGCCGGTATGGGCGCAGCGGCAATCGCCAACAGTTTTGATCAAACTCCCCAGTACAACAATGCCCCTGCAGGCAATAATCAAGGTGGTTATCAGCAGCCTGCGCGCGCGCCACAACAACCGGCACCGCAGCACAGTGCGCCACAACAGCCTGCAGGGTTTGATTCGTTTGATGACGATATTCCCTTTTAGTGGTTGATTCACAGTTTGTTATCTTTAACAGGGCGCGCTTGTTACAAGTTGCGCCCTGTTTTGTTTCTGGCGGGTTCAAATCAACACCACAATAATTATTGGGAGATTCATTTATGTCGGCCTATTCACAATCCTTCATGTCCCTGTTCAAGATAAAAAAACTGTTTGTCGTATCGATGATTTGCTTGTGGAGCTGCACTGTGCTCGCCGCAGAAAAATCGGCGAGTGGCGCTAGTGTTGCGCAAATCAAATTATGGAACGGCAATAAAACCCAATCGCGTCAGCAGTATGAGCGCGAAGTGCTGCAAGCCGCGCTTGCTGCGACTGTTGCATCACACGGTCAGTGGCAACTGCAAGAAGACCTGACGGACTATCCGCTCGCCGCCGACGAAGCCAGCGTATTTCGAAGCAAAGGTTTTGATATTTTTGGCACTGTGGCGGGCAATACCAAATTAGCAAATGAAAAGAAAAATCTTATTCCTCTGCCATTGATGAAGGGTTTGTTGGGGTACCGAATTCTAATTATTCGCGCGGAAGACAAAGAAAAGTTTGCGGCAATTAAATCCGCCCAACAATTGCAAGCGTTACGCATGGGCATTCCTAGCACTTGGGCGGATGCAGAATTGTTTCGCCACAATGGTTACCGAGTAGAAGAAAAGGGTAGCTTCGATGATTTATTTGTGCGTCTGGAAAATAACGAATTTGATTATGTCACCTTTGGTGCAAACGAAGTGACTGGTGTGTTTGCCGAGCGCGCGGCGGCGTCGGGCAAACTGGTTGTCGAATCCTCGCTTGTTGTTTTTTATCCATTTCCTTTGGTGTTTTATGTGAATCCTGATAATAAACTCCTAGCGCAGCGCGTGATGCAGGGTTTACAAACGATCAGTGCCAATGGTGTGCTCGATGGTATTTTTAAACGCTATTTTGCCGCTGATTTATTAGAAGTAGATATACCGGCGCGCAGGATGATCAACTTGAAGAATCCCATTTTACCGAGCGAGATGGCCGACTTTACGTCTATGTTGTAAGTCTTGAGTGAGTGATAAATGTCATTGCTATCTCATGACATTGGCTGCTGTGATATCGCTATCTGCAGGGCTATTCTGAGGTCATAAAAATATCCCAGCCTAAGGATCATTGCGGTACTGGGAAAACCTCTAGGCTCAGGTGCGGATATTGATTGATAATGCTGCGCGACACCTTTATCGGTTTTCCTTCCGCCGCCAACGAACAGGACATATTGTGACGAATAAAGACGAACTCCTATCGCAATTGCGTATTAATCGCGACCACCCAGATGAATCCAATCATAAGGCTCGCTTGTGGATTGGCATAGCGGCAGCTGTTGCTGCTGTAGTGGTGGGCATCAGTTTATTGAGTGACCCAGCACCGATCAAAGTACAAGTCGAAATGGCGCGCATGGCGGTGCCCGATTCTTCTTCTGCCACAGTGTTGGATGCCACCGGTTATGTAGTCGCTCGCCGCACTGCCACTGTGTCTTCAAAAGTGACGGGCAAAGTTGCCGAGATTTATATTGAAGAGGGGCAGCAGGTTGAAAAAGATCAGGTGGTTGCGTTGTTAGATGATTCCAATACGCGCAGGTCATGGGAGCTGAGTAAAGCCGAATTGCATTCAGCCAAAACCTATGTGGCGGAAACCCAAGCGCGTTTGACCGAAGCGAAATTAAATTTGGAGCGCAATACCGAAATGGCGCGTCGCCAGCTGGTGAGTGCAGCGGTTTTAGATAAAGCGCGGGCGGATTTTGAATCGCTCAGCGCGCAATTAAAATCGCGGCAGGCCGATATTACCGTGAGTGAAAAACGCTTGGCCTTGCAGCAGCAAAATTTGGATGACTTAACCTTGCGCGCACCATTTACCGGTGTGGTAATCAGTAAAGATTCACAGCCGGGCGAAATGATTTCCCCCATTTCAGCGGGCGGCGGTTTTACCCGCACCGGTATTTGTACCATTGTCGATATGAGCTCGCTAGAAATCGAGGTCGATGTCAATGAATCTTACATTCAGCGCGTGCGTGTTGATCAGTTTGTGCAAGCGGTGTTAGAGGCCTATCCCGATTGGAAAATTCCAGCCAAAGTCATCGCCATTATTCCTGCGGCAGATCGTCAAAAAGCAACGGTAAAAGTGCGTATTGGTTTTCAAATTAGCGATGCGCGAATTCTTCCCGATATGGGGGTGAAGGTTGCATTTATGAATGCCGAACCGGTGGCGGAAGAACAAACCAAAGAGCCGCTGGGGGTGCGTGTGCCGATTACCGCCGTGCGCTCTGAAGAGGAAGATAAATTTATTTTTGTGGTAAAAGATGGCGTGGCCGAATTGCGTAAAGTGACACTCAAAGCAAGCTACGGCACCGATGTTTATATCGCAACTGGCCTGCGCCCGGGTGAGGATTTTATTGTCAATATCACTCCGGAAGTAAAAGACGGCGTGAAAGTGGAGTTGCAATAACGTCATCATTTTTGATAACTGCCTCGCTCCTCAATGGAGTTGAGGCAGGCTAATAACAATAAATTTTCTGCAAGAATTATTTTTCAAAAAACCGTTTTAATTAAACCGCTCGCCATTTTTTGTTTGCCGATTTTTTTACTGAGAATTGCTCGACTAAGACTATCTGTTAATTCTGGTCTAACTTCCTGGAGGATCTATGACTGCGCTCGAATCCCAAACATTGGTTGCCGATGAATTGCTGGTTCAATTAAAAGGAGTAGGTAAGCGTTATAAAAAAGGTAAAGAGCAAGTCAGCGTATTAGAGAATCTCAATTTAGATATTCATCGCGGTGATTTTTTGGCGCTGATGGGGCCTTCGGGTTCAGGTAAAACCACGCTGTTAAATTTGC
Source organism: uncultured Cellvibrio sp. (assembly GCA_963971905.1). Lineage (GTDB taxonomy): Bacteria > Pseudomonadota > Gammaproteobacteria > Pseudomonadales > Cellvibrionaceae > Cellvibrio. The sequence continues at coordinate 4,549 of CAXAVL010000080.1, forward strand.
TGGGTGGTTTGGATAAACCCAGTGCCGGTGAATTAATGATTGGCGGCCAGCGCTTGGATCAAATGTCCTCCTCGCAGTTAACCAAATGGCGTGCGCGTCACGTAGGTTTTATTTTCCAGTTTTACAATTTGATGCCGGTATTAACCGCAGAGAAGAATGTTGAGCTGCCGCTCTTGTTGACCAATTTATCCAGCAAGCAGCGCAAGCAGCATGTGGCAGCCGCATTGGAATTGGTGGGTTTGTCCAATCGCGCCAAACACTACCCCAGTGAATTGTCTGGCGGGCAGGAGCAGCGTGTGGCAATTGCGCGTGCACTGGTGAGCGATCCGGATTTGTTGTTGTGCGACGAACCGACCGGTGATTTAGATCGCGCGACTGCGGATGAAATTCTCTCGCTCTTGCAAACCCTCAACCAGCAACAGCAAAAAACCATCATCATGGTGACCCATGATCCACGTGCCGCTGAACACGCGCGCCATACCTGGCATATGGATAAGGGCTCGCTGGTCACCAACAATAGTAGTAATGGCACTGCAGGAGGGCACTAATCATGTACTACTTGCAATTTCTATTGAGCAATTTGGGGCGCAAAAAAATGCGCACCACACTGACCTTGCTCTCCATCATGATCGCATTTTTATTATTTGGTTTACTGCGCAGTTTGGCCGCAGCATTTGATCAGGGCGCTGAAATCGCCGGTGAAGACCGCTTGGTCAGCATTAATAAAATCAGTTTGATCCAGCCCCTGCCTGAGTCCTATCTACCCAAGGTGCAAGCACTTGCGGGTGTCGATAAGGCGACCTCTGCCAATTGGTTTGGTGGTTACTATCAAGAACCTAAAAATCAATTTCCGCAATTTCCGATTATCGCGGAAGATTATTTTGAAATTTATAAAGAAATGATCAGCTTGCCCGATGAACAAATGCAGGCATGGAAAAAAAATCGCATTGGTGTGGTGATCGGAAAAGCATTGGTGGATCGCTTTAAATGGAACATTGGCGATCGGGTTTCGTTAAAAGGTATGTTTCCGCGCGAGGGTGGCAGCACCACATGGGAATTTGAAATTTCAGGTATTTATGAGGCGAAAAGCAAAAGTGCCGATACCAGTGCCATGCTCATGCATTACGCTTATTTTGATGAGGCGCGTCAGTACGGCAAGGGTGATTTGGGCTGGTTGATTGTTCGCGTAAGCGATCCAAAACAATCTGCCCAAGTGGCTGCCGCTATCGATGCGCTGTTTGCCAACTCTCCTGCCGAAACCAAAACCAGCAGCGAAAAAGAGTTCGCCAAATCTTTTGCCAAACAATTTGGCGATATAGGTTTAATCACTACGTTAATTCTCGGTGCTGTTTTTTTTACTATGTTGTTGGTTGCAGGCAATACTATGGCGCAATCATTTCGCGAGCGTATTCCAGAGTTAGCGATTTTAAAAACCCTGGGTTTTTCCGATTTAGCAGTGATGCTAATGGTGTTGTCAGAGGCGATTTTAATTTCGTTTATCGGCGGCCTTGCAGGCTTAATGCTGGCGAAATTTTTTATTACCGGCGCGGCAGAATCCATGGCCGCTACACTGCCGGGTTTAACCCTATCCAATACCATGCTGTTGTTCGGTGTAGGCCTGATGTTTTTGTTTGGCCTGCTCACCGGCATTATTCCCGCGCTGCAAGGTTTGCAGCTTAATATTGTTGCAGCATTACGGAGGCGTTAATTATGTTTAATGCAATTACTCAAATTATTGTTGTTACCCTAATGAATTTGCGCAATTTACCGCAGCGCTTGGGCACTTCTGCTGTTGCTGTTTTTGGTGTGGCCTGTGTGGTGGGGGTGTTTATTGCGGTGCTCTCAATGGCCAGTGGTTTTCAGCGCACTATGGTGAGCGCCGGCGCCGATGATGTATTAATTCTAATGCGCGCGGGCGCAACCTCGGAGATGAGTAGCGGCATGGGTTATGACCAAACCCAACTAATCGCTAACTTGCCCGGCATCGCCAAACTCGATGGCAAACCGCTCAGCTCGCCGGAATTATTTGTGATCGTCGATATTCCCATGCGCAACAAAGACACCAATGCCAATGCACCACTGCGCGGTGTAGAACCTATGGCATTTGAAGTGCGTAATTCGTTCAAGATTATTGAAGGGCGCAATTTTGAACCGGGCAAAAATGAATTGATTGTCGGGCGGGCCGCGCAAACACAATTTGCCAATTTAGCCGTGGGTTCAGTGGTGAAGTTTGGCCAAAATGAATGGACAGTGGTCGGTGCATTTGAGTCTGGCGGCGGTTTGGCCGAATCTGAACTCTGGTGTGATGCAAAAATTTTGCAAAATGCCTATCGCCGCGGCAACAGTTATCAAATCGTGCGTGCGAAGTTGGACGATAAAAATGGCTTCGCTGCAGTGAAAGATGCCATCGCAGCAGACCCAAAATTTAATCTGGATGTAAAACGCGAGGCGGATTACCTCGCCGAGCAATCAGAGCCGCTGAGTAAATTTATTAAAATGGTGGGCTACCCGCTCGCATTTTTAATGGCGCTCGGTGCAATTTTTGGTGCAGTCAATACTATGTACACATCAGTCTCCAGTCGCACCCGCGAAATTGCTACGCTGCGCGCAATTGGTTTTGGTTCAACACCGGTGGCTATTTCAACCTTGGTTGAATCGCTGGTGCTAGCGGTGATCGGCGGTTTGATCGGCTCGCTGATTGTGTATCTGGTATTTAATGGTTACACGGTCTCCACCTTGAATTTTGCCAGCTTCAGTCAGGTAGTGTTTGATTTTGCCGTCTCCCCGGACCTGTTAATTCAAGGTGTTGTATTTGCAATAGTGATCGGTTTTATCGGCGGATTCTTCCCGGCAATTCGCGCGGCGCGCTTACCTGTCGCGACCGCGCTGCGAGAGGTCTAATCGCCTCTTGGTAGATAAAAAAGCCGCTGCTAATCACAGCGGCTTTTTTATATGTGGATGTTATGAAATGATGCGTTTGATATGAACTTCAATTTTTATCAAGCTTGTACATTCAATTTTAAACAAGCTATATTTCGCTGCTCGATATGATATCGAGGATATAGCGATGCTATCGGTTGCTTGGATTACTAATAAGGTTAATTTCCACTCTGTTCCTGAGTCATCGGCCTTGTTGTTAACGGTGATCGGTGGCCTCGCAGTATTTTATAGCAGAAAATTTCAACTAAAAGGAGTGTGGCATGAGGTTACCATTATTATTAGCTATCGGAGTTTTTGTTGCTGGTTGTAGCTCGCAGCCGGTTAATAAAAATGTAGCTATTAACACCATTGAAGAGTCGGAGTTGGGTTATATAGAAACAAATAAAATTGATAAGTTTGTGGTTAAAAACGCCCAGCAATTAAAACAGTTTAATAAGGTTATTTTGTTTGCTACGCAGTTTGACAAGTTAACCCTTTCTGAATCTTCCGATAAAAAAATGGCAAATAGCTGGAATGATTCTACGTGGAAAGAGATGGATCTTATCTGCCAACAACTAGATGATTTTGCGCAGAAAATCTTTCGCGAAGGCAAGGAGTTTGTGCCGGTCAAACAGGGCGGCGAAGATGTCTTGGCCATTCAATTTACGCTGGTTAGCTTTATGCCCTATTCAGAGCGTTATAAAGATGCGGGCATGGATACAGTAGGCGCCCAATCAAATAATGCGGGTGTAGGTTTGGTAACTGTTCGCGGCATATTGGCTAATGCAAAGTCGGGTGAGCTGGTGGCAGTGCTTGAGAAAACATTAGAGGTAAAGCCGCGTACAGCCAGTATGGGCAATTTAGCGGGTGTGCATGACAGTAACAATAAAGCTGCGCAAACCTTGGCTTGGCGCAGGACATTTCGCCGTTTTTTAGGGGATTTACACAGTGAGCTAAAGGCCCTGAAGTACGCCCAGATCGCGCAACACCCCTAGTCTGTTCTTCCTTGCTGTACGTAAAAAGGGGGTTGATGTAGTATCGCTCCCTTATTGCATAAATATGCAAAACAACAATTACAACAAAAATGGAATCACAGCGAGGGTAAACAAGTTGAAAGACGATAAACCCACATCCTTTGATATTGCCTTTCGTGCCGGGGTGTCCCAGTCCACCGTTTCCCGCGCGTTGCGTAACAGCCCCTTAGTTAACTTGGAAACACGCCTCAAAGTTCAGCAAATTGCCCGTGAACTGAATTACAAAGTCGATAAAAACGCGAGCAGCCTGCGTTCCCAGCAGACTAAAACGATTGCACTTTTATTGTGCGAAGATCACGGCACCGGCAACTCCTTAATAAATCCTTTTTTTCTGTCGATGCTCGGTAGCATTACTCGTGCAACCGCGAGCCGCGGATTTGATTTGTTGATTTCTTTCCAACAATTTAGCGAAGACTGGCATGCAGATTATGAAGACGCCAATCGCGCCGATGGCATTATCTTTTTGGGTTATGGCGACTATGAAACTTTTGTAAAAAAACTCACCTATCTCACTGAAGTCGGCGCACACTTTATTACCTGGGGGCCAGTACTTGAAGGCCAGCCAGGTGTTTCAATTGGCTGCGATAACTTCAATAGCGCCTACAGCGCTGCGCAGCATCTATTATCGCTTGGACGCAAAAATATCGCCTTTCTTGGCGATGTCTCTGAACACAGCCCCGAGTTTTCTGATCGCTATCGCGGCTTCTGCAAAGCGTTGCAAGAAGCGGGCATTGCAGTGAATCCTCAATTGCAAGTTGCCGCCGAAACTTCGGAAGAAGAAGGCTACAAAGCGACCCTCAGTTTGTTGCAGCGCCGCCTGCCGTTTGATGCCATTTTTGGCGCGAGTGATTTGATCGCCATAGGCGCGATGAAAGCATTGGAAGAAGCGGGTATGCATATTCCACAAGATGTTGCAGTGATGGGCTTTGACGATATTCCCATGGCCTCCTACACCTATCCCCCACTTTCCACCGTGCAGCAAGACACCTTGCTCGCTGGCGAATTGCTGGTAGAAAATCTATTACTCTTGGTCGAAGGCGAGCGTCCAGAGTCGATGTTATTACCCGCCAAATTAATCGTGCGCGGATCTTGTGGGGCTAAGCCGGTTAAGAAATAATTCCATGCTTTCAATAAAAACCCCTGCCGACTAATAATCGGCAGGGTTTTTTATTGCGCTAGATGTCGGTGCTAATGCCCCTGCACAACCACATCACTTTCCTCTCCCGCATCCTGCACAAAATACACTGAAATTGCGCCGAGTATCATGCACACACCGGCGAGCACTAAAATATAAATCGCTTCGTTGTTAAATATATATTTCACTATTTGCCCTGCGACTAGACCGGAAACAATTTGTGGTGCGGCGATGGTGAAGTTAAATATTCCCATGTACACACCGGTTTTATCGGCGGGGAGTGAACCGGCGAGAATGGCATAGGGCATGGCGAGTATTGCGGCCCAGGCGATGCCGACACCGATCATGGGGATTAATAAATTCAGCGCGCCTTGTGGTACATCCACCTGCGTTAACCACAAATTCACATGCACAATTTCTGCGTTTTGAAATAATAAAAAACTTATGTAACCCAATCCACCGGCGAGCAGCGAAAGGGAATAGGTGAGCTTGCGGCCAAAGTGATTAGCGATGCGGGTAAGTACAATCGAAAATAGCGCAGCAAATAATGAATAGGCTGCGAAAATAATACCGACCCAATCTCCCGCTGCACCTTTGGCTGCTGCTATTTCTGGTGGGATTACATCGAGTGAATGTAAATAATCGGCATCAAACCATTTGGCTTCTATGCCCCAAATATATTGGGTGATCGCCGGAGTGGTATAAACCCACATAATAAATAATGAAAACCAGGAAAAAAATTGCACCACCGCGAGTTGGCGCATGGTTTTCGGCATATTGATAAATAATTGCCAGAAATTACCAAGGCGTACACCGAGCGATGGTTTAATTGCTGGCGCTACGGCGGCAGTGAGGCCTTTGTAGCGATTGTAATCAGCCGGCGCGTATTCTTTAGTGCGAATTACCGTCCAGAGCACCGTGAGAAATAAAGCGCTAGCGCCGATATAAAACGCCCAGGTGACCGTTGGCGCTACTTCACCTTTTGCGGCGGTATTGTCGAGACCGATAATATTGGTGAGCACAAAAGGTAAGATGGAACCAATCACTGCGCCGATATTAATTAGCAGGGCTTGTACTGAATAGCCAAGTGTACGCTGTTGATTGGGCACCATATCGGACACCAGCGCACGAAACGGCTGCATGGTCACGTTAAACGCGCCGTCCATTAACGCCAGCATCAAGCCGCCAAATAACATGGGGGTGATAAACGCAACAAACAGCGAGGCGTTAGGCATTAATAACATGCCGATAGCAGCTGCAATCGCACCACCGAGAATATAAGGGCGGCGCCGACCAACGCGGTTCCAGGTGCGATCAGATGCAGCACCGACAATAGGCTGCACCAATAAACCCATAATCGGCGCTGCGAGCCAGAAAAGTGAGAGCGAATGTAAATCCGCGCCGAGATCGGAAAGCACACGGCTGACGTTAGCATTTTGTAATGCAAAGCCAAGTTGCACCCCTAAGAAGCCGAAACTGACGTTCCAGACTTGCCAGAAGGGGAGAGTGGGTTGTTTTGTCGTCATCGTGTGCTGCCTTTGTTATAAATTTATTGGTGTTGTTAATTTATTTATGGGTCTTGTAATAGAGGAATTGATAGATCAAAAAAGAATACGCACGCCGATAAAATCGGCGTGCGTAATTTAATTGCAGCAACTATTTCACATAGCGCGCTTCAGTGCTTGCATTGCGATCCCAGACCTTTCCGTCGCTGTAGCTGCGCAATAATTTCACGTATTCCGCGTGGGTCCAGGCGAGCGGTGTTGCGCCGTTAGTACCTTCACCAATTTGATAATTGTAGGCGGCATTGCTGCCGATGCCATCCCACACTTGCTCGGGCAGCATCATGCCTTCGTTGGCAAATAATTCCATCGCTTTTACGTAAGTATTGCGCAGTTTGTCCATATCAATAGCGCTATTGGTTTTGGCCAGTTGCAATTCATAGTGCCCGCGCTCGCCGGTGAAAAACGGCCACACGCGCCCACGCCCTTCGCTGGAGTTATTCGCTTCAACATAACCAAAACCGGTTTGCAGATCTTCACCATAACCATCGATACCGTAGCGGCGCCAGCCGGGGAATGTGCCTTCAATACCGGGGAAGGTAAATTCGTATTTGACGCGCAACAAATCGGGCAGTTGTTGATTGTCGTATTCAGGAATGGTTTCAAGGATATGTTTATCATTCGCGGCGCGTACACCGTAGCGCACCAATTCCAAAAATCCGCCATCGACAACTTGTGATTCATCGTTTATCACTTGCGCATTGCTGGTGCCAAGTGCGGAGCGATCATTGGGGTCATCATTGGCATTAATACGTAAATAATAATTGCCATTGCCCATCTCGCCGATTAATGAACCGTTGGTGGTGAAGGTGAGTGATTCCAATTCACTGGAATATTTATCGGCTGCGGCGAAATATTTTTCCGCGCCTGCGGCATCGCCCGCTTGAGTAGCTATGTCACCGGCTGACACCAAACCGGCAATAATGGCGGCGGTGGTGGAGGGTGAATAACCTTTTTGTTCTTCCCAGCGCTCTTGCTGGGTGTAGGGTGGTTTGATTTCAGTGTCATTCCACATGATTTTAACTTTGCCGCCGTCCGCTAAAAAATCCGCCGCTGGTTTGAGCATGCTGTGATACCAGCGCGTAATTTCTGCATCGCTCAAGATGCCTTCTTTCCACAGGCGCCAGCCGAGCATAATCGGCATGCCGGTTTGATCGAGCTGCACACCTACCCACTCGGGTTCGCCATCAACGTGAGTTTTTTGTAAAAACCAACCGGGTGTACCGCTGTAGCCAGCAATTTTTTCGCTCGCTTGCACTTGCTGTAAATATTCAAATGCAATGCGTGGCGATTCAGTATCGCCCAGCGCCAGCATGGCCATCGCTACCTGATAAAAATCCCGCGGCCATACCGCTTTGTATCCTGTGGCCGATTGCTCGGCGGGTTTGGTATCGCCCCAGGGGTTGGAAAGCGAAGCGATAAAAGCACCGGCGTGAGTTTTATCTTCCTGCGCTTTTAATACCATCGCGCTGGTGTAGAGTAGTTTTCCACCGTCGGTTGCGGTTGCAGATAATTTTTCCAGCGCGGGTAGCGTTTGTAAAAAATCCTGCCAGCCAATCGCATCGCCATCGCCGTTGTAATGCGCGAGCACTTTGTCATAACCGCGCGCTAGGGTTTTGTCGGCTGCAGCCAGACTCTCAGTTGCATTCTTACCAAAACCCAAGACAAAGTCCCACTGCGCAGTTTCACCTTTTTTCATTGCCGGTAGTTGCAAAGTGAATGCGACATTGCCTTTTTCTGCGCCGGTTGTTGCATAGGTCTTGCCGAGCGTGCCGGATTTTTTTAATTCGGTTATACCATCGGACGTTCCCTCAAAACCCACGGTGCTTTGCACAACTTGCGCACTGGTTTTTAAGGTCATGCTGTTGTCGCCATCGGTGGCGGTCCAGCTGTTATTGCTAAAAGCTGCGCTATCGTTGCTACCGGTATTGGCGATTGCAGGGTTTACATAAACGTATGGAGTTATGTCATCGGCCAGCGCGCGAAATTGCACACGCATCATTAAACTTTGCGAATCCGGGTCAGTAAAAAAATGTTTTTCAATTTCATATTGTTGGTTTTTATCTTTGTTAATAATTTTGTAGGAAAGGGATAGTGGGCGCCCTTGCGCATCAGTAGCTAAATAGTTGGTGGTGGAAACTGTGTCTTTCTTTTCTTCATCGAGAAAGTCTTGGCCCTTAATAAAAAATTGCAGCTCTTGCAGTTGCGCTTGGTGAATCAAACCGTACATGGTTTCGGTGAGTACGCCCTGTGCAATAGAAAACCAGACCTTGGAGATGGTGCTGGTCGCACCTGAGTCGCGGTAAGCACCATTGGTGTATTGTTCGTACGATGTGCCTATTCCGGTTTTTCCCGCATAAGCCCACACCGAAGGATTGCCGGGTGCGCCGGGGGCTGCTGCATCGGCGGCAGCGCCAGAGCTTGTCGATGAATGATCCGAGCAGGCAGATAACAACAGGCTGCTGCTGATAACCAGCGCTAAAATATTTTTTTTCATGACAAGACTCTCGTGTTTTAAATTGACTGTATTAAAAGATGTTATTGCTGTTTTGCATTCTTGGTCATCTGCGGCTATTAAAGGTTGTGTAACGCTTGGATATAAGCGCTGGCTGTCATAGCAGAAATGACTCTTTCATCACATTAGGCCTTGGCTAGAATCAACTCAAGTGCGTGCATACGTATTCAGCCTGCATACGTATGCATTCAAGACTAGTTCAGAATTTTTACTTCAGTGAAAAAATCTAGGTGTTTATGAATACGTATTCTATGCGCTTTTTGCGCGGAATTTACTGTTCGGCGGCTTGCATACGTATGTAGTCACTTGGCGAAAAAATAGCGCTCGCGTATGGTGTGTACATCGGAAACAGAATCGATGTTGGGTTGATGGCGATGCAGCATTTCAGTTCGTCATCAATCAGTTCGCAAATCAATAAAAAGTAGAGATTTCTGCAATGACAACAAATCCCTGGTGGCGCGGCGCGGTGGTATATCAGGTATACCCTCGCAGTTTGATGGACGCCAACAATGACGGTATTGGCGATATCCCCGGCATTATTAGCAAGCTCGATTATATCGCCAGCCTCGGTGTGGATGCGATTTGGGTGTCACCCTTTTTTAAATCGCCTATGAAAGATTTTGGTTACGACATTAGCGATTACCGCGATATAGATCCTCTGTTTGGCAGCTTGGCTGATTTTGACAGGTTGATTGCTGAGGCTCATGCGCGCGGCATTAAAATTATTATCGACCAGGTATTGAGCCATACATCGGACCAGCACGCCTGGTTTTTGGAAAGCCGCGAGTCGCGCGATAATCCGAAGGCCGATTGGTATGTGTGGGCCGACCCCAAGCCCGATGGCACTCCGCCCAACAACTGGTTGGCGATTTTTGGTGGCTCGGCTTGGGAGTGGGAGCCGCGCCGCTGCCAATACTATTTGCACAATTTTTTAAAATCCCAGCCAGACTTGAATTACCACTGTGATGCGGTGCGCGCGCAAATTTTGGAAGAGGTGGAGTTCTGGTTAAAACGCGGCGTTGACGGCCTGCGCTTGGATGCAATTATTTTTTGCTTCCACGATAAATTGCTGCGCGACAATCCTGCCAAACCGATTGAAGAGCGCAGAGGGCGAGGCTTCCGCGAAGACAATCCCTACGCATTCCAGCGCCATATATACGATAGCGACCGCCCGGAAAATTTGCAGTTTTTAGAATCCTTGCGCGAGCTGATGGACCGTTACCCTGGTGCCGTTACACTCGGTGAAATTGCTTCGGAAGACTCGCTGAAAACCATGGCCGAATATACCGCTGGTAATGCGCGCCTGCATATGGCGTACAGTTTTGAGTTGTTGGTCGATCAATTGTCGGGTTCTTATATTCGCGAAACCGTAGAAACCCTGGAGAAAAACTTATCTGAAGGTTGGCCTTGTTGGTCTATCGGCAATCACGATGTGGTGCGGGTCATGTCGCGTTGGGGCGGCACCGAGCAGTCACCACAATTAGCTAAAACTCTCAATGCACTTTTATTATCATTGCGCGGCAGTGTGTGCAGTTATCAAGGTGAAGAGTTGGGTTTACCTGAAGCGGAAATTCAGCAGCATGAATTGCAAGACCCCTATGGCATTACCTTTTGGCCGCGTTTTAAAGGTCGTGATGGCTGCCGTACACCTATGCCGTGGCACCACACGGAAACTCACGCAGGCTTTGCGCAAGCAAAAACCTGGTTGCCTATTCCCGCAGCTCACAAAGAGCGCGCAGTGAGTTTGCAAGATGATGATAGTGCGTCAATACTCAATGCGTATCGTACCTTTATGCGGTGGCGTAAACAGCAGCCAGCGTTGCGTTTGGGCGAGATAGAATTTGTTGCCGATGCGCAGGATTATTTGGTGTTTATTCGTCGCTATGAAAATCAATCGCTCTTGTGTGCGTTTAATTTTTCCGATATGTCACAGCGAGTGCCGCTTGATAAGTCTTATAGTTTGGCGACGATTGAAGGGCATAGTTTGGTGTCAATGGATGCCATTGGCGACACGCTTGAGCTGCCTGCTTTTGGTGCGCTGATTTCCCGAATTATCTGATTTTTTCTGTTGTTTTTTTGTTGTAGTTGTTTTGCTGTTGTAGTTCCTCCCCTTAGTTGTTTTATTGTTGGTCTCGCTTTAAGAGGGCTTTTTGCCCTCTTTTTTTTCCTCTTTATCTTCCTCTTTCAGTCGTTATTTCTATATGCGCTGTAAACACCACTGTTTATTTGCTTTCTATTGTTCAAATTCTGGCTGGAAAAAATTCATCAACTAGGCTTAAGCCTGTAAAACACACGCTGTTATTGATTTGTTTTTTTGGAATGCATACGTATGCGGTGTGTTGAATACGTATGCATTCTATTGTGAGGGGGGCAGGGTAAGGCCTACTATCATTTCAACGACAGAACCATTCTGTTTTGTGCTTGTCGCCTGAAACAAGAGTCGTTTACAGACAATGTTAACAATAAAAGTTATACCTCTGCGGAGAGAAACCTCATGAAAAAGCAATCGTTCAACCACATGCTCGCGTTGGCCACCACAATGGCACTGGTGTCGGGTTCACAAACTGTTTACGCACAGCAAGCTGCTGAGCAAATCGAAGAAGTTACGGTTACCGGTTATCGCGCCACACTGCTCAACTCGATTGAAACTAAACGTCAATCAGATGTGGTTGCCGATGTGGTCGATGCGAGTGCGGTAGGTTCCCTGCCGCAAGTGTCGATTGCCGATGCGCTGGGTCGCATTCCAGGCGTCACTACCGTGCGCGATTCTGGCCAGTCATCGCAATTAAATATTCGCGGTATGAATGGTGACTTTATTCAAACGACCCTGAATGGCCGCGAGCAAGCGACTACCAGTTCTTACACTGAAAGTCTGCGCTGGATGTCATTCGACCAATACCCCGCTGAGTTGATTAGTCAGGCGGCGGTGTACAAATCACCGAAAGCGTCGCACATAGAAGGTGGTGTTGCAGCGGTTGTTGAACTCAAAACTGTTAACCCATTGTTGGCGGCGAAAGAGCACAATTTTAACGCCGGTGTGCGTTTGTCGAAAAACAATGACGCGACTGGCGATGATCAAGGTGAGCGCTACAGCCTCTCTTATCAAGGCAAGTTTTTGGATGACACTTTGGGTGTTGCACTTGGTTATTCCAGCCTGACCCAGCCCAATAATTTTGAAGGTTCGCGTGCAGGTGCTGACGGCCAGATTGGTTATGCCTCTGCCAATTCCGATTTTGCCCGTGCCTATCAATTTCAAACCGGCTACGGCGATGATCAGCGCGATGCATTTATGCTGACCACTGTGTTTCAACCGAATGATTTTTTCAAAGCGCAAATAGATTATTTTAAATCTGAGTTTGAATCAGAAGACAAGCGTCATGGTGTAACTGTGGGCGGCTTGTCAAATGCGGCTGCGACTAATGGTGTAATCAGCATTGGCAATCCTAAAACCACTGGCGATTCTTCACCTTGGATTGAAGCGCGTACCGAAGATCAATCTACCAATGCCGATTCAGACAGCTTGGGTTTAAATCTGGAATTTAATCTTACCGACACTACCAAGCTCACGTTGGATTACACCAACAGTAAGGGCGACAAAACTCGTAAAGACCGTTTGGTTTCTATGCACGCTTACCAATTTGGTACAGCGACGGGTAACTTGAATGGCGCGAGTGTAACAGGCGCGACTTGGGAAGAACTGGCCGGTCAAACCATTTCGATTACCGAGAATGGCGAAAAAACACCAACGATTTCATTTAACAATCCTGATTTGCTGACCAGTTCCAATATGCGTTTGTCGCGCTACGAGGAATATCCACACGTTTACACCGACGAAGTGGAAAGCTTCAAACTCGATGTTAAACAAGATTTGGAAATGCCATTTATCAAATCGGTTGAGGCTGGTGTGCGTGTTTCCGAGCGTGTATTTGATTCGCGTCGCGGTACTTTCTTGTATGGTGCACGCGATGGCCAGTTCAACTATGTCGATGGCAGCGGCAATTGGCAATCTTATTGCGCTGACAACATCACCGAACCTTTTGTTGCCTGTATGCCACAAGATATAGATGGTTTTGTTTCGGTGGGTTCAGTTGATGGAGCGCCAGATCACTTTGTGGTGAACATGCAAGGTCTGGCCGATGAGCTGTTTGGTGCGGGCAATTATCAAGGTAAACAAATCTTTAGCCGCGATTGGACCTTTGTTGAATCG
>CAXAVL010000081.1:0-17767 GCA_963971905.1 uncultured Cellvibrio sp.
GAAGAGGCGTTTTTTCAGAGGCTCGAAAGTGTCTAGTAAAAGCTGGGAAGTCCATACTAACCTGGTTCCTAAGTCCTTGGATGTACGAATATTTCCAATTCCGTCAACGCGCCACAACCCAGGATGATGCGTGAGTCTTCCACAGATAAATCCCGCCACATTCAATAACTCGGTGCCATTTTGCGCTATTTATTACCACATAAAATTGTTCATTTGCAAATATTTATAGAATCTACATTCATTCCAGACGCATGCTTAATTAATCGATACGCAACCGGAACAAAGTTATCTCTACATCAGGATAAAGATGAGCAAGACCTTGATGCACCCATTGTCTCGGTATCGCTGGGAATCCCGGCAGTTTTTCAATTTGGCGGGTTCGAAAGAAATGGTAAAAAAGAGAACGTCCCTTTATTTCACGGTGACGTAGTTGTTTGGGGAGGGGTTGATCGATTGAGGTATCACGGCGTATTACCCATCAAAAATAATACTCACTCAATAGTTGGAGAGCAGCGAATCAATCTGACTTTTCGGAAGGTGGACCGCTGATATTTTCATAACTGATTGGTCATTTAACCTTAAAGGTTTCGAGCTCGTAGTACTCGTTTCATTGTGGCGCCTGCAGTGTGCCGTTTCTTTTTGTTTGACACGGCTCACAACCTAAATTGATGCTATCACCTTTAGGTAATGCGCTATTAAAAGGCAGTACTGATAAGCCATAAGATTGATTTTTTTGAGATCTATCATTGCGACTCGTCAGATGTATCTACGCTGTAATTAAAAAATCTATTTTTTAGTATTTCTATAACCTCATCACGAGAATACAACCGTTTATCGTAAATGGCATAAGCATTCCCGAAATTTTCGACAAAACACCCAGCGCAACCAAGGTTGCCCTCGAATCCTCGATCAGATAAAAATTGAAGCAAGTAATCGGCGACTTGCTCGTAGACAACACGTGAGAATGCAAAGGTGTCATCATCAACCAAACCGTGCTTTTCGAACTCGGTCTTGGCCAGTGCCAGTATTTTCTGATCCATATTGTTGACTGTTTGAATCAATTCTTGTTTCGTCGCCATTTATACCTACACTTTTCCCCAGCCGATAGATTTTAAAGTAAACAACACAACTGAATTCAGATTTAAGAACCATGCAATAACGTTGGAGGCCGCGCAGCAATGCGTATCAACGTTTATTTCTAACAAACCAAGCTTCTACTTCTTTTCATCTGCTGATGAGTAATATTGTTGTTTTCTTTCGTAGTAACATCGGGAATTAACACCGCACTCCGAAATCATTTGGCATCAGCCAATTTTTGCTCCAAATCTTGTATAAGCTCATCTATCGACTCACTGAACTCAGTAAGCGGCTCTTCCGTCCAGTTTTCTATTAATCCGGTCTCATCGTTATAAAATGCTTCATGAAGGGCGAAGAATTCCCTACCTTCAAGGATGTGCTTAAATATTCGATTATTCCAAGTCATCTTCTCTCTCTTGTAGATAGATCAACTTAATAAATCAATCACCGCACCGAGACTACTCAGAGTGTGACTCGCTGGCGGATGACCTCGGATAAGATGGCGCGCCTGCATTCCGTTTTTGATGGGGCCTTCGTAATCAGCAATGAAGGTATCCCCGATGAAAAGGCACCGGGCGCTTGTGACACATAAGTCCTTCACAATCCGGTGATAAATCTGCGGCTCCGGTTTAATAAAGCCAACCTCGTAGCTTAAAAAACGATGCAACTCCATTCGGGGAAGTAGTCGATCAATAACCACTCCGTAAGGTTGCGCAAGATTTGAACAAATAGCAACAGGAACGCCCAAATATTTCAGCTTTTCCAAGGCGGGAATCACATCGTCAAATAATGTAAGGCTTGCCAACTCTTCATCAATTTGTGACTGTAACTGAACCAAAATTTGTTCAGGGGCATTAATGCCGAGATGCCCTGCAAGCTGAAATAGATCCGCATCTACGGTCATCAGTTGTCGCGCATCATCGCCACCTGCAAACCGGCCTTGCTCGCGCGCCCATTTAAGAAGTGCACGAAAAGGATGATGCATGACTCCAAATTTAATCAAGGTGCCATACAGGTCGAAAATCACCACTGAGGGTTTATTGTTACCATTCACTGCCTTGACCTTCGTATGGTTTCCGCCGGTTAACTTACCGATATTACAAGCGCATTTATTTAAACATGTTTGCCCTTCGGCCGCTGACTGCGTGAAACCGCACCGCCGCGCGCGCGACTTAATTAAAGATGATTGCAACCAACCACGCCAATGGGAATTGCTAGATATTACACAATCACCGCTTACACGCGGATTGCCCCTCAAAATCTTGGTGCAGTTATTCAAGAAGTATTCCGGCTCCTGCGTGATGCGGATTATTAGCTTGGGTAAAGATCGCTTGAAATCCGCTCCAAAACTTGGACTTTTAGATGCACTAAACCTTGCCCCCCAGCACAAGGCTGCTTGCTGCTCGCGTTAAATGATATATAACCTCACCTCTTGAATTGTGTCCATGACGAAGTAATTGTAGATTCACTAGAGTATTTAGATCATCCTCCAAAAAACGGACATCTTCGATAGCGATACCGTCATCTGCATCTAAATATAGTAGCGCAACAATATCATCGAGCGAATCTTCGACGATGAATTTGCTTGCACCAGAAGAATCGAATTCTTGAAGAATCTTAAGTGCTTGATCCGATATTGCAGCTTGCGGTTTTAAGCCTTCAGTCAAGTCAGAAAAACCAGGTAGGCTACTTGCGTAAGCCGCCAATGCTGAATCAAGCATTTCCAATCGTTCGTGGAACACCTCATATTGCTCATTTAAGAGTGCTTTAATCCCTATAACTTTCCGAGAGTTTTGCTCAACTAATGTTTTCAATTCGGAGTGGTTTGCTTCCGCTAACCAAATCAAGAACTCATTAAAATCAGCTGCAGCTAAACCTGATCGCTCTGAGCGAAATTGTCCTATCAGGCTAACCACCGTTGTAAAAGCAGAAATTAAGTCCATACCTGAATACCTCCGATAACCCGATGGTTGATTACGGCAATCATACCGCGCTAGTAATAGCGCTGATTATTTAAAACAGCTTTTCACACACTACATAATCCAATGAGTTGGAACATCTTTAATATCTCTATCAATTTTCATCCTAAGTCGGAACGGCAATCACTCGTGCGATTTTTATAATATTTAATTGGCCAAAATTATTTTCAACGTCACCAATTAATAATTGTGTGAATTCTACGTAATTGTTCCATTTGTCTTCCGTGAAATGAGAGGCATCTAATAAGTTAGATGTTTTATCGTAAAGCTTCAGCAACCTGACCTCTTTTGATTTTTTCCAAACTAAATCTTTTTCAACGGAAAAGCTTGCAAACGACATATCCTGAATAAGTTGCCGAACCTCGGCGCTCGTATCAATTGGTAGTTCTGCATAGGTATCTTCTAACACATCGTGCCACATAAGTGCTTGGCACCCTTTCATTCGCAATGCCTCATCCAGTTTCGTTTCAGTCATGATTGTCATGGCACACCAAATAGGATGCACGATGTAGGGAGTGGCGCGATCATGAAAACGGATTGCGTCATTGGGGGAATTTGGTAGGTCGATATGGGCACGCTTGGCAAAACTCACGCTATCCACAATCATTCGCGCTACCTGATTTGTATCCATAACATTCAACTCTCGTTAAAGTCGCATCGTAACTATATGTATTACAGATCGTACACCGCAACCCGCAGAAATCAGCCGGATAATCTACTGGATTCAAAATCTAGAAGAAGCACTGCTTTAAGATGATCAATTTGGATTATGTAAGCCACGACCGAAGTCAATGAGGTAGTTATCTGCTGCTACTCATGCTTGGATAGTACGTCAGACTCAGAACCTAGAAGCTCTTCCTGTTCAGGAAATTCCGTTCTTTCAGGCCGAAAGGTTCGAGCTAAATCTTCGGTCGTTGCAAAACGCAAAAGCTTGAAACGTTTGGCCGTCTGAGACGACCGAATACTCGCGAAAAGTGCTTCGAAACCTAAATCCACATAAGAAGCCATAAGAATTACCTCATTATCGGCAATGAGTATTTTTTACCTTTGGGTCAGGTAAGCAACAATTCAGTTGCGCGGCTTTTTGCTATGCTAGCTGCAACCACTTTACCGGAAAATTGAAAAATAAATAGGCAGCTACTGCGGCAAGTTTGACTTAATTTGTAAGATGAAATTTCACCAATACTCTTAGTCATACGGACGTGACTAATTTTTTCGCCTTTTAATCAACCTTTTTTTTGCTATCCATGGCAGAAAATTTTAATAACCGTGAATATTTTTAAACGATAAAATATAACTAACCCTGAAGATACGAAAATAACATTTAGTTAGCTGTAAGATTCATGAAAAATTGATTTGAAATATGAAGCGTACTCGGAAAGCTTTGAGGTCATCATCTGTTTTGGACGCTCATAGCATTCAATTGTAATACCTAATCTGCGGTACTGGATGTAAAAGGAGAAAGCAGTATCAATCAATTCATCTAAATGAATGCGCCTCTCTATTGATGAACAATTTCGCTGCGCCTGTTTAACTGCCCTCCAAAGAAGCATAAATACTTGCTCTTGATCACACTCAAGCAACAACAGTTTAAGCTTAGTACGTTCTGGTGAGGTTTGGATTATGGACAATCCTGAACGGTGAGCATAATAACGAGCGTACTCAGCACATTCATTCGCTAGAATATCAAGCGTAAATTCTTTTAGATAAAGAAAATGGTTAAAATCTAAAGCCAGAAGACGATTAATTCTTTTTGAAACTTTTAGAATGTAAGCATCAACACATTCACCCGCTTCCGCTGGGCGCTTAATCAATGGTGACGCATTCTGTGCGCCGGATAGGGGCGCGACCAAATTAAAATCAATTAGTTTTCTATCGATAAGCTTTGCAACCCATTTTTTTCCATAGTATTCATTAGGCGCAAAATCACGAACCATAATCTGATCCAACAATAGGTATCGTTCGTTAGGCTTAAAACATGCTGCCAACGCTATTAAAACTATCATCTCAAGCAGACCTTCCTGTACTTGGGTTCTCATCGTAGTCATTCAGTTGGCAATGCCTCCCTCCTGCAGCCCCCTCAGAGCCAAACAAAACAAAAATGGGAGTTATAGACCGTGGAATAATAAGCGGTGAAATCTGATAGTTCTAGCTTTTAAGCAGAATGATCATGAAAAATCCGCACTTAGTCGCATTTGGGCAAACAATTCGGACAATACGGAAAGAAAAGGGGTTATCTCAAGAGGCATTTGCTGATCTAGCAGCCCTTGATCGAAGCTACATGGGATGTATTGAGCGGGGAGAAAAAAACGTTACCCTAACCAAGATTTTCCAGCTGAGCGATGCATTAAAAACAACCCCGGTAGAAATTTTCGCGCGACTCAATTTACAAGTAGAGATGGAGCCATAGAGAAAGCTCCCCCCAAAGAGGGAGCGCCTTATCGAGCTGCAAAAATGGAGCGACTCAAGTGGTGTTTATATAATGATCAGCTAGGCTACGGAGCCACCACGCACAGCAACACCCCACCAACCGCGGCCTTCAAGCATTTGCTCATAGTTTTGCCACAGGGTTGTCCACACCCTCGGTGGATAAAAATTACAGCGAGTCATAAAAATCCTTCGACCTGGACATCACCTCCTTTTCCAACTCCGCGTACAAGTTTCCAACTGAGATAAGAATTTCTACCAATTCACCCCTTTTATATCTTAGCAACCTACGTCTTTTTGCATTCTGATCTCGCACAGATCGAATGAATTTTAGCTCAGCCTTCCAATCTCTTCGGCGGGAATTACGGCCCTTCGGTAAGGACCAGCTACGGTTGGCCAGATAATATGCACGAGCAGCAGGGTTGCGATGCAAGACTGATGCGCTGATACCTTTGCCTTCCGAATCTAATAGCTTACTTGTGGAAACAAGGTTAGCTATCGAGACGCTCATGCCATTTTCACTCATATGTTTTATGCTGGACTCCACCAATGCAATAGTCCTGGCTCGACGCGCTTCTGCGTGCCGAACAATACCTGCATGCTTCGCATTATTCATTTTCGGAATCTCCCACCCACTTTAGCGGCTGTGCTTCGCTATCGAATATTTTAACTATTTCTCTATCCTCAGCCTGATATTTTTCAATTTCAACCATCTCATAAAGCTCGCTTTTGCAACTTTGAATGATCACTGCGCACTTGCGAACCTCCGCAGAAAAACCATGCTCTCTATTCCACTCAATTTCCTTTAACGCCCAATCAAGTCGCCGTTCAATTACATCCCTCTTTTTAGGATCAGGGATCTTGGCTCCACATCCAATACATGAGGTTTTTGCAGGACAATATCCGTGAGACACGCAAGTTCCGCCTAAAACCTCTGTGAGCGTTCCCGATTTATCCAAGGCTTCTTGATACATAACTTGAAACTCCTTGGATGACCTTGCAGCAAGATTATCAAGATCAATATTATCGAAGAGTGCATTAGTAATCGATTTATGGTGCTCAGAAATAACCGATAATGTCGGCTGGGAATAATATTTTGTTACCTCTAAATTTTTCTGATTCAGCATTTTGGCTACCACATCTACGGGGATTTTTTGGGAGTGTACGGCGTATGTCGCAAAAGCATGGCGGAGCAAGTGTGCCTTTAATGAGACATTTTGAAGACGACCATTTTCACCGACGACGGTAAAAGACATGCCGTGCACTAAATACCTAACAGCTGTCATTACATTTAATGCGTCGAGATGACGCTTATTAACCTGAAAGACGAATGGTTTTTTATGGAGGAAATCAGATTTATGATTTAGCGAATTTGGATCAATGTGAGGAATCTCATCCGAATCATCAAAAATTTTATAGTGGGTAGACAAAACCTCATAGGTTCTGAATAAAAGATTAAAGGTTTCTTCACCGATAAAATAAGGAGCCGGTTCTTCAGCGCCTTTAGGAATTAACATTACAATGTACTTTTCAATATCCTGACCATTTGAAGTCTTAACGTTGACAACCTTTAGGCATTCTTCACTTGCACTAAGCTGAAGAACTTCATTAATTCGAGCTCCTGTCGTAACAACAAACTCAATGAATAATGCAGCAAAATGAAACTGAAGCCGTAACTCATGCGCCGATATGAATATTGTCTTGGTTAAGTGTGCTGTCAAATCAACCAGCCCTTTCGGAACACTTTCATATCGACCACGAGTTAAATAGGCATTAGCCATTTGTCCGCTGGTGTAACCATACCTCTTTAAAAAAGCTTTCCGTACAGAATCCATTAATAATACATTTGGATTTAGAATTCCATTTTCTGCTAATTCCAAAAACCAAAACATCTCCTTTTTTTCTGACTCTAAAAATTCAACAAAATAATACTGACTTTCATATTTTATTTCTGATGATTTTAACTCAGCAAGTGCAGCGTTTAAAGGCCGATAGCCAAGATCATCTAAATATGGCTCAATCCTGCCGACTATCATTAGCATATGAACCAAACGACAGGTTACAACACTACCCTGCTCTTCATATGAGTAATTTAAAGATAAACTCTTATTTTTAATTGCTTGTTTTTCTGCTTGTAGCGCAGCGGCATAGAATCTTTCAAAAATATTCAGCCGATGCCTAGCTTGAATGGCTATACCCCTAAAATTTGAAAAAATTACATCACTCTCGTCTTTCTTCTTATTTCGCGATTTTAGTGCAGAAATTTTTCGGTACCGCTTTACGAGAACCAGCACACTAGGCGATGTTACCTCTGGAAAAAGAAGACACTTATAATATTCAATGTTAAAGCCGAAGTATTTGATATTTGCAAAATACCAGGCAGAAACCCTTGCTGATACACTTTTATACTTCGTTAGCCACTCCTGCTTCATATTGTCGCTAATACGGCCGCTGTCAAACATATTCTCGAAGGCTGTATTTATCAAACTTGATGTAAGATCCAATCTTCCACATATTTCTGCTTTATCAATTTCATACTTTTTCAGAAATTTAGAAAATAATTGATTAACAACTCGCAAGTAGGCCATGATGCTTTTATTTCTGAAGTCGGCTGCAGCCAATACAAAGGCAGCTAAAATCAATTGCTCTCGCCATAAAGGACTAGCTTTCATTATGTACTGCAACGCTTTTACCGAAGGGTAAGATAAACGCCCAGTATCAGAAATCCCGCAGGCCGTATGCGGTATTTTATTCAGATATTCGGGCAAATTGAGCCCATCGTAATATTGAATAGCGTCGAACTGTTCTTTTAAATAGTGTGCCGGTTTATTACTCATTTTTATTTACCTTAGAGTTAAGTAGACTTTGAATTCGCATAACGTTTTTTTGTAGCTCTCCTACGCTTTTTTCTGAAATTGAATAATTTTCAAAATCAAGAGATTTGTGCAGAGAATCCAGCATTCCCGCTATACGGTCTTTCATAAAAAAATGGTTATATGACTTCAAAGTGTATCGACCAGCTCGCCAACTCATGTACGAAATCAGCGCTTCAGTCTGACTCTCGATTTTTTCATCAAGCACGTTATCTGAAGAAAAATCTTCGAATATCTTTCTTATATGAGAGGTAACGAACCAATGGCGTGCTTGATGTATTCGTGCAGCGACCATGATGCTTTTACAGGCAGGATTCCAATATAAAGAGCGGTATGCATTAGGAGTCAGGGCAATTCCAAACTTGTTAATAAATAAGGGCGTCGCCTTGAATAAGTCCGAATCGTATCGATGTTGATATTCAATCAATGTAAATTTATTTTTATCTAACGCTAGCCGCTCAGTATCAAAATACTGCCTCAGCAAACGTGTCGTATGGGGGGACCACACTAACGTCTTAACTCGGGCACCTTCAGAGCCTTTTGAAAAAATAGAGGCGGCATCTCCGCACCCATGCTTAACCCAATCCGCCAACGTAATACCCAACACTTCGGAAATTCTTCCGCCGGTTTCGAATAGCATTCTGTAAACAATTTTTTCACGCAGTCTCCAACCCACCTGCTGCCCACCAGCCCATATCACCTTATGAAAATCACTTGAGTCGATAGTTTTTGGGATCCAGTCTCCCGAATTGACAATAAAATAATTTGAACTTAATCGCCCTCTGGTTGAGGCGACGCTACACCCTGAAATTGGTGGCATAACCTTGTTAATCGTTGAACGAGCATAAGACGCCCTAGTTATAGAAATTTTAATGGGATTAGGATGCTTATAGATGTCGATAGCAGTTAGGCAATCGTAAAAACTGCTGAGCGCGGCGATTAAGATTTTGGCTCGACCATTAATCGTGTCTTTTTCAAATATTACATATCCCTCCCGCTTACGTACCCTCCTCAATTTACAGTTGAATTTTTCCACCAAAAAATCGAACAAAATCTTTCTAACATCCTCCGGCTCAGCCAACCAAACTTCACCTGATTGCAATGAGTTCCAATGGTTTACCCACATAATCACGTTGCGCAGGTAGGAGCGAACTGTATTTTTTGCCGCCGTACGACTCAAGAATTTTGCGTATCGGCATAGACTTTCATCCAGAACGCCTAAACGTGAAAATATTAAATACCGCCCATCGATTTCCTTAAAAAAATAATGGAGACGTGCCATAAATCACCCTGAAAAGATTTTATGAAAAAAAAGGACACAGCGGGACCAGGAGTGACTGCAGATGACAGGAACTCACTGGAGAAAGAACTCAACTTTTTTAGAAGAAAAGTAACCCGCAAGCCGTTTAAAAAAAGCTTGTGTTTAGAGGTAGGGTGGGGGAAAATTTGACTGCAGTGACCGGCTAAGTTCTGCAGGGGTGGGGCAACCCACCCTTTTTCACGCTCACCTTGAGCATTGTTTACATTTTATTTGCCTCCAAGTGTTTCCAGATATTGGTTAACATACTCTTGCCGCGTAAACAGCCCGCGACGATGGGGAATACGAAATACAGTAATTTCCAAATATTGACGCGATATGGCTCTGCGCAATGCCGCGACCGACGGATAAGCAAGAATCGTTGCCAATTCCTCTATCGAAATCAGCCTTAAGTCCTCCTGCCCGTTCACATCGTCTGTTTTGACTGACCGTGCTGACACAATCGCCTCTCGCTGCATCGAAAAAAACAATGTAACACTCGCATCCTAATACTTGCAAATTCATTAGATTTATTTACTATAATGTAGGTTCATTATAGTAATTTCATCCTAAATAATATCGAATATTCCAAGTTTTTATCAATACAGGACTAACCTTCCCTGGCGAGTCGGCACGAAATATGTGAACCAATATGGAGTGGAAGAGTTTGGGCGAAGGAAACCTCGCTTATCGCTAGATACCCTACCTCGCAGCTGAACCTGGAGACGATTACTTAAAGCTCTCAATTATGCAGTTGAGGGATATTCATAACGCATTGAATTTAAAGGATTTTTATTTTACGCAGGCTAGTAGCTCATGTACAAAGGCTTCAAACTCAAAGGGTTACCGCGTACATAGAGACGTGCTGGTTTCATATCTGTGGATAAGTCTGTGAGCGAACTCTTGGTAAGAGTATCTAGCCCCTGCTAACCCTACTCTAAACAAGGGTGCTCAATTCGTGGCCGCCCCGAGCTCCACTCAGTTTTGCTTGCAAATCAATCCAACTAACTGGTTAAAAATTTATCTAATTTACCAATTGGGGCCGTTACCGGGCTTTTTTCAATTGCGTTATACATCAGCAAATGGCTCCCATACCGTTGCATAACCCCCAGCAATTTATCCCTCCTCACGTGAACTTGATCACCTCATCTGGCACCTCAGTTCCCCTTCGTACTTGTTCGCTTCATTTTGTCGCAAAGTCGAACGTAAAAACGCCACTTTGGCAAAAAGTCAGACTAGCGTTTTGTGGCAAGCACCGTAGACTCGATTTCCGGATAAAAATTGTACACATGAGTTGTGTAATTTTTTATTCGCTCAAAAACAGGCTTTTGTTTTTGAACAATTCCAACAATCCGACAATCTTGATCAAAGATGGAGAGTGAAAGTGAAAATAATCAATAATCAACCCGCTGTTTCCCGCATCAAATCGCTTAGTGCTTTCAGCTTGTCTGCCGTTTTAGGTGCTGCAACCCTGTTAGGTGCAATAGAAGCCAGTGCTCACGGTTATGTTTCCAGCCCGAAAAGCCGCGCGTTTTTGTGTACCTCTGCGCAAGGTGGCGGAAGCTCAGCTGCATGTCAGGCAGCGGCCGCTGCAGGTAACTCAAGCCAATATGAGCCGCAATCTATCGGTATTGGCGGCGCCAATGACAATCATCAAAGCCTGATTCCCGACGGCAAGTTGTGCAGCGCCAATATTGGCAGCATGAATGGGTTAAACCTCGCGCGCGGCGATTGGGGCGCAACCACCGTCAGTGCGGGCACTCGTGCATTTGTGTGGACCAACACCGCACAACATAAAACCAAATATTTCCGCTATTACATTACCAAGCAAGGCTTTAACCCAGCAACGACGCCATTGAAGTGGTCCGATCTGGAACAGATCCATCAATCCGGCCCATCCGATCGTGAAGCCACATCCACTCATATGGTTAATCTACCAGCGCGTACCGGCCGCCATATTGTGTACAGCATTTGGCAGCGCGATCCGGTAACCGATGCACCGGAAGCCTTCTACCAATGTATCGATGTGGTGTACGGCACACCTAACAGTTCGTCGTCTGTTTCGGTCACCTCCAGCTCGTCACCATCGGTTGCTTCATCCAGCGTTTCCAATAACACTTGTGCCGGATTAGCCAACTGGAATGCCACCACTGTGTACGACAAGCCGCAACAAGTACAACGCAACAGCAGACGCTATCAGGCGAACTACTGGACGCAAGGCAATGACCCTGCACTCACCAGCGGCCAATACAATTACTGGTTAGATTTAGGTGCCTGTAGCGAAGGCGGTACATCCAGCGTTGCATCTTCAGTAGCGCCTAGCAGCGTCGCTTCATCCGTTGCTTCATCCACCGCAACCGGTAATTGCACCTCACCCGCATTTGTTAATGGTGCCAGTTATGCAACTAATGCACTGGTGCAAAATGTTGGCAATGAATATCGCTGTACTGTAGGCGGCTGGTGCTCTCAAGGCGGTGCCTATGCTCCTGGTACTGGCTGGGCATGGACTAACGCCTGGTCGCTGGTACGCAGCTGCCAGTAAATAGCAATTGGTTTGTTTATGAGATGAAAAATGGCAGCTTCGGCTGCCGTTTTTTATGACTGATAAATAAAAAAACCCACACAACAATTGCTGTGTGGGGGAGAAAAAATTAAGAGTTACGGTCGTCACTCTTAATCAGCGAAATCTTTAATCAGCAAATTTTTTAATTCAGTAAATATTTACTCAGTGCGCCAATCCAGCCACTCACAAATACCGCGCCCCATTACCCATTCCAAGTCACTGCCTTTCAACCAGTCTATGGTTTCAATAAATTGGTCTGCGGCACTGCGATAAGTCGCATTCAACCGCGAAAAATCACTGCCCCAAAACATTCGCTGCGGGCCGAAAGCGTCAAACACACGCTTTAACTGATCCTGCGTATCGCGAAACGGATAGGCTGTTTGCGACCAGCTGGGTACCGCGCTGGTTTTCACCGCGAAATTTTTATATTTTGCCAGTGCGCACCATTGCTCTATTTGTTGCGCAACATGGTCTGCATCTGAACGCTGGATATTTAAATGATCCAGCGATAATTTTAATGCCGGATGTTTTGCCAATAACTTCTGAATAATCCCCGAGGCATTTTCCAAACCAGGCAACATAAGCGTGACAGGTACGTGGTGACGTTCGGCCATAGGCCAAAGCCAATCGAAAGCACCATCGCGCAATAATTGTTGATAGCGCTGGCTGTGAAAAATACAGCGCACGCCCAGCATCCCCTGCTGTTGCCGCCATAGAATAAACTGCTCATCATTCATTGGCTGCTCTAAAAAAACGCGCCCCATTATGGCGAAGCGATCAGGGTGTGACTGCACTGCATCCAAGGCTAAATCGTTGTAATGCCCCTCCCAAGATGGCGGAATTAAAATCGCGCGATCCACCCCTGCACCGTCCATTGCCGCAATCAGCATTTGTTTGGTCATGCCCCAATCACTGACGCCGGGATACGCCGTGTGCGGTTTTGCCGCCATCGGATTAGGCCATGGGCGCGCCGCACAGTGGGGCGCCCAGATGTGCACATGAGAATCAACAATCAATTCAATCTATCTCTGCGGTACGCGGTCACAGCGATTAAAAACTTAATAGGCTTCATCATTCTCGATCAACACCGGCTCGGCTTGTTGATCGCGTTTAAATAAATAGGTATTGCAAATATCCACTTCATTGGCCGAGCCGAGTACAACCGACACCCGCTGATGCAGCGACTCAGGAGTAATTTCCAAAATGCGCTGGATTTTATTCATCGCTTCACTGCAAGCTTTGCCGCCTGCGTTTTCAATTAACAACGCCATAGGATTCGCTTCATAAAGTAAACGCAATTTTGCTGGCTGACGCGGGTTGCGGTTGTCATTGGGGTACATAAAAATACCGCCACGGGTTAATACCCGGTGCACATCGCCCACCATGGCTGCATTCCAGCGCATATTAAAACGCTTGCCGCGCACTCCGGTTTCACCCAACAATAGATCTGCAACATAGCGCTTAAAGTTATCGCTCCAAAAACGTTGGTTGGCCATATTGATGGAAAACTCTTGCGTATTTTGCGGCACCTGCAGCTGCGCATTGGTTAACACCCATTCATTGATGTGTGGGTCGAGGGTAAAACAGCGGGTCGGACCGCCGCTGGTCAACACCAACAAAGTGGACGCACCGTAAAGCACATAACCTGCACATAACTGATTTTTGCCCAGCTGAAAAAATTGTGCGGGGCTATCTGCGGCAACATTTTCCAATGCGGGGTAGATAGTAAAGATAGTGCCTATCTGACCATTGATATCGATATTTGATGAACCATCCAGCGGATCAAACGCAACAATGTATTTACCCGATTGATGCAGCGCGACCACATGCTCCTCTTCTTCAGAGGCCAAGGCGCGTACACAACTATTTTCGCTCAATGCGGATTTCAATAAATCATTGGCGATGACATCCAATTTCTTTTGCGTCTCGCCTTGCACATTTTCCACTTGCGCCGAACCCAACACCCCGGCCAATGCACCTTGACGAACTGCGAATGCTATTTCTTTGGTGACGTCAATCAGTGTGGTAACAACACTTTTTAGTTCGGCGGCAACCTTATCGTGATTGAGACAATTTTCCAGGTCTTGCATTGGCATATACCTTCTGAAATTGCGATTAATTGAGCTAGCAACAATCGCTGGATTCTGTTTATTGTCCGCTGACCGCTTAGCCAGTTCATTGCTAATAGAATGCATTGCGTATTGCGCTGAATTAATCATAAAAATAATGCTTCATTGGGTTAACAAAGGGTTGATATAGATCCGTTCAAACAGCGGATTTGATTTAGCTATAGCGACCAACGCAATTTAAATCGCGAAACGATTGCTGCAAACGCAACACCATACTTTCTTCCAGGCTGCGCAGCCAAACGCGTGGATCATAATATTTTTTATTCGGCGCATCGGCACCTTTGGGGTTGCCAATCTGCCCCTGCAAATAATCTTGATTGGTTTTGTAGTAATCCATCACTCCCTGCCAAGCCGCCCATTGGGTATCTGTATCTATATTCATTTTGATTACCCCATAGTTGATGGACTCAGCGATTTCCGCTGGGTCAGAACCTGAACCGCCATGAAAAACAAAATCCAAACTATTGTGCGGCAGATTAAATTTTTCACTCACATAGGATTGTGAATTTTTCAAAATTTCCGGAGTCAGTTTTACATTGCCGGGCTTATAAACACCGTGCACATTGCCAAAGGAGGCCGCAATAGTGAAACGCGGGCTGATTGCACTTAAACGCTCATAGGCATAGGCCACATCTTCCGGCTGGGTATAAAGCGCTGAACTATCCATCCCGGAATTATCTACACCGTCTTCTTCACCACCGGTGCACCCTAATTCGATTTCCAAGGTCATGCCCATCTTGCTCATACGCACCAAATAGCGCGAGCAGATATCAATATTTTCTTCCAGCGACTCTTCCGATAAATCCAGCATATGCGAACTGAAGAGAGGCTTACCAGTTTCAGCAAAAAACGTTTCGCCCGCATCGAGCAAACCATCAATCCAGGGCAATAATTTTTTTGCCGCGTGATCCGTATGCAAAATTACTGGCACGCCATAGGCTTCGGCAACGGTATGCACATATTTAGCCGCAGCCACTGCACCCAATACCGAGCTTTCCAAACCGGGCAAGGACAAACCCTTACCTAAAAAAAATGCCGAGCCGCCTTGGGATAACTGCACAATGACGGGTGAATTAATTTTTTTTGCTGCTTCCAAAGTCGCGTTGATCGAGTTAGTGCCCACAACATTGACGGCGGGATACGCAAACCCCTGCTGCTTGGCAATACGAAATAACATTTGTACTTGATCACCGGTTGCGACACCGGCAGGTACTACATTCACAAGATTGCTCATCATGATCACCTGTCCCGATTAATTAATTGAAGCTGCAGACTGCGGCGCGGTATCAGGTTGATTGCCTTTGGCAATGGCCTGCTCGGATACCTGCTGACAAATCGCTAAAAAATGGCCTGGGTCAAGGCTTGCGCCACCCACTAACAAACCGTCGATATCGGTTTGCGCCAACAGCTCTTTGGCATTGGTTTTAGTAACGCTGCCGCCGTATAACAAACGAATACGCTCCGCCGTAGCCTGACCCAATAACGCTGCCAATTCACGGCGAATAAATTGATGCACTTCCTGCGCCATTTCTGGGGTTGCAGCAAGCCCGGTACCAATTGCCCAGACTGGCTCATAGGCGATACATAAATCTTTACCATCCAGATTAATATTTTCCAAACCTTCACTGAGTTGACGAAAAATAACGTCTTTTGTGATATTGGCATCGCGCTCTTCCAGATTTTCCCCAATACACAACACGGGCAAGAGACCGTGATTAAGCGCGGTTTGCACTTTAATCTGACAGCTCTGATTATTTTCGCGAAACATCGCGCGGCGCTCTGAGTGGCCAATCAAACAAAGTTTACAACCCGCCTGTTTTAGCATTTGCGCCGAGGTCTCACCTGTGTAAGCGCCCGATTCAAACTTGCTGACATTCTGGCTGCCGATACTGATCTCTGAATGCTGCAAAAAGGTGAGCATATCGCGCATATAAATATAGGGCGGGCAAATCGCAATTTGCGTTTCAAAATGTTTGCCGATAAAGGAAGCCACCGAGGTACAAATTAAATCTATGCCACCATTGAGCTTCCAATTGGCGATAACCATGGGCTTACGCTTGTGTTGTTGAGCATTCATCATTTTCTTCCTGATAATACCGAATACTGATTCGGGACAAGGTTATTCAGTACAAAGTGATCGGCAATAGTTACCCGCAGCTGTGCAATGCACGACTGAAGCTAACATCCAACGCAAAATTGACTTACGAAAAGAACTTTTTGGATAAAACCTTACACATAAAATCGATGAGTGATCTATTGCTCCGCAACACATCACTCAGCAGATTGTTAAGCAGTGAGGCCGCTCCAAAAATCGATAAAAATTTGCTCCGGAATAATGGCGCCAGGATGTTGGATCACCAAACCTGCCGTGCGTGCCGCCCATTCAATAGCGGTCGCCACCGACCTGCCCGACATACGCGCGCCCAAAAACACACCATTAAACGAATCGCCGGCAGAGGTGGTATCAACAACGTTGCTGGCAGGCGTGACCGGATAAATGTCTAGGGCATCGCCAGCGATATAACAAATTTCAGCTGGACCATTTTTCAATACCACTTCAGCGATATGAAATTGGCTCAATAAAGCGCGAATTTGGTTCACCTCGGCCAAACCATAGAGCTGCACAAAATCATCGACACCGGGTAACAACAAATCGCAAAAACCAAACGCTTTTTCAAAGTTTTGTTTGGCAGTATCCGCATCTGGCCACAACCGCGCGCGGTAATTAGGATCAAAGGCAATTTTTACACCAGCGCGTTTTAAATCAGCCAGTAGCGCCCAAAATAATGGGCGATCCTGCGGCTCCAAAACAGCCAGTGAAATGCCTGAAAAGAAAAACCAATCTGCGTGCAGCAAGCGCTCGCGTACCACTTCATCTATCAGCGACATAAGTTGTCGCGCGGCAGAATTTTCACGCCAGTAAGTAAAGGTGCGCTCGCCTTCCGCATCGGTGTTAATCCAATACAGCCCGGGGATACGGGTCGGCGAACGCACTACTGATGCACAATCCAATTGCTCTTTTGCACAGTGTGCGAGCATGGCCTCACTTAATTTATCATTACCTACTGCGGTTAACAGGCAAGTATCTATGTGGGCAAAGGCACGCTTTAAATACACCGCCGTATTATAAAAATCGCCTGCAAATGATTGGCGCAAGTGACCGGGTTCGATCTCTTGCAACTCTGCCATACACTCGCCCATGAGAAATATCTGACTCATAAATAACTCTTTACTCAACCGTTAATCCGCACACCATTGACTATTTGCTGTCGGGTTTTGCCACTGGCTCAATACGCCCAGCAAGAAACACCGAAGCCAATACTAATGGCACTAGCGCCGCGCCCAGTACAAAGAAGGGGCCATAATTTCCACCGGCAGTCAGCATAGGTACCAACTGGATGCTGATAATCACACTCAGTACA
>CAXAVL010000082.1:0-17399 GCA_963971905.1 uncultured Cellvibrio sp.
AGTGGGACGACTCCCCAATCATTTCAGTGCCATTATCAGCTTACAGATTCTTGATTGCGCCCGTGGTTGAGCCGTTCAAGAATCGTTGCTGAAGTGTGTTTCAGCAGATGAACCCCTGGGTGATGTCAGGTCCCCTTGGGTGTTAACGAATTTAGTTAGGTGCATATGCTGACCCTGATTGATTTGTTAATTCTCCTTGCTTAGCCCCCGCGTTCTTCCTCTCAGCAGAAAGCGGGGGCTTTTTTACATCAGCAATTGTTTTTTATTTTCCAATCAACCTGTACCCCTGACTCTGACAACAACAATATTCTTACAACTACAGTTTTAATGGCGAGGTAATTTATGCCTAATTTGTATAGACCGGGCGCTTTAGCAGCCTGCAGTTTGGCCGTGCTAGCCGTGTTGAGCGGTTGCGATAAAAAATCTAATGAGGCAACCGACAGTACAGCAAGCAATTCAGCTGCAACAACGGAAGCATCTCTCTGGCCACAAGTGCAAAGTGCGGTTAAAAAAGATCCGGCTATTGAAGCAAAAATTACCGAGCTGCTCGGACAATTGACCCTTGAGCAAAAAGTGGGACAACTGATTCAGCCGGAATTGCGTCAGGTGACACCGGCGGATATCACTGAGTATTCAGTCGGTTCGATTTTGAATGGCGGCGGCTCGTTCCCCGGCGAAAACAAACACGCGAAAGTGGAAGATTGGCTTGCACTGGCGGATGGTTTTTATCACGCCTCCATGAGTACCGAGGGCGGCCGTGTGCCGGTGCCAGTCATGTGGGGAACCGATGCAGTGCACGGTCACAATAATATTATTGGTGCAACGTTATTCCCACATAACATCGGGCTAGGTGCTGCGCGCAATCCGGATTTGATTCGCCAAATCGGCGCGGCAACAGCTGCTGAAATTGCGGTGACTGGCATAGATTGGAGTTTTGCGCCAACACTGGCCGTGGTACGCGATGATCGCTGGGGGCGCACTTACGAATCCTATTCGGAAGATCCAGCGGTGGTGAAATCTTACGGCGGTGCGATGGTGGAAGGCTTGCAGGGTATGCCCGGTAAGGATTTGCTCAGCGAACGCCATGTAATCGCTACGGCAAAACATTTTCTTGCTGATGGTGGCACCGAAGGTGGACAAGATCGCGGCGATGCGGTGATTAGCGAAGCAGAACTGGTGAGAATTCATAATGCGGGTTATGAAACCGCTTTGGCCGCCGGCGCACAAACCGTGATGGCATCATTCAATAGTTGGAATGGTGCGAAAATGCACGGCAATAAATATTTGCTCACTGATCAATTAAAACATCGTATGGGTTTTGATGGGCTGGTGGTTGGCGATTGGGCTGGCCATGCATTTGTACCTGGCTGTACGCCGGTAAGTTGTCCGCAATCGATCAACGCCGGTCTGGATATTTTTATGGCGCCAGACGCGAATTGGAAAGAGTTGTATCACAACACGCTCGCGCAAGTGAAAAGTGGCGAGATTTCCATGGCGCGGTTGGATGACGCAGTGTCGCGCATTTTACGAGTGAAGCTGCGCGCTGGTTTATTTGAAAAAGGCGCGCCCTCTACCCGTGAATTGGCGGGTAAACGCGAAGTGATTGGTTCGCCTGAGCATCGCGCAGTTGCACGTCAAGCGGTGCGTGAATCCATTGTGTTGTTAAAAAATAATGGGCAAACCTTACCGGTCAATGCGAACAGCAAAATTTTGGTGGCGGGTGATGGCGCTGACAATATCGGCAAACAATCCGGCGGTTGGAGCATTACCTGGCAGGGCACCGGTAATGTGAATGCGGACTTCCCCGGTGGCACTTCTATTTATCAGGGTATTGCCGATGCAGCAAAAGCGGCCGGTGGTTCTGCCGTGTTGAGTGTGGATGGCAGCTACAGTGCAAAACCCGATGTGGCCTTTGTAGTATTCGGTGAAGATCCCTACGCGGAAATGCAAGGTGATGTAGGTGCATTAATTTATAAAGATGAGCCCAATCTCGCGCTGCTAAAAAAATTAAAAGCTGACGGCATTAAAGTGGTTTCGTTGTTTATCACCGGTCGCCCACTCTGGGCCAACAATTTTATCAATGCGTCTGATGCGTTTGCCGTAGTTTGGCTGCCTGGTTCGGAAGGTGTTGGTATTGCCGATGTAGTGCTCAGCAAAAAAGATGGCTCAGTGAATTTTGATGTAAAAGGTAAGTTGCCTTTCTCCTGGCCATCATCGCCAACGCAATCGCCATTGAATGTGGGTGATGCAGATTATCAACCACAATTTGCCTATGATTTTGGTCTCGCCTACAGCGATAAAATCGAAACCGGTTTGCTCGATGAAACTGCTGCGCTAGCGATTGCGACTAACACGCCTGATGTTGCATCGATTTTTAATCAGCGAGTGCTGAATCCTTGGGCGTTAGTTTTGCTCGATCATATGAACAACATGTTGCCGGTCACCACTAGTCGCGGTGAATTGGGTTCAGTGACTGTTTCCTCTGAAGATAAACAGGTGAAGGAAGATACCCGCCGTTTGCAGTTTGACGGTTCCGCCAAAGCGACAGTGACCTTAGGTTCTACTACCCGCACTGATTTTTCTGCCTATGCCGAGAGTAAAGGCGCATTGGTATTTGATGTAAAAGTAAATGAAAAACCGAGTGCGGATGTGAATGTCGGTATGCATTGCGGTAGTGATTGTGGTGGCGAGATTGCAATCACTGAGCAATTAAATGCTGCAAATCCGGGTGAGTGGACAAGCGTCAGTATTGCGCTTGAATGCTTCGCGAAAAAACGCGTGAAAATGGATATGGTGCTGGCACCCTTTATGTTGAGTACGGCGGGTAGCTTGGATGTATCTATTTACAATGTACGCATCGAGAAAAACGCAACGGCTCCAGCCTGCGCCGAATAATTTTTCAACAATAACAATAGAGGTAATTATGAAAAATCACGAGCTCAGCGTTAAACCCCTGTTAACAAAAATCTGCGCGGCTATTGCGTTGGTCAGTTTGGCTGGCTGTGGTGGTTCGGGTGGCGGCGGCAACAATAAATCCAGTGCGGCGCTCTCCTCCGCAGCACTTTCATCGGTAGCGCCATCTTCAACCGCAGCGACCAGTTCATCTGCACCGGCTACCGCTGAATGGAAGTTGGTGTGGAGCGATGAATTTGATGGTGCCAGTATTGATACCAGCAAATGGAATTTTGAAAAAAATTGCTGGGGCGGTGGTAATAACGAACAGCAGTGTTACACCGATCGCGCGACCAATGCTTACGTTGCCGATGGTGTGTTGAATATTGTTGCCCAACGCGAAGATTTTACCGGTTCCGATTCACCGGAAGGTGACAGCCCGAGCACTAAAACCCTGCCTTATACCTCGGCGCGTTTGCGCACCAAAAATATTAAAGAGTGGACCTTTGGTCGCTTTGAAATTCGCGCAAAATTACCGGCAGGCCAAGGTACTTGGCCCGCGATTTGGATGCTGCCGACCAACTCGCCTTATGGCACCTGGGCGTCTAGCGGTGAAATCGACATTATGGAAGCGGTCAATTTAAAGGTGGTGACTAACGGTAGTGAGCCGGAAGCGGCGGTGCACGGCACTTTGCATTTTGGTCGCAGCTGGCCGGGCAATGTAAATTCCGGGGCAGATTATCATTTGCCGAATAAGGCTAATCCCGCTGACGATTTCCACACCTATGCAGTTGAATGGGAAGAGGGCGAAATTCGTTGGTATGTGGACAATGTACATTTTGCCACCCAACGCGAAACCGGTTGGTATGGGCAATATATGCAAGACGGTGTATTAAAGGATGCGCCTTTGGGCGCGCCGTTTGATCGCCATTCAAAATTCCACTTGTTGTTAAACCTGGCGGTTGGCGGCAGCTGGGCCGGTAACGTGAATAATAAGGGCATCGATGAATCCGTATTCCCGCAAAAAATGTTGGTGGATTTTGTGCGCGTGTATGAATGCACTGGTTCACCTATAACCGGTAAAGGTTGCGCCACGATTGATGCCAATGCTGAAATTGTTGCCGGTCATCAGCGCCCGGTAATTGGCGCGGTGAAATTGCCAGAGCCACCATTATTTTTGATGTACGACAATGCACTGGCGAGTGTGTTGCAATTTGATTCCTACAATCCCGATGGCGCCATCAGCCATTCACAAGTGGAAGAAGCTGGCCGGGGCAATGTATGGAGTGTGGTAAAAACCGGCGCTAACGGTAATGTGTATTTCAAAATTAAAGGCGACCCTGCCGATATGAGCAATTGGTCAACCGATAGCGAAATTGTTTTTGATTACAAGGTAAATAGCAAAGCTGATGGCGCAAAGTTATTGGTGAAAATTGATAGCGGTTGGCCCAATGTGAGTGATGTAAGTGTGCCTGTTGCTGAACTGGGTGTGTGGAAAGAATTTCGCATCACTCTTGCCAACTTAATCGCCAACGGTAATTCCTTGGCGAGTGGAAAAGCGACCTTGAGTTCGGTGGTGAACAGCTTTGTTGTTGATCCATCGGCAGCGATGAATGTTTCGCTGGATAATATTCGTCTGGAAGGTAAAGCCGCGTCAGGTGGCGCAACAGAATTTGCAGCACTGCCCCTGTTTACCGCCTATGGCGATGCAATTGGCAATGGTTTGCAAGTGCAAAGCTATAACCCCAGCGGCCATATCAGTTCATCTGAAAAAGACGAAGCTGGACGCGGAAAAGTATTTAACGTGGTAAAAACCGGCACCGATGGCAATGTGTTTTTTAACGTAATTTCCAATCCCGTCAACTTGACCAAATGGAGCGCGCAGGGAAAATTAAAATTTGATTTTAAAGTCAATAGCAAGGCCGAAGGCACTGCATTGTTAATTAAAATGGATAGCGGCTGGCCCAATGTGAGTGACGTCAGTGTGCCGCTGCCCGCCAATGGTGTCTGGACTTCATACAGTATTGGTGTAGCTGAGTTAATCGCTCGTGGTAATTCAGTTGCCTGCTGCCCTGGTATCGCCAAACTAAACGCTATCACCAATTTATTTGTAGTAGAGCCATCGGGTGCCATTGATGTTTCCTTTGATAATGTCCGTTTGGAAACTGAATAAACATACGCGCTACAAAAACCATAGGTTGCTTTAAAGCCGGGACATTCCCGGCTTTTTTGTATCGCAATTAAGTGCAGTAAATAATGCATGGAAGGGATAATGACGTTATGCGTTTAGTGAATTTTCTATTGCTTGTATTTCTCTTAAGTGGGTGTGTCAGTGCTAATAAAAACGCAACTGAAACACCAAAAACAATTACGCTGTCGCGCGCTGAGTATCGCGATGCACTCTATGGCTTTTGGTTGGGGCAATGTATTGCCAATTGGACTGGGCTGGTCACGGAGATGGATAAGATTGGCAATATTGGCGAGATAAAAACCGGAGAATTTTATACGCGCAATGACTGGGGCAAGCCAGATCAACCGAGTATTTGGGGGCAGGGCGTACCGAGTGATCTGTCGGCGACTATCGATTTTGTCACGGTCAAACCCGATGGTATTTGGGGCAGTGATGACGACACCGACATTGAATACATTTATCAATATTTATTAAAAAATAGTGAGTCGGTGTTGTTAACACCGGAGCAAATTCGTACCGGTTGGATGACGCACATTTATTCTGCTGCTGAGCCAACACCCTTTGGTCGCGATCCTGAAGGTAATTATGAAAACTTTTTATGGGTGTCCAATCAAAAGGCGCTAGACCTTATGTATGAAGGCGTTCTTCCTCCGCTCACCGGTAGTCAGAGCTTGAACCCTCACTACGATATGATCGATGCACAACTCACGACAGAAATTTTCGGATTTTTTGCGCCTGCAAGGCCTGATGTTGCATTGCAGTTAAGCGACTTGCCTGTACGTACTGTGGCAGACAAAGAGGCAGCTGATATCGCACGCTTTTATATCGCAATGTATTCCCTTGCCTCGGCAGTGGATAAAACCCTGCCGATGGCGGAGCAACTTAACTGGATGGCAGAGCAGGCGCGCAAGCAACTACCCGATGATCAATATCCTGCCGCCATGTACGATTATGTCAAAGCATTGTATCTGGCGAATACTCCCTGGGAAAAAACCCGCGATGCCATTTATCAGCGCTACCAAGTACAACAATTAGACGGCTACACCATCAGTTCACGCAATTTATATTGCAACGGTTGTTTTGCTGCCGGAATTAATTTCGCTGCGAGTTTGGTGAGTCTATTTTATGGTGAAGGCGATTTAAAACAGACCATAAAAATCGGTGCACTGATGGGTTGGGATTCCGATAATCCAACCGCGACCTGGGGTGGTTTACTGGGTTTTATGCACGGCAAAAATGCGATAGAAGAGGCGTTTGGAAAAACCTTTTCCAACCGCTTTAATATTCATCGCACGCGCAAGAATTTCCCAAACAATGGCATAGATACGTTTGAAAATATGGCAGATGACGGCGTCGCGATTGTGGATAAAGTGGTGGTTCAGTTGATGGGAGGGCGGATAAATCCCGATGATGATAGGTGGGTGATTCCGCTTTACCCTTAGGCGGAGAGAAGAGCCGCCTTAATGGGCAGCCTTCTCCGAGTGCAATTGCTGCTTACGAAACTCAGTTGGCGACATGCCCACCAAGCGATTAAAGAAACGATGAAATGCCGATTTACTGTTAAAGCCCGCGTGTAACAATACGTCCATTACTGTCATATCCGCATGTTGTGCATCCCCCAGCAGACGTTTCGCTTCTTCAACTCGGTAGCTGTTCATAAATTCAAAAAAGTTGGTGCCATAGTGTTTGTTGATCACTGCGGATACTTCTTTTACCGGCAGATTGATGCGCTTGGAAAATTCTTCGATATTGAGATTTTGTTTTAAAAACAATTTTTGCACTTGCATGCCCAGCTGAACCTTTTCGATCGCTGAGTCGGTTAATTTTTCGTCTGTTTTGTCTTTGGCTGCTTCTGGTTTGGTCGTGAGCAGTTTATGGGTGTGTACCACACTGTTGATAAACAGCGCGTTGATCAAAATAAAAATAATGTAGTTTTCAGTGATGCCAAATAAATCGGCTATCTCCGGTGCACCCAAGGCTACTGTATTGGCAATAACATGCACGAGAATGGAAAAACTCCAGGTAAACAAAAAGCCCAGGCTCAGCATGTTTAGCCAAGTGGGTTCAGTGGGTGAAAAATTGGAGTACTGGTTGTGCAAGCTAATACGGTATAAGCGCACGCGATTGGCTGCGGCAAGGGCGTAAAAGAACGGCATGATTTTAATAAAGTGCCAAACTGAATTGGCAATTTGCCGCTCTGTTTCAGTTTGCCCTGGCGTTTTAAAGCGCAGATCAGAACTATCAATTTGAAACACAAGTAACCAGACTAGTGCGAGCACGATTGGAGCCAAGTGCGGCAAGTGGCGTCGGCCAAATTGAAACGCATCTTCCGTCAGGGCAATCACATAAAACAGTAGCATCGGCCCCTTGAGTAATTGCGTTGTGGCCAAAAAGTAGGGCAGTAGGGCTTCATCAAATAAATTAAAGAGTCTTACGTCATCGTTCCAGAGCACCATAATGCAGGCGGAACTTATGGCAATTGAAAGCAGGAATATACTTAATAAACGATTGGCGAGTTGATTTTTGACCGGTAGTATCGCTTGAAAGATTACCAACAGGATACATTCGGCGACTGTCATAAACAGAATCACGTCGTGTATGTTGAAAATATGTTTTTGCATGTGCTCAAGCCCTGTCTGTCATTGTTATGTGTTTTTTATTCTGGCTTTATAGTTGATTGGCAGATTATAGAGGATGGCATTGGTTGTGTCGCATCGAATTCCTGATCGCTGTGATTTCGTTGCCATTTGTGTTGCATCACTTTTTTACTGGATACCCTAACACCGTATGAGTGACTCCCGATCTATCTCTGTTGGTTTCGATGCTGCAACGCGCGATCTTTTGTTAGCGCAGCTGCCTGATCTTTTATTTGATGCTGAGCGAGACTCAGAGTGGTGTGCGAGCCCGCCGGCGCAGGCCTATCTTAATTTCTATGGGATCAATTTTGCCCACACTATGCCTGATGTTACCCAGGGATTTGGGGTGTTAAGAACCCATGGTTATCGTATCGCCAGCCATTATTGGTTGCCCGCCAATCCCAAGGGTACCTTGATTGTGGTGCACGGCTACTACGATCACATGGGAATTTTTGGCAATGCGATTCAATTCGGGTTGGAAAATGGCTTGGCGGTACTGGCGTTTGATCTGCCTGGTCACGGTTTGAGTAGTGGCGAACAGGTGGCGATTGATTCGTTTAATCAGTATGCCGATGTGTTGGATGCGCTGTTACTGGCGGCGCAGAAACTCTTGCCTACACCTTATTTTGCCGTGGGGCAGAGTACCGGTGGCTCGGTGCTGCTGAATTATCTCTGGCGCTATGACGCGTTGCGCAGCGAACCTTTGTTAACTCGCATCGCCTTGTGCGCCCCTTTGATTTTGCCCAGAGGTTGGCGTTATTCAGGCCATTT
Source organism: uncultured Cellvibrio sp. (assembly GCA_963971905.1). GTDB lineage: Bacteria > Pseudomonadota > Gammaproteobacteria > Pseudomonadales > Cellvibrionaceae > Cellvibrio. The sequence goes on from CAXAVL010000082.1 coordinate 8,491, forward strand.
GTTGTACGCGCTGGTACATCGTTTTATCAAGCGCTTGCCCCGTGGCCGTTCGCACAGTTCACACGATGAGCGCTTCAACCGTTTTGTTGATGCGCAGGACTGCTTGCAATCGCCCACCTTGTCGGTGCGCTGGGTGAGCGCTATGAAAGAGTGGGATAAACAGTTCCGCCAATTTCCACCTTTGTCGCAGCCAGTGTTGGTGGTGCAAGGGGATGAAGATATGACCGTCACCTGGCGCTATAACCTGCGGCAGATTCAGCGTGTTTTGCCCAATGCTCAAATCGCGATGGTTCCTGGCGCAGGCCATCAGTTAGTGAATGAAACAGATGAGTTGCGTGCGCCAGTGTTTGGTGCGATTAGTCGCCACTTCTTCGGCAAGTGACTTGTCGATCGGCGTGGGTATCAGGCACACTCGCGCCAGTTTTTATTTCCCTCTTTTCCTTTCATCGCTCTGCAGATCCCTGTAGAAAAGGAGCTTGTTTTGCATCAGCCCAATCGCACAATTAAAGATTATCTACTCATCATGTTGAAAGGCCTGTGTATGGGCGCCGCCGATGTAGTGCCCGGCGTGTCTGGGGGCACTATCGCGTTTATTACCGGTATTTACGACGAGTGGCTCGATTCACTCAAACGCTGCACCCCCGCCGTGCTGTTGATGCTCAAGCGCGATGGTCTGGTCAAAACCTGGCAGTACATCAACGGCAATTTTTTACTGGCGGTGTTTGGCGGTATTTTGATTAGTGTGAAAACCTTCGCGCTTGTGATTACCTTGGCGTTAGAAACCTATCCGATTTTAGTCTGGGCATTTTTTACCGGCTTGATTCTCGCTTCGATCTATCTACTTGCTAAGCAGCAACCTCATTGGCGGTTGCCGCAGTGGATTGCTCTATTGTTGGGTGTGTTGGTGGTGTTGGTGATTTCACTCTCTGCTCCCGCACAATTGCCCGGTTATTGGTGGGTTTTATTTTTGGGTGGTTTTGTCGCTATTTGCGCCATGATTCTACCGGGGGTGTCAGGCAGTTTTATCCTGCTCTTGGTAGGTTTGTATCCGGTTATGCTTGATGCGGTGAATAACTGGGATTTTATAGCGCTCGCTTCTTTTATTGCCGGTTGTATTTGCGGATTGGTGGTTTTTTCTCGTTTTCTCTCTTGGCTGCTTTCCAGCTATCATGCTACGACTTTGGCCACGTTGATTGGCTTTTTGGTGGGTTCGCTCTACGTCACCTGGCCTTGGAAAGAAGTGCTGCAAACTGCGCTTAATCGTCACGGCGAAACGGTCGTGCTGCAACAAGCGAGCGTCAGCCCCGCGCATTTTGCCCAGCTCACCGGCAATGACCCCATGCTGATCGCCGCCATCGCCTGCGCCTTGGCGGGTGTGTTGTTAGTGGTGGGGGTGGAAGTGGTAGCGGGTTGGATGAAAAAGCCTAGCGCTGCGGTTTAAATTCTTAGCCATAAAAAACGCCGCGTTCATTGCTGAGCGCGGCGTTTTTTATGGTGCTGCAGTTGTTCTTTAGAGCATCACTCTGCTACGACTAGAACAAAACTCTGCAACGCACTGTCCCTTCAATATTTTTCAACTGCTCCAGTGCGATCTCATCGTAAGGCGAGTTGATGTCTACTACTACATAGCCCACTTTCTCATTGGTTTGCAGGTATTGTGAGACGATATTGATTTGGTTGTCGGAGAAGATTTTGTTGATCTTCGACAATACGCCAGGAACATTGGCGTGAACGTGCAGCAAACGGTGGGCATCCGGGTGGCCGGGCAAGGCGACTTCGGGGAAGTTGACCGAGCTGGTGGTGGTGCCGTTGTCGGAGTATTTGATCAGTTTTTCCGCCACTTCAATGCCGATATTTTCCTGCGCTTCCATAGTGGAGCCGCCAATGTGTGGGGTCAGGATCACATTGTCCAAACCGCGCAACGGACTGATAAATTCTTCGCCATTGGCTTTGGGCTCTTCGGGGAATACGTCAATCGCGGCGCCAGCGATATGGCCAGATTTGATCGCATTGGCCAGTGCGTCGATATCGACTACGGTGCCGCGTGAAGCGTTGAGCAAAATACCGCCCTGTTTCATCAGGCCGATTTCGCGCGCGCCAATCATCATTTGGGTAGAGGCATTTTCGGGCACGTGCAGGCTGATGATGTCGGAGGTGGCGAGCAGTTCATCCAATTCGCGCACTTGGCTGGCGTTGCCCAGCGGCAGCTTGGTGACTACATCGTAAAAGCGCACTTTCATGCCGAGGGATTCGGCCAATACACTGGTTTGGCTACCAATCGAGCCGTAACCGATCAGACCGAGAGTTTTACCGCGAATTTCAAACGAGCCATTGGCTGATTTATCCCAGCCGCCGCGATGGCAGACAAAGTTTTTCTGCGGAATATTGCGCAGCAACAAAATCGCTTCGGCGATGACCAATTCGGCAACCGAACGGGTATTGGAGTAGGGTGCGTTAAATACCGCTACGCCATGCTCTTGCGCCGCTTTCAGGTCTACTTGATTGGTGCCTATGCAGAAACAGCCAGCAGCGATCAGCTTGGGCGCGTTTTCAAACACGCGGCGAGTCAGTTGGGTGCGCGAGCGCAGACCGACGAAGTGTGCATCCTGAATGCGCTCGATCAGCTCGTCTTCGCCCAGTGCGGTTTTCAGGTAATCGATATTGGTATAACCCTGTGCGTGCAGCGTGTCTACCGCTGACTGGTGAACGCCTTCCAGCAACAGAAACTTGATCTTGCTTTTGTCTAACGAGGTCTTGCTCATGGGAACAACTCCTAAAATGGGAAATCGGTGCAGCGTGTCTCCGGGAGTAAGGTCATCAACGGGAGACAGAGGATGCCGGACAGGAAGCCCGACAGGCTGAAAAAGGCGCGCATCATACCACAGGCTGCAGCGTTTGCTGGTGGGCGACCTAGCGGGAACAGATAAAAAAGCAGTCCAGATGACTTATAGTTATTTTCAACATTACTCTGATCGAATCGGGGCTTATAATTCCGGCTCGGATTGTCTGCTGTAGAAGATCCCCCTTCCTGAGGTTCTAGGATTTGTTATCGTCGTCACCTGATTCATCAGCTCCACACTTGTCACGCGAAAAACCAACTCCCACTTTTTTTATTGCACTGCTCGCGATGGGCTTGGGCAGTTTTGCGATTGGCGTGGGCGAGTTTATTTCCATGGGGCTGCTGCCCGAAATTTCTTCATCGCTCGGGATTAGTATCCCTCAAGCTGGCCACACCATTAGTCTCTATGCGCTGGGGGTGGTGATTGGCGCACCTGTGCTGGCTATGCTCAGCACCGGGCGGTCGCGGACGCGCATGCTGGTATTGCTAATGGGGCTTTACGCCCTCGCCAATATCGCCAGTGCCATGGCGCCAAATTACGAGGCTATGCTGGCGTTACGCCTGCTAAGCGGCTTACCCCACGGAACCTTCTTTGGCATAGCCTCGCTAGTGGCAGCCACACTGGCGCCTTCGCATATGCGCACCCGCGCGGTGGCCTATGTAATGTTGGGGCTCTCAACGGCGACGCTCGCGGGTGTGCCTATTGCAACCGCGCTGGGGCAGTGGCTGGGCTGGCGTTCGGCGTTTGTGCTGGTGGGGCTGATCGCACTGGCGTCTGCGGTGTGTATCCTGAAGTTTGTGCCTTACGAGCCGCCGCAATCCGGTGGGCGCGTCTCCCATGAATTATCGATGTTTACCAATCGTCAGGTGTGGATCACTCTGGGGATTGGCGCTATAGGCTCCGGCGGATTGTTCGCCATTTATTCCTACGTCAAACCCACGTTGATGAGCTTGGCAGGGTTGACTGAAATGGGGGTGCCCTTTGTCTTGGCACTGTTTGGTGCGGGCATGGTGACGGGCAATATTTTTGGCTCGCGTATGGCCGATCGGGATCTGCTCGGCACCATCAAGCGCTGCCTGATTTGGTCGATGATTGTGTGTGGCGTTTTTGCCTTGGTTGCGCCGATTCTCTGGCTGGCCTGCATTGCCGTATTTTGCGTGGGCACTGTAGTGGTGATAGGCCCTGCGGTGCAAATCCGCCTGATGGATGTGGCGGGCAAAGCACAGACCATGGCTGCCGCCATGAATCACTCCGCGTTTAACTTTGCCAACGCCGCCGGTGCTTTTTTTGGGGGGTTGGTGATTGATGCGGGGATGGGTTACGCCGCGACCGGTTGGGTGGGGGTGTTGTTATCCGCGGCTGGGTTGGCGATGTTTTACTGGATGGTAATTGATGCCAGGCGCGCGCTTAATCACTAGCTGCGCGCCCGGATATCAGTCTATTTCTGCGCAAATACTGCACCGATAATCTGACTGCCGCGCCCGACCGGGTCTTTGCGGATCAGCTGCTCTTCCACAGCGACTTGTTTAAATAAACCATCCAAAGCGGCATTCAAGACATGCTGCTCCAAATCCAGATCGGGCTTGTTGGCGATGGGTAGCATCTTGTAAGTGCCAAGCAGTTGTTGGTACTGATTGTAGAAACCAATTTGTTGCAGGTTCTGTTGAATGATGGGCAGATAGCGCTGGCGCAAGCTGGCTTCCGTTTGTGCGCGGAAATAATCGGTCGCTGCCGTGCTATTGCCGCGAATAATGCCCAACGCATCGGTCACGCTCATCTTGCGCACTGCATCGACAAACACCGCTTGCGCTTCAACTGCCGCTTTTTCGGCGCCCTGGTTCATCAGGCTTTCTACTTTGTCCATTTGGCTGCCTAAACCCAACTGCCGCAATTTGCTCGCAAGCGGTTGTACATTGTCCGGCAATTCAATGCGATAGAGTGGGTTATTGGCGTAACCACCGGTGGCGGACAAGCTGCTAGCAGCGCGATTGCTGCTCAGCTCCAGTGCTTCTTTAATAGCGCGAATCAGCTGCGCCTGATTGTTGTAACCCGCAGCGCCCGCCACGGCTGCACCGGTTTCCGCCATTTGCGGCAGAGTCGCGTTACAGGCGGCAAGGCTGAGTGGCAGGGCTAATAGGCAGGTTTTAAGAAAAATCGATTTGCTGGTCATTGCGGATTCTCCATGCGTAGTTGGAATGAATTAAGTGATGAATTCGGTGAGTTGGATTCGATAGCCTTCTGGCGCAGTGACATAACGCCAGCGCACATCCAGATCCAATAATTTCATGCCGTAAATCCGCTCGGGTTCGGGCTGTTGGTATTGCGGGCGCGGGTCTTGCTGCAGGATTTGGGTAATCAGTCCGGCGAGGTCAGTGCCGGTGCGCTTCCAATATCCGACACAGATTGCCATCAGGGGTGCGGGTATATCGACTGGGATCAACTCTGGCGCTGCGGCGGCAAAGCTGTTTTCGGCTTCCAGCACGCAGTCCACATAGGGCACGTAGGGTTTGATATCCAAAATCGGCGTGCCGTCGAGTAAATCTACCCCGCTGATCTGCACAAACAATTTCCCCTCTCGTTCGCTAATTCCCTCAAACCGCACTACCGACAAACCAATTGGCGCAGGCCGTGTAGGGGAGCGGGTGGCAAATACGCCGAGGGTTTTGTTGCCGCCCAAGCGCGGCGGTTTAACCTTGGCTTTCCACTCATCGCGTTTGTTGGCGTACTTATTTGCATGGAACACAAATTGAATCCACAGGTGCGTGCAGCCTTCCAAACCGTCAAATGCCGAGCGCTCGTTATAAGGCGGGATAAGTTCGATTTCTGCCCGTGCCAGTGGCGCCAATCCCGGCTGGCGGGGAATGCCGAACTTCTCTTTGAAGCATGAGTGAGTGATGCCGATGGCGGGGAGGCTGAATTCCATAACAAGTGGCTGCATAAAAGGTGAGGCGCAAGGCTAGGCAAAATAGTGGGTTGGCTCAACCATTTTCATTGTTTTTTCGTTTTCTGCCGGGTTGATTTCTCGATGAAATGTGATTGTTAATGTTTATCAATAAAAACATGTCTTGCGCTGTCATTTTATAAGTGTCGGTTAAATTGACAGTTTTGTGTGACGCACTTCGCAACTTTTGCTGTGAATTATTGATGCCAAAAGAAAATCTAAAATAGGCACTAAATATGCATGAGTGACTGTCATAAATAATATGACACTACTACAAAGGCATTTTTTATGAACTTTTATTCCAAGCTATTGGCAATCGCCGGTGTTGCTGCTATGCCGATGATGGCACTGGCGACCCCCATGAGTGATTACAACCTGATGCTGTTTGGTGATTTAAATACCACCAGCAACGTCAAGGTTTACGGCAAGGCATTAATTGGCGGCAACCTGAATTCCAGTGGCGAGTTTGGCTCGCATCTGACCGATGCCTCCTTCAATGCCACCAATAATGTTGAAGTGATTGGCAATGTTTCATCGCCTAACTTGACCATTCAAAATGGTTATTTGGGTTATGGCGGCAGCAAAAGTATCGGCAATCTGAATTGCAATGAAGCTGGGCTGGCGCAAAATGCGTGTGTCAGAGCACTTGATAATACCGGCGCAGTAGCCGCGCAGCTTGCAGATTTCTACAATGTGCTGGACGCAGAGTCAGCTTACTACCGCGACTTTGCACTGACGGGCGATGTAACTGGCACTACCTTGAGTTACAGCGGTTTTGCGGCCGACTTGGTGGCGTTTAATATTGCCGGTAGCGATCTGTTTGCGATGAACTCAAATTGGCAGTTGAACTTTGGCAATGCTGCCAAGGTTGTTATCAATGTTTCGGGTGCTAATTTAAGCAACCCAGGCTCGGTCAATTTGAGCGGTAGCGGTTTTACTTCCAGTACTTACTCCAACATTCTGTGGAATTTCTACGATGCCACCAGCTTAAATCTGGGTAATGGCTGGAAAGGCAATGTGATGGCTATTGATGCCGATGTAAGAATCATGAACGACATCGACGGCTCTCTGGCTGCTAAATCTTATACCGGCGCTGGTCAGATCCATCACTACTACTGGGATTTCACGCCGCCAGCAACCGAGGTTCCCGAGTCTTCAATATTGATGTTGATGTTGGCAGGATTGGGGTTGATTGGTTTGGGGCGTTTGCGTCGTCGCGGCTAATCTCGCCATGCTATACAGATAAAAAAAACCGGGTTTGCCCGGTTTTTTTATGGGTGTTCTATTTCGCTCAGCGCGGACGCAGGGTTTTTACACCCTCGCTGGTGCCGAGCAGTAAAACATCGGCGCCTTGGATGGCAAACAGACCATTGGTGACTACACCGGTAATTTGGTTGATGCGAGTTTCCAGGCCGACCGGGTCGATAATCTGCAAGTTGTAAACATCGAGGATCACATTGCCGTTGTCGGTTACCACACCGTCGCGGTACACCGGCGTGCCGCCCAGTTTCACCAGTTCCCGCGCGACGTAAGAGCGCGCCATAGGGATAACTTCTACCGGCAGTGGAAATTTACCCAGCACATCGACCCATTTGCTGCCGTCGGCGATACATACAAATTCACGGGAAACCGCGCGCACGATTTTCTCGCGCGTCAACGCAGCTCCGCCGCCTTTGATCAAATGCAGGTAGGCGTTGCTTTCATCGGCGCCATCGACATACACCACTAATTCGCACACTGAATTGCAATCGAGTACATCGATACCGAGGTTTTTCATGCGCGCGGCGGAGGCATCAGAACTGGCCACTGCACCGGCAAACAGGTGTTTGATCTCGCCCAGGTAATCGATAAAAAAATTCGCGGTAGAACCTGTACCAACGCCGATGATGGAATCTCCACCTAATTTGGGTTTGATGTATTCAATCGCCGCGCGGGCAACGGCTTGTTTGAGTTGATCTTGAGTCATGGCAGATTGTCCGGTGTGGTAGGGCGGACCTCGCGTAGCAAGCCGCCGAATCTGATGTTTATTTGTTAGCCTGCCCAGCATAACCGGTTGGTAGTGTGCGACACGCCGTAAATACGTCCTTGTAGGCTCATCTTCGACATCCATGTCTCAGGCGGTCGCAACACCACCAACCGATCACGCTAGGCTAGATGCGTCGATCAGTAAATAGTGCTCGCATTATACGGATATTCGCCGTGCTAGCAGCGGCTAAATTGTTTACACTGCGGCCACATTTTTATTCTTCTATTAATTCCTCCACGTAAGAAGTGACATGCCTGAATCCTACATAAAACGTATTCTCAACGCCCGTATTTACGATCTGGCGGTAGAAACTCCGCTCGATGAAGCGCGTTTGCTGTCCGTGCGCACGGGCAATAAAGTGTTGCTCAAGCGCGAAGACTTGCAGCCGGTGTTCTCGTTCAAATTGCGCGGCGCCTACAACAAACTGCAAATGCTCACCGAAGCGGAACGCGCGCGCGGTGTGATCGCCGCCTCGGCGGGCAACCACGCACAAGGTTTGGCGCTGGGTGCGCAACATCTCGGCATTAAAGCGACCATCGTCATGCCGCGCACCACACCGGCGATTAAAGTCGATGCGGTAAAAGCGCGCGGTGCCAAGGTGGTATTGCATGGCGATAGTTATGACGAGGCCTCGGCGCACGCGAAAAAACTGGTGGAAGAAAAAGGCATGACCTATGTCCACCCGTTTGATGACCCCGATGTGATCGCCGGGCAAGGCACTATCGCAATGGAAATCCTGCGTCAGTATCCCGGCAAAATCGATGCGATTTTTATCGCCGTCGGCGGCGGTGGTTTGGCTGCCGGTATTTCTGCCTATGTGAAATACGTGCGCCCCGAGATCAAAATTATCGCGGTAGAAGCAGAAGATTCGGCATGCTTAAAAGCCGCGTTGGAAAAGAAAAAACGGGTGATATTACCGCAAGTGGGCATCTTTGCCGATGGCATCGCAGTGGCGCAAATCGGCGAGGAAACTTTCCGTGTGCTGCGTAAAACGGTCGATGAATGCATCACCGTGACTAATGATGAAATCTGCGCGGGCATTAAAGATATTTTTGAAGATACCCGTTCCATCGCTGAACCGGCGGGTGCAACCGGTGTTGCC
>CAXAVL010000083.1:0-17216 GCA_963971905.1 uncultured Cellvibrio sp.
AATAATAAACAAGCCGCTGAAATGCTTAACCTGACCATGATGAGCCAAAGTTATTTTTGGATTCTAGCGGCGATTGCCATACTGGTAATTGTCCCTGCGGCCTGGCATTCGAATCAGGTTCGCCAAAGAATGAAACAGAAATAAAGGCGGGCGTTGTTGGTATTACTAAATCTAAGGTATAAAAAACCACCCTTGAATACTCAGGGTGGTTTTTCAGTTTAACTGATGTTAGCAGGTAAAAAATTATTCGATGTAGCTTTCAATAGGTGCGCATGAACACTGTAAATTCCTATCGCCATAAACATTATCAATACGATTTACCGTCGGCCATACTTTGTGGTTTTTCAACCAACTGGCTGGGCGGCCTGCAGTTTCGCGTGAATAAGCGCGGGACCAGTTTTCTTCCAGTACATCATCTTGTGTGTGCGGTGCATTGTGTAATGCGCTCGCTTCAGCAGCGATTTCGCCGCTGATCACTTGCTCAATTTCTTGGCGGATAATTAGCATCGCTTCGATGAACTTATCCAATTCAATTTTCGATTCAGATTCAGTTGGTTCGATCATCAAGGTTCCCGCGACCGGGAACGACATAGTCGGTGCGTGGAAACCAAAATCCATTAGGCGTTTGGCAATATCTTCTTCGCTGATGCCGCTGGCTTCTTTTAACGGGCGCAAATCGAGCAAACATTCATGCGCAACAAAACCGTTAGTGCCTTTGTACAAAATCGGATAAGCGCTTTCCAATTTTTTCGCAACGTAGTTTGCGTTGAGCATGGCAAATTCGGTGGCTTGGCGCATACCGACCGCGCCCATCATTTTAATGTACATCCAGCTGATCGGCAGGATGCTGGCGGAGCCCCAGGGGGCAGCCGAAATGGTACCGTTGTTCACATCGGTGCCTGGAACGGCTTGCACTGGATGCGCCGCGAGGAAGGGTTCCAAATGTTTGCCGACGCCGATTGGCCCCATGCCCGGGCCGCCACCGCCGTGGGGAATACAAAAGGTTTTGTGCAAATTCAAATGCGAAACATCGCCGCCGAATTTACCCGGTGCGGCTACACCCACGAGTGCATTCATGTTGGCGCCGTCGATATACACCTGCGCGCCTACTGCGTGAACCATATCGCACAGCTGGGTGATGCCTTCTTCAAACACGCCGTGGGTGGATGGGTAGGTCACCATGATGCAGGCGATTTGAGTGCCGTAGGTGGCGATTTTTGCAGCCAGATCTTCTAAGTCCACGTTGCCTTTGTTATCGCAAGCAACTACCACAACTTTGTAGCTCACCATTTGTGCCGATGCCGGATTGGTGCCGTGTGCAGACGCGGGAATTAAACAAATATTGCGCTCGGTTTCGCCTTTGCTTTCAAAATATTTTTTGATTGCGACAAGGCCAGCGTATTCACCTTGTGAACCGGCGTTTGGCTGCAAGCTGATTGCATCGTAACCGGTACAGGCTTTGAGCATCTCTTGCAATTCTTCAAATAATGCTTTGTAACCTTCGGCTTGGTCGATCGGTGCAAACGGGTGCAGCTTGCCAAATTCTGGCCAGGTGACGGGAATCATTTCTGCAGTTGCATTTAATTTCATGGTGCAAGAGCCGAGTGGAATCATCGCGTTGTTGAGTGCAATGTCGCGCGATTCCAAGCGCTTTAAATAGCGCAGCATTTCAGTTTCGCTGTGATAAGTATTGAACACCGGGTGCGACAAAATCGCATCGCTGCGCAATAAATCCGCCGGGATTGCATTGCTGGCAGTGATATTTTTTCCGGCCAGTACTTGCTCGTCGAATGAGGTTAATTCAATACCGGTTACGCCAAATACCGCGAGCAGCGCTTCGAGGTCAGCAGCTGAAGTGGTTTCATTCAAGCTGATGCCGAGTGAATCGCTACCGATTAAACGCAAATTAATTTCTGCATTTAATGCCGCTTGGTAAATCACTTTTTGGTTATCGCCCACGTTGACGGTGATAGTGTCAAAAAACTGGGTATTGGTGATGCCAAAACCTTTGGCTTTTAAAGCCGCTGCCGCAATGGCGGTTAGGCGATGAATACGGTTGGCGATGCGTTTTAAGCCATCGGGGCCGTGGTAAATCGCGTAGAACACGCTCATCACCGCGAGCAATACTTGTGAGGTACAAATGTTGGAGTTGGCTTTCTCTCGGCGGATATGTTGCTCGCGCGTTTGCATCGCCATACGCAGCGCTTGTTTGCCGCGGGTATCAATCGATACACCAATAATGCGGCCGGGGGCGGAGCGTTTGTAAGCATCGCGGAAGGCAAAGAAACCGGCGTGTGGGCCACCAAAGCCCATAGGCACACCAAAGCGCTGGCTGGTGCCGACCACTACATCGGCGCCCATGGCGCCGGGGGATTTGAGCAGCATCAATGCCATTAAGTCAGATGCGACGGTAACCAGTGCATTGTTGCTGTGCGCGGTTTCAATCAGCGCGGTTAAATCGCGTACTTGTCCGCTGGAACCCGGGTAAGAGAGCAGGGCGCCGAAGTAATCGCCATTGGCTAATTCATCGGCCTTGGCAACAGCGACTTCAAAACCGAAGTGTTCGGCGCGGGTTTTAACTACCGCGATGGTTTGCGGGTGGGTATCGGCATCTACAAAAAACACATCGGATTTGCTTTTCTTGTTTTGACGTTTGCACATCGCCATAGCTTCAGCGGCGGCAGTACCTTCATCTAATACCGAGGCATTGGCCATTTCCATGCCAGTGAGGTCGATAATCATTTGCTGGTAATTCAGCAGCGCTTCCAAACGGCCTTGGGCAATTTCCGGCTGGTAAGGAGTGTAGGCGGTGTACCAGCCCGGGTTTTCCAGCACGTTGCGCAGTACTACCAAAGGCACGTGGGTATCGTGGTAGCCCATGCCGATATAGTTTTTGTAAATCTTGTTTTTGCTGGCGATGGCTTTCAATTGCGCCAAAGCATTGGCTTCGCTCACCGCATCGCCCAGATTGAGTTCTTGTTTCAGGCGGATATTGTCCGGCACAGTTTTGTCGATCAGCTCCTTGACTGAGCTAACGCCCAGTGTTGCCAGCATGGCGGCAGTTTGTTGGGCATCCGGGCCGATATGACGTTGCACAAACTCGTCGTGATTAGCCAATAAGGATAGCGGAGCTGAACGAAAATCAACTGACATAGAAACTCTCTGTGTAAGGAAATCAATAGTAAAGACGGGAGAGGGATAGGGCCGGAGAAGCGGTAAATACCTGCTAAAAATGGGGCCTGTTTAAAAAGGCGGCAATGGTATCAATTTGGTGCTTTTCGGGCAATCGAACTGTGACCTAATACGTTGTTTGGCGTGATTGGGTTCAGTGATTCGCGATGAACTAGGGGTTGCCTGCCAGTGTAAATTTTGCCTTTTCAGTGATGGGGCAGGAACAAGAAGGTAACAGCTGAATCTTAGGCCTGCTATGATTCAGCTCCGCGCCAGCGCGCGCCCCATAATAACTCTGTATTGAAAGGCCTATGTACCACGACTTTTTCGGGCTAAAAGAACCCGCCTTTTCTATCGCCGTCAACCCGCGCTACCTCTTTATGAGCGACCAGCACCGGGAGGCTTTGGCGCATCTTTTGTATGGTATCCAGAACGGTGGTTTTGTGATGCTCACCGGCGAGGTGGGTACGGGCAAGACCACTATCATCCGCTGCTTGCTGGAGCAGCTGCCACCCAATACCGATATAGCGATTATCCTCAACCCTATGGGCAGCGCGCCGGAGTTGCTCTCAACGATTTGCGATGAGTTGGGAGTAGGTTATATCGCCGATGAGTTGACGGTAAAAAACTTGACCGATGCGCTTAATCAATTTCTGCTCGACAATCACCGTAAAGGCCGCAAGACAGTTTTATTAATCGATGAAGCACAATTATTAAAAGTGCCGGTGTTGGAACAAATTCGCTTACTTACCAACCTTGAAACCACCACTGAAAAACTGTTGCAAATCATGCTAATCGGTCAGCCGGAATTAAAAAAATTATTGGCGCGACCCGCGCTGCGGCAATTATCCCAGCGGATCACGGCGCGTTTTCATTTGGAAGCGCTGAGCTTGCCGGAAACTAAAGCTTATATTGCGCATCGCTTGAAAATTGCGGGTTTGCCGGATCATCAACGGCCATTTAGTGATGCGATGATTAAAAAAATTCATCAGTTCAGTAGTGGTGTTCCGCGCTTGATCAATGTGATTAGTGAGCGTTTGTTGCTCGGCGCTTACGCACAGAATCATCATCATATTGATAAACAAATTTTTGCGGCGGCGGTAAAAGAAGTGGCTGGCACCACAACGCAGGAAGAAGAAAAACTCGCCAATACCCGGACATCCTGGCATGCGCTTTTTGTGGTGGCGTTGATTGGAATTATGGCGGCTGTTTGGCTGTTGGTTCCCGATGAGGCGCCATTAGCCGTTGCGCCGGCAGTAACACAAGCGGCGAACAATACATCTTCAACGCAATCATCTGTCGCTGACATAAAAACGCTGAGCGAGCAGCAAGTGCTATCGGGCTCGCTCACTGAATTGCGCAATCAGCCACCCAAAATAGTGGTGCCCGAGGTTATCGCTTCGTCAACACGGGATTGGGTAGCTGCACAGTTATCGCTGTTTGGTTACGTGGGCATTACCGCTGCCGATGGAAAAAATCCCTGCTTGGTTGTAAAAGCCTCGAATTATGTGTGTGAAAAATCGCACATCAACTCATGGGATGAATTAAAAGACATTAACCGCCCAGGCTTGATCACCTTGGCGACCGCCGATAAAAAGTGGGTGTACGCTTTACTTATTGGTTTAAGTGAAAATCATGCTCTTCTGCTAGATAATGGCGAGCAAAAGGTGGTGCCGTGGCGCGAGCTTGCCAGCCTGTGGAATGGCGATTTTTTATATGTATGGTCGCGTCCGCAGGCGTTTGAAGGCGATTTGAATATGGGGGATAAAAGCGATTTAGTGACATGGGTTGCGGAGCAATTTGCCACATTGGATCAGCAATCTGCGCCACTAACGCGTCAGTTTTTTACTGAGCGTTTACAAAAACGGGTAGAGCTTTTTCAATCGACGCAAAATATTCTTCCGAATGGTGTTATCAATGCGCAAACCTTGCGCCGATTAAATGAAGTGCTGGGAGTGGATAAGCTGCTAGTGAAATTAGATGAGCAAAAATTACTTGCTCCATTGGATGCGCAGGGGCTCTAGTCTTATGTCATTAATATTGGATGCCCTGAATCGCGCCGAGAACGAGCGCAAAAATCAAAATACTGTGCCGGATCTCAATACCTCGCATCGTCCGCTAGCAGTAAATGCAGCGCCGGGTTTGCGTCCAATAATGAAGTGGATGATCGGTATAGTCTTAATATTAATTGCGATTATTGTTGCGCTTGTTTGGGTGTTGCGGCGAGAGCCGGTATCGGCAATTAATAACATGCCGGTGCAGTCATCATCAGTAGCGCCGGCAAATAATCCGATTGCTGTTGAGCCGAGTTCGACTGTAGTCACAGCTGCGACTCCAGCGATTGTTCCGGCGGTAGAGGTAACACCAAAAGCTTCTGCGCCAGATGCGGATATCAATAAACTCTATTCTGCTGAGGATACTGCGCCTGCAGCGGCAGTTGATTCTGGCGTAAGTGAACTCTATGCCGTCGAAGCGGCAACTGCGGCTGCATCTGAGACCATTGTCGATCCGTTTGCATCGGGAAATGCAGGTGTGCCATTACAAGAGCAGGCGCCCGCGCGCACGTTTGATAGCATCAAAAATATTCCCGACTTTAATGCGCTGCCGTGGAATATGCGGCAGAAAATTCCTACCATCTCTTACGCGCGACATAATTTTTTGGTGGGCGGCGTGAGCACTGTCGTTATTAATAATCAAACGTCGGGGGTGGGTAATATTATTGGGGTGGGGCAGTTTGTGGTGCAGGAAATTTTTGTCGATGGCGTGGTTTTAAAACATGGCAATGCGGTATTTAAACTGCGCGCGCTCAATGGCTGGATCAACATGTAAGATGTGATCTTATTGCAGTATTCAATTCAACATGACAAAAAAGGAGCGGGTAGCTCCTTTTTTGTTGGTATCGAGCAAACAAAAAGACTTAGTCGTGCGATGCCATTTTGCTTTGTAAGTAATTTTGGATGCCGACTTTATCGATCAGTGATAATTGTGTTTCCAGCCAATCGACATGTTCTTCTTCAGATTCGAGAATGCTTTTTAATAAGTCGCGGCTAACAAAGTCGCGCACACCTTCACAAACGATAATACCGTCGCGCAAATCGGGAATGGCTTTTAGTTCCAGTTTTAAATCGGACTTGAGCATTTCCGGTGTATCTTCACCAATATGCAGTTTGCCCAGATCTTGTAAGTTGGGTAGACCTTCCAAAAATAAAATGCGCTCGACTAACGCGTCGGCGTGTTTCATTTCGTCAATGGATTCATGGTACTCATGATCGGCTAGTTCTTTGAGACCCCAATCTTTATACATGCGAGAGTGTAAGAAGTATTGGTTAATTGCAACCAATTCGTTTGCCAGAACTTTGTTTAATGCAGCTATAACCTGTGGATCGCCCTTCATGGAATTCTCCTATGCGAATAGATAATAAAATAAAGGGGAGAGTCTGGTCTTAGGGGCGAGGGATGTCAAGCAAAGGGTGGTTCTAAGTGATTGACGATAAAGGGAAATATACTAAGATTAAGAATGATTTCGATTCTATTTAGCGGCTGCCTTGGGTTCAGGCGACTGCAAAAAATTGTGGCAAGCCATTAATCATAGGGGTGTCATTAAGTGCTTCGTCGAGAATTTCACGGGTCATCATAGAGCATTTACCGCATTGGCTTGCGACCCCCAAGGCCTTGCGCAGGCGGCCAAGCGAGTTGGCACCATCATCGATAGCGGCTTTGATTTGACGATCAGTAATACCTTTGCAGAGGCAGACGTACATAATGGCACTTCCAAAATGGTTGTTCTGAATGCGGTTGAATTGCACACAATCAAACTTTAATGTTAATGAGAATCTGTGTCAATGGTGCATGCGAAATAATCGCGTTTGACAGGAATTTATATTCGCGGTCATAACTGAAGAGTAGGAATGGCCACAATCTGCCAGCTGAATCGTCATAGTTACAGTTTTAACTAGGCTATATAGAAAATTAATATGACTCCCTCGCGCGCCTGTGTATGATAGTTGCGCACTATTAATAAATGGCAGGTAATCAATAAATGGCCATGAAATGTTCACATTCAGTGAATAATATGTCGGTTTCCGATTCCTGTTTTTCGCGTTGGTTTCTGAATAACCCTTAACTACTAACCATTAGGAGGCTCGCTATGGGCGTATTAGTTGGTAAAAAAGCACCGGATTTCACTGCAGCAGCGGTATTGGCAAACGGCGAGATCGTAGACAATTACAACTTTGCTGAAGCCACCAAAGGCAAAAAAGCCGTTGTATTCTTCTACCCACTGGACTTCACCTTTGTATGTCCATCTGAGCTGTTGGCGTTTGACCATCGCGTAGAAGAGTTCAAAAAGCGCAATGTAGAGGTGATCGGTGTTTCTATCGATTCACAATTCACTCATAACGCATGGCGCAACACGCCAGTAAATGACGGTGGTATTGGCCAAGTTAAGTACACCTTGGTTGCTGACATCACTCACGCAATCTGCAAAGCTTACGACGTAGAATCTGCTGATGGCGTTGCTTTCCGTGGCACTTTCATCATCGACGAAGCTGGCGTAGTGCGTTCACAAATCGTTAATGATTTGCCAATCGGTCGTAACATTGACGATACCATCCGTACCGTTGATGCACTGATTTTCCACGAGCAACACGGTGAAGTTTGCCCAGCTGGTTGGAAAGAAGGCGATGCAGGTATGGACGCATCACCAGCAGGTGTTGCTAAATACTTGGCAGAACATGCTGCCAAGCTCTAAGTTTTACTTTCCACGGTAATTCTTGTAAAAAGCCCAGCTCTTTAGCTGGGTTTTTTAATGGGCGAATAGTAATGGCAGCACGCGATAAAAAAATCGATCTTCATCCGAGCTGGCTTGCTCATCTCGCCGCTGAATTTGAACAGCCTTATATGCAACAGCTAAAGGCATTTTTGCTGACTGAAAAACAGCAGAGCAAAGTGATTTATCCCGCCTCAAATCATATTTTTAACGCGTTTAACTCGACACCGCTTGATCAGATCAAAGTGGTTATTCTGGGTCAAGACCCTTATCACGGCCCAGATCAGGCCCATGGGTTATGTTTTTCTGTCCAGCCTGGTATTCGGCCGCCGCCTTCATTGAAAAATATGTTTAAAGAATTGCACCGCGATCTCGGCTTGCCGATTCCTGTCCACGGGTGTTTGCAATCCTGGGCTAATCAGGGGGTCTTGTTACTCAATGCAACTTTAACAGTTGAACAAGCGCAGGCAGGTTCCCATCAGGTGCGGGGTGGGAGACTTTTACCGACAAAGCGATCCAGTTGGTGAATAATCAGTGTGACGGTGTTGTTTTTCTTTTGTGGGGTAGTTATGCCCAGAAGAAAGCTGCCTTTATCGATGCCCACAAACATTTGGTACTTAAGGCTCCTCATCCATCACCGCTATCGGCTCATCGCGGGTTTATTGGTTGCGGTCATTTCTCCATGGCTAATCAATATCTGCAACGTTGTAACAAATTACCCATAAATTGGCAGATCTAGCGCTTTCCCCGAACATACGGCTATTTTCGAGTCATTTTGACTATAAGTTGTCACAAGCTCGTACTGCTTAAATTTACATTTAAATCCCCCTTCTTCTGTTTGACAGCGCTGTCATATAGTAGTAGTTTTGTGCCCACCAAGAGTGGCGCCTCATGATTCTTGAGGTGGTTCATTTAGTTGTACTGAATAAATCATTTAATTCAAAAAAGCTCTAGCAATAAAACCAGAAAAATAAGTAGAGCAATAAAAAGATTCGTCTTCATCCAGAAGGTGAAAATGCTTGAACTTAGATCTGCTTAGGTTGCGGTTCAAGCATGCGTGTACCGGAAAAACATAATTCCTGTCGATAATAAAGGAGAGCTCCATGTACAAAACTACAAGCTTTAAGAAAAAAGTACTGACCACTGCGATTGCAGCAGTTAGTTTTAGCGGTATGGCCTATGCACAAGATGACTCTGTAGAAGAGGTAATGGTTACAGGTATTCGTGCATCTGTAGTGCAAGCAATGGATACTAAGCGTAACGCCGTAGGTGTTGTTGACGCTATTTCTTCCGAAGACATCGGTAAAATGCCCGATACAAACTTGGCTGAATCTTTACAGCGCATCACAGGTTTATCAATTGATCGTACGAATGGTGAAGGTTCAAGAGTCACTGTTCGTGGTATTGATCCAGGCCTGAATATGGTGACGTTGAATGGTCGCAACATGCCCGCGGTGTCTAATGGCAGTACCGGCGACAACTCTACTCGTGCATTTGATTTCTCTAACTTGGCTTCCGAAGTCGTAAACGGTGTTGAAGTTTATAAAACTGGCAAGGCTAACATTACTTCAGGCGGCTTGGGCGCAGTTATTAATATTAAAACCTTGCGTCCGCTGGATCTTGGTGATGTAAAAGCAACTTTTGGTGTTAAAGCAGTTAATGACACAACTGTTGTTGATGGCGCTGAATTTACGCCAGAAGCCTCTGGGCTTTATAGTTGGTCTAATGAAGAGGGTAATTTTGGTGTCGCGATCTCTGGTGCGTATCAAGAGCGTGATAATTCGCGTTCAAATGCATTTATCAATAACTGGTATCTGCAAACTGCCCCAGCCAGCACGGTATTGCCTGCTGGAGCTACAGTAAAAAATGGTCCTACAGGTAGTCAGCTGTACAACTTGCCGAGCGATATTCGCTATTCGTTGGAAGATAACACCCGTATTCGCCAAAATGGTCAGTTAACCATGCAATTTAAGCCAGTAGATAACTTAACTGGTACATTGGATTACACCTACTCTGAAAATGAGTTGAATTCTGATCGCGCACAGCAATCTACTTGGTTCAACATCAGCAACATCAGCAATATTGAGTTTGATAATAGTGCAGTAAAAACTCCGTTGATTTATGACGAAACCTATTCTGGTGGCGGCAAAGACGTGTCTTTTGCTCAGCAAAGTTTTGTCGGTGTAACCCAAAATAATTCTTTCGGTTTTAACTTGGCTTATGATGTAAGCGATGATTTCAAGCTTGGTTTGGACTATCACAACTCATCCGCAGAAAACGTAGCTGATACGCGTGAAGCAGGTTTGAATGCTAACGTGGTAATTGCTAACCATGCTGAGTTTAATTCTGGTTTGCCAGTTATCGGAATTGCAATGGATGATTCAAATCCAGCTAAAGGTAATGGTAATGGAATCCTGGATGGTGGTGATGTGAGCGGTGCGATGGGCACAATTAGTCACTCTACTCAACGCACTGAAATTGAACAGCTGCGTTTAAATGCGAGCTTAAATTTGGGTGAGTTTATTTTCTTCAGCGAATCCGGCTTAGATTTTGGTCTTGAGTCGCGCAAAGATGAAAATAGCTCGTTGAATGGCGATGGCGGTGCTGCTCGCTTGACTATGGGTAACTGGGGCGGGGTAGATCCGGATAATTTTGGTAGCGATTGGCCTGCGTATTTCTCCCCGCGTGATTTCGGGAAGGCTTATGATGATTACAGTTCTACAACAAGTAATCCAAAGTTTCTTCATACAGGTCTTGATGCGGATTTAGAAAAAGTGCTTGAAAAAATGGAGTGGATGTATGCTCAAGGCACTGATCCAAGTAACTTTAATAACTTCCCTAATGGTAAGGCTCAGTGGAGCGGTATCGTAACCACAAATCGCCTAATTGAGGAAGAAGTAAATAGTGCTTATGTTCAGTTTACTGGTTCATTTGATATCGCAGGCATGGAATCAAATTTTGTAGCGGGTATCCGTTATGAGGAAACTGATGTGACCTCTACCTCTACTGTAAGTGAGCCAGAAACGTTGGAGTGGCAAGAGAATAATGACTGGGCAACCATCCTGAAAAATCAGGCGGCGACTCCGTTAACTCGCAGTGGCAGTTATGACAATTTGCTGCCAAATTTGGATTTTGACATTAGCCCAACTGATGATCTCAAAATTCGCTTTTCTTACAGTGAAACCATTGGTCGTGCGGCATACAATGATTTGCGTTCAGATGTGGCTATTAACAGTCCTTACTTGAAGACCGCAAACGCAGGTAATCCTAGTCTGAAGCCAATGGAATCTACCAACTTCGATTTGTCAGCTGAGTATTATTATTCTGATGATAGCTACGTCTCCGTTGGTTATTTCATGAAGGATGTTTCTAACTTTATCGGTTCTGGGACTATCCAATCAGACTGGTATGGGTTGAGAGATGCCAGAAATGGTCCTCGTTTTGCTCAGGCTCAGGCTGCAATTGTTGCTGCAGGTGGAAACCCAAATGATGAAACGCTTCAGCACAATCAGATGTTGATTATTGATGGTAAAGATCCTGCGGATCCATCAACCAGCGTTTACGCAAATAGTTCTGACCCACTATTGATTTGGACCACAAACGTTCCTGTTAACGACCAAGACAATACTATCGACGGTATCGAACTGGCTGTTCAACATTGGTTTGGTGATTCAGGTTTTGGTGTTCAGGCTAACTACACCATGGTGGATTCTGACGTAGAGTTTGACATCCTCAAAACCGGCGGTCAGTTTGCTATGAACGGCTTGAGTGACTCGGCCAACCTGATTGGTTTCTATGATCGTGATGCTTGGCAGGTTCGTCTTGCGTACAACTGGCGTGATGAGTTCCTGAATAGTCGTACCATGAGCGGTAGCAATGAACCAGGTTTTACAGAAGAGTTTGCACAGGTTGACTTCTCCGTCAGCTACGAGCTGAATGAGAATGTTACCTTTACTGCAGAAGGCTTGAACATCACTGGTGAGGACTCACGTGTTCATGGTCGTTCGGTTAATCAAATGTACTCTCTGGAAGACTTGGGTGCTCGCTATCAAGTGGGTGCTCGCTATACTTTCTAATATTTTTTAGATAGTTTGCTTCTCACTTGAGTAAAAAGCCGCTGATTTCAGCGGCTTTTTACTTTTTAGCCCTAAGCGTGTTTTATGGTAACCTTTTGGTCAATTTCTGTGGCTGTTATTGATTGTTTGTGTGGAGCCCATAAGGTCTGTTGAGTTAGTTCCACCGATTTTTCTTACTGATATTGAGTTTGGTTATGAGTGCCCTGATTAAAGAGATAGTTATTGTTGGAGGCGGAACTGCTGGCTGGCTTACGGCGGGTATTCTAGCTGCTGAATATAAAAATAATTTAGCATTGGGTATGCAGATTACGTTGGTTGAGTCACCTGATGTCAGCACCATCGGAGTGGGTGAGGGGACTTGGCCGTCAATGCGTGCAACACTGAGAAAAATTGGTATCTCAGAGGCAGATCTGGTTACGCAATGCGCTGCATCTTTCAAGCAGGGCTCGAAGTTTGTGGGTTGGAAAACGGGTTTGGAGGGCGATGCCTACCATCACCCATTTACCATCCCGAATGGTTATTCGGAGTGTAACCTTGTGGCTGCTTGGCAAGCACAGTTCCCCCATTTACCTTTTGCAGATGTTGTCTCTGTACAAAACTATGTTTCGGAAAGTGGCCGTTCACCCAAGCAGTTTACGACCCCGGAATATGCCGGTGCAGTAAATTACGGCTACCATATTGATGCAGGAAAATTTGGAGAGCTATTGCAAAAACATTGCACTTCACGTCTTGGAGTTAAGCATATAGTCGATCATGTCACCCATGTGATTTCTGCACCAAATGGAGAGATTGCTGCTGTTAATACTAAAGAGATGGGTGCTGTAGCGGGTGATCTTTTTATTGATTGCACGGGATTTAGTTGTTTGCTGCTGGGGCAGCATTTTGGTATTCCCTTTATAGATAAGAATAAGTATTCAATTAATGATTCAGCGATTGCGACACAAGTCCCCTACGCTGAAAGTTCGAGTCCTATCGCATCGGCCACTGTGGCAACTGCTCAATCTGCGGGTTGGACTTGGGATATAGGGCTCTCTTCCCGGCGTGGCGTCGGTTATGTCTATTCCAGCGCGTACATTTCTGATGAGCAGGCTGAACTAGAGTTGCGTGCTCATATTGCAAAAAGCGCTGGAGTTGATGTAGCTGAGAAACTGAGTGCACGTAAATTCTCTATTCGTGTTGGGCATCGTGAACAGTTTTGGTATAAAAACTGTGTTGCGATTGGCATGGCTGCCGGTTTTATCGAGCCTTTGGAGGCATCTGCTTTGGCGCTGGTTGAACTATCGGCCAATATGATTCGCGATGAGTTTCCGTTGACTGTTGCGACTATGCCGTTAGTTGCTAAGCGCTTTAATAGTGTTTTTCAATATCGCTGGGAGCGTATTGTTGAATTTTTAAAGTTGCATTATGTATTGACTGAACGCCGCGATACTGAATATTGGCGCTATATGAGTAGCCCTGATGCAATGCCCGAACAATTGCAGCAACAATTATTGTTGTGGGCACAGCGCCCGCCTTATTTTAATGATTTGATTCAAGTAGAAGAGATTTTCCCATCGGCAAGTTACCAATATGTGCTCTATGGGATGGGATTTAAATCCAATGTCAGCGGTGTTGTAAAGACATCGGATAATGTGAATCTGGGATTGGAAAAAATTAAAGATAATTTTGAGAAGTCGCGTAAATATGTGAGCTTGTTGCCGTCAAATCGGGAACTTATCGATCATATTTTTAAATACGGCATGCAAAAAATATAAGCTCAACTAAAGCTGCTATAAGGCAATATAAAAGGTGATTTAATGGCAAAGCATGAAATGTTAAATAACATTGCGCATGGCAATTTAAAGGTAATAACAAAGAAATCTGCAGCTTATGGCGATGATGTTGGTGGGGCGTTGATTTTCCCCAGTGAGTTTGTAGATGCTCAGCGCGACTACCCAATTTTTTTTCAAAAGGAAGCGCAGACGGGGGAGTTTCAGGCGGTAGCTATTTTTGGTTTTAAAAAAAATGAAAATTTATTTTTAGATGAACAAGGTTGGCACGCGAACTATATTCCTGCAGTGATCGCCCGCGAACCCTTTTTAATTGGTTTTCAGCGCGAGCAAGATGGAGATGGGGCTTCGCCGGTAATTCATGTTGATATGGATAGTCCTAGAATTAGCCATGGTGACGACGGAGAGGCGGTTTTTTTGGAACACGGTGGCAATAGTCCCTACATAGAAAACATTAGCCGGATCTTGATGTCAATTCACGATGGTTTGGCGGAAAGTAAGGCAATGTTTTCTGCTTTTTTAGCGTTGGATTTAATTGAGCCATTTGTGCTCGACATTGAATTTAATAATGGTGCTAAGTATCAAGCATCTGCCTACTACACTATTAATCAAGAAAAGTTTTTTGCGCTGGATGACTCGGCAGTAGGGCAATTGCATAAAACAGGTTATTTGCATTTTGCCTATATGGTTTTAGCGTCGCTCGGAAATATCCGCAAGCTAATTGATATGTGTAATAAGCGCGCTTAATTATTCCTCCTCGGTTGTGAGCTAAGAATGGAAGTTGCGACTATTACAACTTACATATCAAATTTAATTTGACAGCGCTGTCATTAAGTTTTACATTAGTCTCAGTTGATTGAAACGGACTGAGCTTGAGTAGGTTAACAAGCTTGGTTTTGAGTGATTAATGGTCTCTCACCGTCGATGTCTGGTTGATGCATCGACGTCTCCCTCTGCCCTCTGAATTTCAGAGGGCTTTTTTTTGCCTGTTAATTCGGTGTTTTTACGGGCAAATCCACTTGGGCTGGCTAGGTTATTTAGTGTGTAGCTGGCATAATCGACGCCCCGAATTTTCCGGGTTTACTCTTTTTGAAAAGAGAGTGAGCCTCGTTTGGCACGCCTGATTAGTTCTGAGTATCGGATGTGCTGTTTCTGTCAGCTAGAGGATTACCATGAAGCCAGCAGTAAAACCCCGCAATCCCAATTTCTCGTCTGGCCCTTGCAGCAAGCGCCCGGGCTACAGCTTGGATCAGCTGGATGTGTCTACGCTTGGGCGTTCACATCGCTCCACTATCGGTAAGGCTGCATTGCAGCGCGCCTGTGTTGATACCGCAGAATTACTTGGTCTGCCAGAAGGTTACCGTGTTGGTGTAGTGCCCGGTTCCGATACCGGTGCCGTAGAAATGGCCATGTGGTCGCTGCTGGGTGAGCGCGGTGTGGATATCCTGCAGTGGGAGTCATTTGGTAAAGGCTGGTTGAGTGATGCCACTAAAGAGCTGAAGCTGAATGTGAATGCCCATGAGGCGGATTACGGTTTGTTGCCTGATTTGTCCAAAGTGAATTTCGATAACGATGTTATCTTCACTTGGAATGGCACCACTTCAGGCGTAAAAGTGCCTAATGGTGATTGGATTCCAGCTGACCGCAAAGGTCTGACTATCTGCGATGCCACCTCAGCCGTTTTTGCGATGGAAATGCCCTGGGAGAAGTTGGATGTGATCACCTACAGCTGGCAGAAAGTGCTCGGCGGTGAAGGCGCTCACGGTATGTTGATTCTCAGCCCACGTGCGGTTGAGCGTTTGGAATCTTACAAACCAAGCTGGCCTATGCCTAAGCTGTTCCGCATGACCAGCGGTGGCAAGGTTGTTGAAGGTATCTTTAAGGGCGATACCATCAATACGCCTTCTATGTTAGCGGTAGCAGATTATTTGGATGCGCTGGATTGGGTGCGTGCCATCGGCGGTGTAAAAGAAACTATCGCTCGCTCTAACGCAAACCTGGACGTGTTGAAAAAATTTGTGGCAGCTAATGATTGGATCGATTTTCTGGCGCAAACACCAGAAACCCTGTCCAACACTTCTGTGTGCTTCACGTTGAAAGCCACTGCCGATCAGGTGAAAGCCATGATCAAATTATTGGATAAAGAAGGTGTGGCTTACGATATTGGCGCCTACCGCGACGCACCGGCTGGCTTGCGCATCTGGTGTGGCGCAACGGTTGAGGCGGCTGATTTGGAAGCGGTATTACCTTGGTTGACCTGGGCTTATAATGAAGCCACGGCTGCTTGATATAGATAGATTCAACGATAGGCCGTGTTTTTACACGGCCTTTTTGTTAGTAGATTTTGAGGAGTAAGACGATGTTTAAAATAAAAACGTACAACGCAATTTCAGTTAAAGGCCTCAACCGTTTTCCGCGTGAAAACTACGAAGTGGCCAGCGATATCGGCCAGCCCGATGCCTATATTCTGCGCAGCCATAAATTGCATGGCGAAGCTTTACCGGCATCAGTCAAAGCCGTTGCCCGTGCGGGTGCGGGTACTAATAATGTGCCGGTTGAGGAATACACCAAAAAAGGTGTAGTGGTATTTAATTCACCGGGCGCTAACGCCAATGCGGTAAAAGAACTGGTATTGACCGGAATGTTGTTGGGTTCACGCGGCATCCTGTCGGGCATGGCCTATGTCAATGGTTTGACCCACATGACCGATGCGGACGAAATGTCCAAATTGTTGGAGAAAGAAAAATCTAACTTTGCCGGTTTTGAACTGCAAGGTAAAACCCTGGGTATTGTGGGCTTGGGTGC
Source organism: uncultured Cellvibrio sp. (assembly GCA_963971905.1). Taxonomy (GTDB): domain Bacteria; phylum Pseudomonadota; class Gammaproteobacteria; order Pseudomonadales; family Cellvibrionaceae; genus Cellvibrio. Next base: position 16,590 of record CAXAVL010000083.1, read on the forward strand.
AATTGGCTCTTTGATCGCCGACGCTGCTTTAGCCTTGGGCATGAATGTGGTCGGGTTTGACCCGGCCTTATCGGTTGAAGCGGCATGGCGCTTACCAAGTCAGGTTGGCCGCATGGAGAATTTGCAATCGCTGTTGGCGCGCTCGGATTACATCACCCTGCATGTGCCGGCGATTCCGCAAACCAAGCATTTGATTAATGCCGATACGCTGAAGGTGTGCAAAAAAGGCGCGACACTGTTGAATTTTGCCCGTGAAGCGATTGTGGATGCACACGCCGTAGTAGAAAGTTTGGATGCGGGCCATTTGGGCAAATATATTTGCGATTTCCCCGAGCCAATCTTGCTCAACCGTAAAGATGTTTACGCCATGCCGCACATAGGTGCCAGCACTGAAGAGGCGGAAGAGAACTGCGCCATTATGGCGGCCGATCAGTTGGTGGATTATCTGGAGAACGGCAACATCAAAAATTCCGTTAATTTCCCAACCGTGTATATGGATCGCTCGCCCGCAATAGGTTCGCGTATCACTTTCTCTAACGAAAACGTATCGGGCGTTTTGGGTCATGTGCTTTCAGTATTGGCTGACCACAAAGTGAACGTGGTGGATATGGTCAATAAAAGCCGCGG
>CAXAVL010000084.1:0-17063 GCA_963971905.1 uncultured Cellvibrio sp.
GCACATCAATTGGCGCGGTCACACCGTATTTGCGCAGGGCTTTGCAGACCATAGGGCCGACGGTCAGGTTGGGCACATAATGGTTGTCCATCACATCAAAATGGATGATATCGGCACCCGCGGCGAGCACTGCATCCACTTCTGCGCCCAAGCGCGCAAAGTCAGCCGAGAGAATTGAGGGCGCTATTTGGTAATCTCGCTTAACGTTCTGCATAGAATTAGAGTTCTGCATAATTAAAGTTCTGTATAAATATCCCGATATGGATAAATGGCAGCGCGCATTCTACGTGATAAGGTTTGCCACCAAAACCCACCCTAGGGCTGAACCATGCTAGCAGCTGGCTTATGGCTAACAAGATCGATCAAAACCCCTGCAGGCTTGCTGTGCGGCGCGCTGCTGCTTTGCCTCTTGCCACTGATAAGTACTGCGCAAGAGCCGGAAGAAAACGCAGAATCATCGGCAGCGAGCAGCGCAGCCAGCTCCAGCAGTAAATCCTCCGAGGCGCCGCTTTATCCATCCCGCGCCATGCGCGACAAAAGTTTATTTGCCGATGAGATCAAAGATGAATCCCAATGGTTAGACACAGAACACGAAAAAATCCTCGCGCTCTATCGCCCTACCGAAGCCAACAAGACGCTGGGTGTACTGATTCTGTTTCACGCCGCCGAAAACCCGCAATTCTGGCCACCCATGCTGGAAAACCTGCGCGCCAATCTGCCTCGCTACGGCTGGGAGACACTGGCGATTAACTTGCCGCATAAGTATCCAGCCCCAATTCCGGCGCGGCCGAGCTCGTCGTCATTTAGCGCATCAGCATCTAGCGCAAGCGGTGAAACTGAGGGCAACGCAGAAGATGCCGCACCTGCAGACGAAACTGCCGCTCAAGAAGAAGCGGTAGCCGCCGCATCCAGCAGCGCACCTAGCTCATCAAGTGCAGCATCCTCCAGTGTTGCGCGGGAAGTTCTGATCGCAACCTATGTCGATGCGGCCTTCAGCTTTCTCAAAGAGAAAGGGCGATTTAATGTAGTGGTGTTAACAGACAACAGTTCTGCCCATCAAGTCCTGCAAAACTTGCTGCCACAAATCAAAGAGAATAGGCGCGATACCAGCGTAGTGGATGGCCCCCTGCAAGCCTTGGTAATCACCAATCTGCAGCAACAAGAGCCAATTAACAAAACCGAGCTGGAAGCTATTTTTAGTGCGGCGCAATTACCGGTAATGGATATCTTTTTTGCACCAGACAATGCCGAGCAACACGACGCGCGCGAATTGCACCGCGCCATAGCCATGCGCAAAAAGTTAGTCGATTACCAACAACTGCTGATCGATGCTCAACCTAAAATAGTTGAGCAAGACCATCAAAGTTATTTGCTGGGGCGCGTGCGCGGTTTTATGAAACAAAAAGCCAGCGGCAGTGAGTTGAACGGCAACAACCCACAATAATTGCCCAAAATAAAAACGGGATCAGCGATTGACTGATCCCGTTTCTTTAACACACAAAGCTCAACACATCCCGTCCTGAACCTTGTAATCGCCTTGCATCCGCATGACACAGTTGAGTGAAAATGGCGATACGAATTAGGCGCTTCCCTTGACCCTGCTTGGTCAACCTACCCTCCCTGACGACCTCCTTGTTAGAAGCCATTTTCAAGCAAACGCAGGGTTGGGAATAGTCGCAAAATTCACTGATTCATGTAGGAAATCAACTACAGCACGCTGCGGCGATTGGCTTATACGCCAGAGGAAATAAGGCGAATCTCAGGCTTTTTTGTAAGCCTGCATACGCTCATGCAGCTCACCCACAACCGGTGTAACTGCACCGCGTGTCGCCAGGTAATGTACATTAAACAACTGAAAATAATCCTGCAGTGCATTGGCGATACGCGGCTCACCCGCCATTTCCAAACATAAACTCGCCGCTTCTGCGGTCGATAAATAATGCTCTTGATGGGATTTACGCACCGCGTAACCGCGCACCAAAGCTTCCGGCAATATCACACAGGGGATATTTTCCAGCCAACGGCTCAAATGAAACATCCGCCCGCTCTGCTTCCAGGTGCCATCCAACACAACAAACGTATTGATTTTGCCATCGTCCGGCAACTCAGCAATCAACTTGCGCGGCTTGGCGTTGGCATCACTGGCATCCACCGGAAACACAATCAGGCAGCGCCGCTGCGGATCACTTAACAGAGCCAATAATTCCGGTGCTGGCTGGGTGCGGCTCCAACAAAAAGCATGGGTCTGGCGCGGCAAAATATCCGCAATCAAACGCCCGGTATTAGTGGGCTTAAACACCTCATCGGTATGCATCAACAATACAAACTCCGAGCGCGCCACCAACTCTGGCCGCCACGGGCAAAGACACGCAAACACCGCCAACTGGCAAGCATCACAGCGCACCACCGACTTACCCCGCGCCAGAAATTCCCGCGTAGACAAAGCCAAACGTTGCGCGCGCAGTTGGAGATATTGATTTGAATATTCGCCAACCATCAAACACCTACACAAAACAATTGTTAAAATAATCAAATTACAGACGAAAAAAAAGCGCTCTAGTGAGCGCTTTCTTATTTGGTGCCTGGGCCTCACTCGAAAACCCAGCCAGAACGCTTGAAATTACTAGCCTCAAAACTGGCAAAGGTAAAAAGTGCCCATCTTTGTGCCCCCAGTTTTCATCGTGCACTCGGTACCAGTCCGGATCGCCGAAATCCACTTTAAAATTCCGCAAATCGCCCTAAAAAAAGTGTTCGAAATAATTAACAATTTTTCCGGCTAGAGATCGAATACCCCGATCTCATAACGTCCCACATGGTACTACAAAAGCCAACGTGGAGGGAGGCAGCTTCAATACCTAATCAAGATTTTCAGTATTAGTGCGCGGGAAATAACCAATGACATGCATATCTTCAATAAATTTATAGATTGAATGCCCCTCGGCGCAGCGCCAAGTCTCTTCAAAAAAATTCCACCCCTTTGTTAACCTGGGCTGGTTAGAGACAAAAGTAAGATTTGAGTAATTTTGTCGGCAGTCCCAGCAAAACACCTCTACAGGGCATTTCTTAAGCAGATCAGGAATAATGGATTCGATTAGCTTGGTGTGCAGCAGCTTAGGGATGATCGTTGCTTGCTCAGCAGATATATCCGCACTTTTTAGCCAATCAACAAAGGCAGCAAGCCAAATTTCATAGTCACTCCAACCGTAATGGCCCCGGCTACGAGCTTCCAGATAGTCAGCAAGCTCCGGCGATTTTATTAAAACCTCCCCCCGTACCTCGCCATCTCCAATAGAGTTTGGCAAAAATCGGTGGCGCTCCTGTATTAAACCCTCGCGATAATAAACAGGCGATACCAAGGCGACCTTACCAGTACATCTCAGCAGCTTAGAGAAGAACTCCCCTACCTCGGCCCTGACAGTATTCAAGTAGGTGTTTCTTTCTTGTTCTCGCCGGTAGGCAAAAGGAGTAAAAATCTGTCGGCATATTTTATGTTTCAGGAGCTGCTTAATCATGCTTGCCCAAATCACGGAGACTATCGATAAAACCTTGATAAGCTACCGAGTGGTCACCCGTATGATTTTCCATACCCCGCTTGGTCAAACACCCTTTAGGTTCTATGTAGCTATCAATCCTCTTTTCAGGGCGCTCATGCCAGGAAATATTGAATGCAGCGAGTTTTGGAAAGAAATACATATGCGAGTAGCCGGGGATGTTGTCATGTATCCACCACGCCAGCGCCTGCCAGTCTTTGGTTGCTTCGTAATAAGGAAGAAAGCGGGTCACCACAATACAAGCCGTTGCACCCATACAACCATCTGCATCACGCATATCCCATATATGCCCGGCATAGTTCGCCTCATTGCGTGAGCAGTTGTATTGGTTTTTATTCTCTGCACCTTTTGCATTGACTGCACAAGAGCGAAATGCGGAGCGAATCGCAATCCGCCCCAAAGCGTCTTGAAGAGGCTCCAACACGTTTTCACAAAGTGCCCTGCCCGCTGCAATAGCTAAATCAGGATTATCGGGGATATTCGGGACTCTCTCGATTTGCGATATTTCGGAGTAGAGAAAATCGCGCATAAAAAAAGATTTGGATAATTGGACTCGGCCAAATTCTTCCAAGGTTTTAACAGATGTAGGTGATTTCATGCATCGCCTTCTATTTGTGACTAAAGGAAACCTAGCATGCACTAGGAATCAGCTAAATTATTTGCCGCCAGCTTAGATACCTGCCACGCGACATAGGTTTATACCCGTCATATAAATACATAGGCTTCCCTAAAACCTGTGTAAAGATCCTTGCTTTTTGCTCCCCTGCAACTAAAATTCACATCAGCTCATCTACCAGCCTTGTGCGTGAGTGTAGAAGGAGTTCCGGCCCCGCCTGCTGACAGTAGGCGCGGCCAGCCTTAAACCCCGCCAAATCTTTCCCATCGCTTGTTGTATTTTCTCCTCTGATGCTCATGCTCAACAAAGAAGGCTGTCCATAACAAATATTCTCTACGACGATTCAGTACAGTGAGATAATTTTCTGACTCAAGCCATAGATGGATACGCTCCTCTCCCTTACGTGTTTCTATCCATACCTTCATTTCAGGGCAAGCTGCATTTTCGATAAGAGGGCGCGGCCAGCGGATTCGCTCACAGCGGCGCATGTCAGGTATGCGCTCAGATTCTACGTCCCCCTCACTAATTAAATGCCAGAAAGTTGCTTCTTTACCATCGATTACTGGATGCCGTTTTAAGCCTAAACGTACGCCACAATAGCTGGGTCTGCTCTTTACAAAATCACTACAAAAAATGTCATAAAGCGCAGCCAAGTAACGATTCCAGTTACCGCCGTAAGCAGTAAACTCTTCAAGCGGCGGAAGCCAAGCGATTTGTACCCTATGCATGAACACTTCCCTGCCATATCAATAGATTAAATTTTTGTTCTGCTGGCATAGTGTTTTTGATAAGAGAGTAATGACTACGCTGCTTGATTCGCTCAATTAACGCCAGCTTGGCCGTATTGGTTTGCAATCCTCGGTGCAAATAAGCAAGCGCACCGATAAGTAAATCAGCGAGTTGTAGTTGTTCAATTTCATGTGAGTGAACTCGCTTAATATCAGCAATCATTTGTCGCGAAAAATCGTAACTGTTATTGCACAGAACCTGATGTAAATGATTTACCTTCTCCTGCCCTAGAGTGTCTTTAATATCGATATATATTTTGTACTGGCATTCCGGGTTAAAAATAATCTTGAGCATTGTAAAGTACATTTTGTAGTACCAATCGTCATGCGTTTGTTGGTGATTTGCATGATTCAAGACAGTCTTATCAGGCACAACAACGGCTCTAAAATGAAGGTCGTCATCGTCAAAAAAATAGTCCAGTAACTCCATATAAAAGTTAAGTTTGGCGTCGCTAATTTTGGTCCATTTCACTTCAAAATCGACAGAAAGTTTATGTTTGACCTTTATCTCCCGAATACGCCTTGCAATGTCAAGGCGTTTATCCTTTGGGCACCAAATAGCACCTAACGCCATTGCTTTCTGTCCGTCGTTTTCTAAATGGCATGATTCATCGCAGTAAACATTGAATTGCATCATTTTTTAATCTTCCTTTTTTTACCGGTCACTTCCCGCTCCGCTTTAATCCTCTCCAACAACGCCGCTGCCGAATTCTCACCCGAAATTAACTCCGGATTCTGCGCGCGCCAGTCGGCGGTGAGTTCGCCGCGGAAGGCTTTGGCTAAAATACTTTGCGTTAAATGATTCACCCGCGCTTGGGCGTCTTTTACGCGCTGTTCGATTTGGTCGGCGTAGGCGAAGAGTTGTTCTACGCGGCGGACGATTTCGGTTTGTTCTGCTACGGATGGAACAGGAATAAAAAGATCACTTACATCTCCAACACGATAATGCTTCACTCCAGTACCAACTGAGTTTTTCTCTGAATTCTCACGAAACACTGGATCCATTAGACAAAGCGTTAAATATTTTGCCGAGCAAAATGGCTCTACTGGTCGAAATAGCATTGTTCTCTGACCAAGACATATTTTTATATTGCTGGGAATTACAGCCACTTCACCCATAGGAGCTTCTCTTGTGAACACAAGATCACCCGCTTCTGGCTTACATCTCTTCGACCAAAACTCATACGTAGACTCATCTACAAACTTCAAGTCAGACCAAACGAATTTTCCATTTCTAATATTAGGAGTTCTTACCAATGGAATTCCTGCTTCCACGTATGGAGCGGTTTTGTTGTGGCAATCTACAACCATCAATACGCAATCTTCCAACTTTGATTTTAGCCAGCCTTTTCCCTCTAATGGAAATGTGTCTTCTTCTAAATTGAACGCATTGAGCCTTTTCTCAACTCTAGCAACTTCATTATGATCTTTGTTTTTACTTGACCAATCACGCTTATATGTTTGAATTTTAGGTAATGGATTCTGCAACAATTCTGCATCGACTCCACCCCTCCACTCCTCCGTCAACCTCCCACTAACCGCAGCGGCAAGCACCGATTGGCGGAAGCGTTTTAGGATGTTGGGGATGGCGCCGAGGCGGGTTTTTAGGGTGTCTACCTGCGCGAGAAGTTCATCGAGTTTTTGGGCGATTTGTTGTTGTTCGGCGAGGGGTGCCAACACAAAGGGTAATGTCTTTGCTGTACTACCCGAAATTTCTTTAAATGTTGTACCAGTGCCAAGGCTTTCAGCGAGCTGGCGAATACTTTTTAAGAAATAGTATGCGTATGTGGAGTCTACATCTTTGGTAAATACAAAATTTTTGAAACCTTGATTAGTGGCTATTTCATTCGCGGCAATAACAACGTAACCAATCGGCGCCCGACTGCTAAATAAAAGAGCGCCTTTAGGCATCAGCTTCGCGGAACTAGATTCATACCCCAATTTACTTAAATCACGCGCACCATGTGAAATATATTTTCCGTCATACTTGCTCAAATCCGCAGGTGTTAACCAAGCAATATCTTGACCTGGAGCAGAAAAATTTTCAGGGTTTCCGGCACTAGGAGTTCCGCCCGCAATAACATCAGCAACATCTCCAATTTGCGGGCACACCCAGTCGGCAAAGTAATTTAAGCTCACACCTTCACCCCATTACCCAACCCCAAAACCTCAGCCAACAAATCTTTCTGCACCTTCGCCTGATCCTCCGCGCCCAATGCCGCCAGCAAACCATCCAACTCTCTCAACGCCTCCGTTAATTCACTCATCGCCTCCGCAGCCAAAATATCCGGCTCGGGCAAACTGGCGGCATCGACCGAGTCGTTGTCTTTTAGCCATGAAATATCCAGCGAGTCGCCTTTGGTATCACGTATGTAGTCGCGGGTAAATGAGCGCCAGCGGGAATTTTCTAAATTAAAATCGGCATCCTGGTCCATAAACGACCATTCACCGTCCGCGCGCTTGCTGGTGCCGTCGGGCTTTTTGCCAAATACTTTTTCGAAGGGGGTTAAATGCTGCTCACCAAAGGGCGTGCGTTTACCAAAGTTGCTCATGTTGGTACGCAAGTCATACACCCACACATTTTTGGTGCAGCCTTCTTCTTGTTTGGGGTTTTTCTCGGTGCCTTTGGTAAAAAACAGCACGTTGGTTTTTACACCAGCCGCGTAAAAAATGCCGGTGGGTAGACGCAAAATGGTGTGCAGGTTGCATTTGTCCATTAGGTCGCGGCGAATGTCGCTGCCCTGCCCCGCTTCAAACAATACGTTGTCGGGCAAGACCACGGCGGCGCGGCCGCCGGGCTTAAGCGTGCGGTAAATATGCTGCAAAAACGCCAGCTGTTTATTGCTGGTTTTGTAGGTGAGATCATCGCGCGTAATACTCGCTTCGCCGCCTTTGGCGGTGCCGAAGGGTGGGTTGGCGAGTACAACATCTACCTTGTTTAAACTTTTGCCAACATCGCCCAGGGCGTTACCCAAATGCACTACGCCTTCGTCATCACCTTCCATGCCGTGGAGCAAACAATTCATTAACGCGAGGCGGCGCGTGCTAGGCACTAATTCCACGCCAATGAAGGCGTTATTTAATTGAAACTCTTTTTGTTTTTGGGTGAGGTCAAATAAATTGTCGGTGTGGTCTTTTATGTATTTGTCGGCAGCAATTAAAAACCCCGCCGTGCCCGCCGCTGGATCTTGAATGGTTTCGCCCGCTTGCGGTTTGATGCAGCGGACGATGCTATCGATGAGTGCTCTTGGGGTGAAGTATTGCCCCGCGCCGGATTTAGTTTCGTTGGCGTTTTTTTCTAACAAGCCTTCGTACAAATCACCAAGACCATCTTTTTGCGCGCTAAACCAATCGATACCGTCCAGCGTTTTAATCAGCTGCTCCAAATGGCGCGGCTCGCGCAGGCGGGTTTGGGCATCGTTATAAATCGCGAGGATTAACGGATCAGTGACTACCGGTTTACCTTCCAAATCTTTACCGGTAGAGAGGGTCAGCAGTATGCGCTTGTAATCGTTTAATAAATTTAAACCGGATTTTGCATTCAAATCACCCCAGCGGCAGCCCTCGGGCAATTTGTGTTTGTTGAGCAAACCCGCTTCCGTATTTTCATATTCCATTTTGATGAATAGCAGCAGCACTAATTCAGTGACGTAATCACTGTAGTTAATGCCATCGTCGCGCAGTACGTCGCAGAGGTTCCAGAGTTTTTGGACTATATCGTTGTTGGTCATGTGATTCTCAATTGTTTACGCAGTAAATAGCGCGAATAAGGGTTGGTTAATGTAGTAGTTGGCTCGGCCAATTTTTTCTTTTTTAATTAGCCCAATGGCCACTAGCTGCTCTAAATATTTGGTTGCGGTTAAGCGGCTCACCTGCAAATCATTCATCACAAATTCTATTTTTGTGTAGGGGTGGCTAAACAAGTTATTTAACAGTTCCTGGCTGTAAATTTTTGGCAGTTGCTCGCGCATAGTATTTTTATAGTCTTGCATAAGCGATTTAATGGCTTTGACTAATTCAATGGTTTCCTGCGCCGTTTGAACTACGCCCTCCAACATGTAGAGCACCCAGGCTTCCCAGTTATTAGTTTCTCGCACGGCTTGTAGTTGCCGATAGTATTCAGATTTGGTGTGAATTAAATAACGGCTGAGATACAAAATGGGCAAATCCAATAAGCCTTGGGCAACAAGGTAGAGCATATTGATGATGCGCCCCGTGCGGCCATTGCCATCGTAAAAGGGATGAATGCTTTCAAATTGATGATGAATCAATGCCATTTTTACCAAGGGGTCTGCATCACATAACTCATTGTCGTTTATATAGCTCACCAGGTTTTGCATTAGGTGCTCTATATCGGCTGGATGTTGTGGCGGCGTATAAACCACTTTCCCCGTTAACGCATTTTTTAACTCTGTACCCGGCAGCTTGCGAAATCCGGCGTTATTTTTTTCTAAGGTTTGCTGCACAAAGAGTATGTCTGCCAAACGAATAAGCCCCGAAGAACGCACAGAGACAAAACCTTCGCGCAGCGCGACTGCATAGTCTTGAACCTCTTTGGCCGCAGGATTCACCGGCATGTCGTTAAACAGCTCTGCTTTGTACATTTCGTCGTGGGTGGTGACGATATTTTCAATCGCCGAGCTATGTTTGGCTTCTTGTAGCGACAGGGTGCTGATTAAAATCGCTTCGTTGGGGATGGTACTGCCGACACCTTTCAGCTCTGCCAGGTAACGGTTAGCCTCAGCCACTTTCTTAAGCACGGCGCGAGTCTCAATTTGGGCTATATCGGCAAAAGGTAGTTCGCACAGGGGGAAACTAGTCATTTAGTGGGGCCTATTTTGGACGCCATGTATAAAAATGGCATTTCTCTATGTATATCCGGGCCATTATGTATAGAAAATCGTAAAAATCTATACATATCAGTAGCTATATGTATAGAAAACCTAAAAAAATATACATATCAGGATCGTCATGTATAGAAAATGGGGTTTCATGAACATGTAGAAGCTTACAGGTACAAAAAAACCATTTTCTATACCTGCTGCCTTTCGCCCTAGGGGACTAGCCAGCCTCACCCCAAAGCCCATCGGCCAAGGTGTTTAGCACCTCATCCAGTTGGTTATTGAGTAGCTTATCTACTCGCTTGGCACCGCCCTCTTGCGCAAAGGCAGTATTGACGAAGTTGTGATCAATAATGACTTCATGCACTAACTGCTTACCTAAGCGCTCAAGGCATTTGCGCTGCGGGGGCAACCAAGAGTGTGAGGCGAGGATTTTTTGCAAAGCGTTGTTTACACGCTGATCAAAGGGAATTAACGGCTCGCCCAAAGCTGCTTGGCGGATATGGCCGATAATGCTGGCGGCAATTTCCTGATTGGTGCTGTTGCGCCATGCGGCTTTGAGCTTAGTCTCGCTGTAGCCGTTGTTATCCAGCAGCACTTTGATTTCTTTGAGTTGGTCGCGCGTCAGGTCTTTAGGTTTATTAACAACCACCGCCAGTGCTGCCGACTGGTTGATATTATTTTTAATAAAATCGTTAAAGCTGAGCAGGTAATCCGCAGGCTTTTCATTTACGCCAAAGTTTTGCTCGCGCGATAAAAACTCATCGCGACCTTCATAAATAATCGGCCTGTGTTCACTGCCCAGAATAAACTTCACTTCATCGACTGATTTGATAAAACCGTTGTTGCGGCGCATAAATTCCGCCGCTTGGCGTGGACCTAATTCTTGTAAATGCTGATGCAATTTTTGCGGTGCAACACCCCAAAGGTTTTCCAATTCATCCAGCTTTTGCTTCAGCTCCGGCTTTGATTCTGCCGCTTTATTCGCTTTACGCATTACTCGCATCACTTTTTGGCCAAGCTCTGCTAATACATCTTGCGCATGACTGGTTTCGGCTTGCACACCGGGTGCATTTAAGCCTTTTTCAAGCGTATCGGGATTAGTCAGTTCATCAACCAATTGTTCGAGCGTGATATTCGGGTCACGCACCAGCGGCTTCATGGTGCTGACAGTTTGCAAGGCAGCATATATATCCACCGGGTCGTAAATTTTAAAAACAGTTTTGCCAATATCATCGGCACGGCGTGTGGCACGGCCAATCATTTGCTCGTACAAAATACGTGATTTAACACGGCGCAGAAAAACCAAATGGCAAATTTTTGGAACATCTATACCCGTTGTTAACAAATCCACGGTAATGGCGATATTGGGGTAACGTTCGTTTTTATAGTTGCGAATTAACTGATCTACCTTGTCGCTTTTGCCAGTAATTTTACGCACGGCGGCTTCGCTGTAGCTGCCGTTGTGAATTTCTTTAAAGGCTTCATCTAACAGGCGTTTAACCATATCGGCATGTAAATCGGTCGCACAAAAGATCATGGTTTTTTCATCGCCAAAAGGATCTAACTCTTTGGCTAATTGCGCGCAAATAACTTGGTTAAATCCTTCGGTAATGACTTTGCGATTAAACGCTTCCACATCAAAATTGATTTCATCCTCCAGCAAGGCGGATTCAATTTCGCCTGTGTAGGTATTGATCGCACTGACCGCCGAACCTTTATCAAGCTTAATGCCATTTTTGCTCAATAAGGTTTCATAGCGAATCGGCGGTTCATGGTCGATTAGCCAATCGTCGGCCACAGCTTCACGGTATGAATAGGTATAAACGGGTTTACCGAAAATCTCGCTGGTATGTTTTGCAGGTGTGGCAGTTAATCCGATTTTAACTGCATCAAAATAATCTAGTACGCGGCGATAACTGGAAAGATATTGCGCAGCATCGCGCGTGGCTAATTCGCCCTCAGTCATTTCCTGGTCAAGGGTATAACCACGGTGAGCTTCGTCTACGATGATGCAATCGTAGGCATCAATAGTGGGTGGGTTGTCAGAGGCGAATAAGCGTTTCACCATCGCCTGCACGGTAGCCACTTGAACACGGGTTTCCGCTTCAGCAGCCATATCACCTAATTCGGCGATGTTATAAATCGAGGAGAGGGTTTTATTTTCTTCAAGCTTGGCTTCTTTAAAGGAATCCAATGCCTGATTTCCTAAGGCCGTGCGATCCACCAAAAACAAAATGCGTTTAAACCGTTCAGCTTTTAGGAAGCGATAAATCAAACCGATAATGGTGCGGGTCTTTCCGGTACCGGTTGCCATCGCCAGCAGGCAATTACGCTGGTCATTGGCTAGTGCAGATTCAACCGCAACAATCGCTTTTTCTTGATAATCCCGCAGCTTGAGGTAAGCAAAACCTTCTGCTTTTAGTTTTTGTTCAGCAAGTTCACGGCTGCGTTTTAATTTATCTAACAAGCCAGCGGGTGAATGAAATGTTTCGCGCGGCTCTGCAATATTCGATGCTTCGCGCACATCTCTAAACCAGGTGCCGGATTGTTCTTTCAACTGTTTTACAAAAGCGCGGCCATTGCAGGAATAAACAAACGGTATATGAAAATGGCCATCGGCTGCATCTGGCCATGCAATGCTTCTGCCCTGCTCCGCCCAAGCAGGCATCAGCGTTGCATCGGCTTTAAATCCACGCGAATAGCGTTCGGCTTGAGGAATTTTACCGGCGACGTTTTCGTTTTCGCGCTTTGCTTCTACTACGGCAATGGGAATCAGCCCGGCAAACAACACATAGTCTGCGCGTTGCGCCCCTGTTGTGGGCCACTCTGCAATCGCTTTGTTCTTACCTTTTTCAGGACGAGCGCCCTTTTTGTAATCAAGTTCTTGGGTATCAGCTACCCAACCTGCATCAATTAATTGCTGATCAATGATGATCCGGGTCAACTCTTCATTCAGCGTTAATTGTGCACTGGCCTTTTGTGTTTTTTGGCTTACTTGCATTACTTGCTGCTGCAAGACTTTTTGATGTTCAGCTGACTGAAGGGCAAGATCATCTTGTAGCTGTTTTATTCGCGTTTCAAATTCTTGCTGCTGGGCGATAAGTTTATTTTCATTATCTTGGGCAAGCTGTTTGTATTGGCGAGCTTCAGCATCCATCTGCTGTGCGAGTACTTCGTATTCTTCTTTTTCGCGCTGTAATAGTTCTTGCAGCTGAATATTGCCGGATGACTTTTGATTCGTTTCTGTTAGCTGGCTTTTTAACTGCTCAATTTGAACCTGCAGCTCGCGCAATTCGATTGAAGGATCTTTAAGGGCTACAAAAGGCGCGGGCTTAAATGCAGCACCTTGTTTACCAAAGGCGCGCTGGTACCAAACCGCCAGCTCACGCGCAGCACTCATCCCGGTGATGGCTTCTTTGTGGTGAGTTTTAAATTTGTGCGTTGCTTTATTACCCTCCACTCTCAATAAGTGGAACAGCTCCAGCACATTAGGCTCTAGGCGAATCTCATGGCGAATCTGCTGCAGCAATTCCAGCTGAGTGGTACGGTCATCAAAACGGATATTGCAACGAACAGCCAAATCCTGAGCAATAGCTTCACCCAGTTGGCGCAGCTTAATCAGCGTAGTGTTAGGATCGCTGATAAAAGAACGCTCAGCCGCTGCCGCGAGCTGCACGAAAACGGGATCGTGTTCTTGAAGAAAATCAAAATTGGTCGTATCGGCCATGCTTCCTACTCGGCTGCTGCAGTTCTTATTAGAGCAGGATACTAACCAAGTTGGGCGCCAAAGACCACTACTCGGTATTACACAGAAAGCAGGTAAGAAAGCCTTATTTTTCCTGACCTCCGCACTTTTTTAATACCCCATTTTGTGCCCCCAAATAGAAGTAACTTCTATTGGTCATTATAGAGCGTTAGGAACGCCAGATAGCAAAAAGCCCCGATTTACGGGGCTTTAGGGATGTTTTGGGAAGTCATCAAACTTTCTTTTGGTGCCCTGGGCCGGACTCGAACCGGCACAGCATTCGCCACTACGACCTCAACATAGCGTGTCTACCAATTCCACCACCGGGGCATTAACCTTTAAATTACTCTTTCTTTTCTTCTGGTTGCGCGGCTACATCGTCAGCAGCTGGAGCAACTTGCGATTCTACAGCAGGAACATCCGATACAGTAGCGGCTGGCACTTCACTCGCAGGAACGTCAGAAGCTGAGGGAACTTCTTGTTGCTGCGCAGCTGGGATAACCAAACCTTGTGTTGCTACTTTAGAATGATTTTTTGCAATAATCGCCAAACCAAAACTAGTGCAAAAAAATACGGTGGCGATTATCCAGGTCGCGCGAGTAAAAAAGTTACCGCTACCTTCACTACCGAATACAGTTTGCGAAGCGCCAGCGCCAAACGATGCACCGGCTGCTGCGCCTTTACCTTGTTGCAATAAAATCAAGCCTATAATGACTAATGCAGCAAGCGAATGAACAATAAGTACTAATTTTTCCATTACGAATTTCTCTTAAGCGCTTAGTGCTTGGCTGGTGAAATTAATCTGCAGCCTTACAGATTGCTAAAAACTCGTCAGCGTCTAAAGATGCACCGCCGAGTAAGGCACCGTCTATATCAGGCAATGCAAATAACTGCTGTGCATTGTGCGCCTTAACGCTACCACCGTATAAAATTCTCACTTCGCTAGCCAATTCTTCTAGCTGTGCACGCATGAAACGATGCACCTCTTCTGCCTGTTCTGGCGTGGCTGTCTTACCTGTACCCACTGCCCATACAGGCTCATAAGCAAGCACTGCATGTTTAAATACTGCTTTGCCTGTATGTGCAAAAACTGCACTGAGCTGTCGACTAATCGTTTCTAAATGGCGCCCCTGCTCACGGTCCTGCAAGGATTCGCCTACACAAAGTATCGGAATCAAACCAGCTCTCTGCACAGCGATAAATTGGCGAGCAACTTGCTCATCCGTTTCACCCTGCATTCGGCGGCGCTCATTGTGACCAATTATTACAAATTTGCAATCCAAATCTGCAAGCATTGATCCAGAAATTTCACCTGTATAAGCACCTTTATCATGCTCACTAACAGTTTGCGCGCCCAACAATATTGTCGAACCAGCCAACAATCTATTGGCGTGCATCAAATATGGAAAGGGCGGACAAATAACAACTTCAGCACTGTGCTCGCCTTGCCAACCTGCCACTACCTTGGCCAACAACTCTGCATTTTCACGCAGATTTCCATTCATTTTCCAGTTGCCAACCACCAGTTGGCGACGCTTGGCGTTACTTGCTTTGTTCAACAGCAATACCTCCCCCAAAGCGGGCGCCAATGTTAGCTAAGATGATTTCAACATACAACCGAATCTTCGCTTACACCCTGATTTTTATCTGTTTTTTTGTGCGCTCACCGATATTTCTGCACAAGTCACGCACTGCCTGAATACAAAACATGCACCTCGACCAGTTTTCAAACGCGGATCTTAATTGTATTTTTAACTGATAGACATGCCTTGTGGCATTAGGCAAGCGCGGCTTCTACAGTTGCCGCCAACTCCTGGGCGAGCTCTTTAACTTGATTCTTGTCTTCCCCCTCAACCATAACCCTTACAACAGGTTCAGTGCCTGATGGCCGCAAAAGCACCCGCCCTGTTCCTGCAAGCTTGTCTTCTGTTAGTTTTACTGCCTTTTGCACAACATCGTTACTGCTTAAATCTACACGCTTGGCCATGTGCACATTGATCATGACCTGAGGCAACTTATTCATCGCTTTCTTGATGCGATGCAATGAGTCCCCCATAGTAGTAACAGCCAATAAAACTTGAAGTGCAGAGATAATGCCGTCACCTGTAGTAGTTACATTGCTGCAAACAATATGGCCTGAGTTTTCACCACCCAAACGCCAACCGTTACTGCGCATCATTTCGATCACATAGCGATCACCCACTTTGGCGCGCGCAAAAGGAACATTCAGTTTTTTAAGACCCAACTCAAAACCAAAGTTACTCATCAAAGTGCCAACAACACCATCACAACCGCCTGCATATTCCTGCTGATAGGCGGCGATAATGTAGAGTAATTCATCACCATCAACCAACTCACCCTTGTGATCCACAAATACGACACGATCGCCATCGCCATCAAATGCGATGCCAATATCCGCACCTAATTCCACTACTTTTTCTTGCAGCGCTTCCGGTTTGGTTGAACCACAACTGCGATTAATATTGGTGCCATTGGGCTCAACAAACAGCGAAGTAACATGTGCGCCCAACTCGGTAAATACATCGGGGGCGATGTTATAGGTCGCACCATTAGCGCAATCCAAAACGATATGCATGCCCTTGAGGTTAAACCCCCAAGGCATTGTCCCTTTACAGAATTCGATATAGCGTCCCGACGCATCGGCAATCCGGCGCGCCTTGCCCAGTTTTTCGCCGGTAAACATGGGTTTTTCCAGCTGCGCTTCGATTAGTGTTTCCAACTCATCAGGAAGTTTGCTGCCGTTACCACCGAAAAATTTAATGCCGTTGTCGACATAACTATTATGCGACGCGCTGATGACTATACCTGCCTGTGCCTTGAAGGTACGGGTGAGATAAGCGACACCAGGCGTAGGCATTGGGCCCAACAAACCAACATCAACACCCGCATTAATCAACCCGGCCTGCAAGGCAGACTCAAACATATAGCCCGAAATACGCGTATCTTTGCCGATCAGAATCATATTTTGGCCATCAAAACGATCCTTGAGCACGCAGCCTGCAGCCCAACCTAACTTGAGCATAAAATCCGGGGTGATTGGCGCTTCACCGACCAAACCACGAATACCATCAGTACCAAAATACTTGCGCGACATAATGTCTTACTGCGCTAACAATAATTACGCTGGGCTATTCAGCCACAGCGGCGAGAACTTTTAATACATCGACCGTGGCAGCAACATCATGCACACGAATAATGGCAGCACCGCGCTGCGCAGCAAGCAACGCCAGCGCCAAACTACCCGGCAAACGCTCATCGACCGCGCGATCAAGCAACTGCGCCACCATCGATTTCCGCGACATGCCAACCAATAACGGGCAGCCTAACTCACCCAACTCGGGCAAACGCCGCAAAAGCGCGAGATTATGCGCGAGTGTCTTACCAAAGCCAAATCCGGGATCAAGAAGAATTCGCTCCAAAGGAATAGCATGCGCATGGCAATCAGCGATGCGCGCGCGCAAAAAATTACTCACTTCTGCGATGACATCATCGTAGTGA
>CAXAVL010000085.1:0-17043 GCA_963971905.1 uncultured Cellvibrio sp.
CATACGAGATATCAGTGTGACTGGAGTTCAGACGTGTGCTCTTCCGATCTTTCACCAGCTTGCGGTGTGCGTCGCGCCATTGTTGGGGTTGAAGTTGGTCGCCAGTCTGCAATTTGCTCATCTCTAATGTTCTCAATCGATAGTGGATAAGTGCGGTTGTCGCATTGACTAGTGCTGGCAAATAGCAAGAATGATTCGCAGGATAAAAAATATTTCAACTGCTGCAATTAGCATCCTGACTAATTCTGGCGCCCAACGGGGCTAGACTATGTAGGTAAAGTGAAATTTGGGGAGTTAAGCGATGCAAACGATCCACAATCCCGCCGTTGCCGACGTCTTTAACAATTACCCGCCTGAGATGCGCCAAAAGTTATTATTCTTGCGCGCATTAATTTTTGAAACTGCTGCTGATTTGGATGTTGGTGAAATAGAAGAAACGCTGAAGTGGGGTGAGCCTAGTTATATTGTTAAACAGGGCAGTACCATTCGTATGGATTGGAAGCCGCGCGATCCTGAGCACTATGCGCTTTATTTCAATTGCAAAACCACACTGGTCGAAACCTTTGAGGCGCTTCACGGCAATCTGTTTTGTTATGAAGGGAATAGGGCAATCATATTTACCCGCCTTGAGCTGATTCCGGTTAAACAACTAAAACACTGTATTGCCTTGACCTTGCAGTATCATCGCCTCAAGCATTTGCCCTTGCTGGGTGCGCAGGCGAGCTAATCGCTCAATCCCCGTTTCTCCCGCCGGCTGTTTCAAGCGTATAATGCGCGCCTTTTCCTATCTTCAATTTATCGATTCGCACAAAAGGCCGTTTCATGTCTGAAGTTCGCACCCGTATTGCCCCATCGCCCACCGGCGACCCTCACGTAGGCACCGCCTATATCGCGCTGTTCAATATGTGTTTTGCTCGCCAGCACGGCGGCAAATTCCTATTGCGCATTGAAGATACAGACCAAACTCGCAGTACCCCCGAATCCGAACAGGCGATTCTGGACAGCCTGCGCTGGTTGGGCTTGGATTGGGACGAGGGCCCGGACGTTGGCGGCCCCCACGGCCCTTATCGCCAAAGCGAGCGGATGGATATCTACGGCAAGTACGCCATGGAATTAGTTGAAAAAGGCCATGCCTTCTATTGCTTCGCCACCGCAGAAGAGTTGGATGAAATGCGCCGCGAGCAACAAGCGCGCGGTGAAACGCCCAAGTACGACGGTCGCGGTTTATTGCTGTCGCAAGAAGAGGTGCAGGCCAAATTAAATGCCGGCGAGCCCTATGTGATCCGCATGAAAATCCCGGAAGAGGGCGTGTGTGAAATCGACGACATGTTGCGCGGCAAGATCGAGATCGAATGGTCGCAAGTGGATATGCAAGTGCTGCTCAAAGGCGACGGCATGCCCACTTATCACCTCGCCAACGTGGTGGACGATCACCTGATGCAAATCACCCACGTGATTCGCGGCGAAGAGTGGATCAACTCCGCGCCCAAGCATTTGAAACTCTACGAATACTTCGGCTGGCAGGCGCCCGTACTCTGCCACTTGCCTTTGCTGCGCAACCCGGATAAATCCAAACTCAGCAAACGCAAAAACCCCACCAGCATCCTTTATTACAAGCGCATGGGTTATCTGCCCGAGGCGATGCTCAACTATCTTGGCCGCATGGGCTGGTCTATGCCAGACGAGCGCGAGAAATTCACCCTCGCTGAAATGCAAGAGCACTTCGATATATCGCGCGTATCATTAGGCGGCCCGATTTTCGATGTAGAAAAACTCAACTGGCTAAGCAGCCTGTGGATTCGCGAGAATTTCACCATCGAGCAACTCGCCGAACGATTGCACGGCTGGGCACTCAATAAAGACACATTGCTGCAAGCACTGCCACACGCCCAATCGCGCATGACCACCCTGAGCGATTTCGCACCGCTCGCAGGCTTTTTAGTCAGCGGCATGATGCCGGTGACCGAAGCGAGTTTCGCCGGCAATAAACTGGATGTGGAGAAGCAAAAAGAATATCTGCAGTTCGCCCTCTGGCGCTTGGAAGCCCTGCGCACCTGGGAGCGCGATAATCTGTTTGCCGAACTCAAACTGCTTGCCGACCAAATGGGCTTGAAGATTAAAGATGCCATAGCGCCAGTGTTTGTCGCCATCGCCGGTTCCACCGCTTCCTTCCCCGTAGTGGACTCGATGCAGATTATCGGCCCCGACATGAGTCGCGCCCGCATCCGCCACGCGATCAACGCTTTGGGCGGTTTTGGTAAAAACAAACAAAAGGATCTGGAAAAGGTCTTCGATAAACTAGGTTTGCAAGAAAGCGCTCCGCAAGCCTAAGTCATACAGCGGCTCACACTGTTAACGTGTGAGCCGCTTCTCTCTGCGTCATTCTCCTTTTTATTTTTCGGGTGAAGACTACTGCGCAGTCAAGGTTTCCCGCTCTATCGCGCGGCCTTTCAAAATAATCCAATTGATAGAGTCGTACGCGGTAATATCTTCCAGCGGATTTTTCCCAAGCAATAATAAATTCGCGATTTTATTTTTTTCTACGCTGCCAATCTCGTTTTCCAATCCCATTCTCTGTGCATTATTGATGGTCATCGCCCTGAATAAATCCGGCAATGAAATACCCATCTGCATCCAATGATCCATTTCCTTGCGGCCGTTCAAGCCTGGAAATTGTGTGTAGAACGGGCCGCTGGGGGTATCGCTACCGAACACCAATAAAGGTTTTTGTTTCTGTAATTGGCTGCTGACCCGAGAAGCACGCTGCAGTAAGGGTTGATAGGCGGCTTTGGCTTGCTGATAGATTTGCTCATCCGATAAATTTTTATGTTCTGCGAAATGTTCACCCATTTGTTTTTTCATCCATTGACCAGCATCTGATTGATACCAATCCCGCAGTGACTTGGGCATAAGGTTTTTAACGAGCGGCTGTGCAAAAAATTGCGGGTTAAATATTTCTTGTTCGCCGTAAATCACTTGAATGGTTGGTTGCACTGCAATACCGGCTTTTGCCAAACGTGTTGCGATTCCGTTTAATTCAACACGGGTTATGTTCGCATCGGCATTCCATAAACCATGTACGATCATATCGACGCCAGTCGCAAGCGCGAACTCATAAGACGCGTAAGAGTTACCATGTAAAAATACCGGCAGTTTATGGTCGTGTGCGACAGCAACCAGTTCACGTGCTATCTGTTCACTGGGTACAGGTAAATTTTTCATGCGGCCAAATCCTTTTTCATAAAATAATTTAACGCAGCGGGCACCTTCTTTTTTACCCGCCTCAACGAGCTCGGCAGGTGTGTGTGTATCGGTGTTGTGATCAGCCGTGCTATGGGTGTGATGGTCGTGCAATAGGTGGCGGCTTGAATCGTGAGCCTGAGCCGAATCTTCCGGCATCATGGCGAGCGGGTAACCTTTTGGGATCAATACCGGAGTACAAAAGAAGGCTTCGGGCGCGAGTGGCTGGCGATTCCACCGCGCAATAAACTCCCCGGTGTTAGCCAAATCCAGCAAGGTAGTAAATCCGGCATAGAGGTAACTTTTAGGAATCTGCGCTTCGGCTTGCTGCCGAATGTCGGGCGCAACATCCGTCAACCCAGGCACATCCAGCAAGTGAACATGGGTATCAATCAAACCGGGAATCAAATATTGGCCAGTGCCATCAATGGTTTTGTCGGCAGTAAACGTTTGTGTACCTATCGCAACAATCCGCTCATCTTTAATGAGGACATTCAACGGACGTTTGCTCACCTGCGCACTGGCGTGATTCGGCCTAACAGTATCCGCTGTAACAATGTGCACATTGCGAATTAACAGACTTTCTGTGGTCGTGGTTTTTGTCGTGGTGTCAGTTGCCGCAGCGTTGTGCGCAATAGATCCCATGCTTAATGTCAGTGCCGCGAGGGCAATAAAAACGCGATTCAATTTCATGGAGGCTTCCTTTTAGATAGGTAGGGAAGCTGGATCTTCTGGCTTAACACCGGGTAGCCGCGACCTAAAGCGCGATTGAGGACGTAAAAGTCGTTAGAATTCGCTGTTTTAATGATGCATTACCCACAAGGAACCGCCAATGCACCAAAGCCTTATCCATATTTATCTGTCGTCAGCCGTCCTCTGCCTGCTGCTCGCTGTGGGGTTTTTAGTTTCACAAAAGCTTCAGGTGTTGCCTGCACGTTTACTCGGTATCAACTACGGGATTGGCGCCGCACAGAATATCTTGGCGGTTTTATTACTTGGCTTTTCCTGGGAGTGGGCGGGGCTTTTGCGCGCAACCCTTGCCATGACAATCGGGCCCGCCGTCTATTTTTATTACGCTAGCCTGGTGAGAGAGGGGCAGGCCAGCAACCGGATCTGGTGGTTGCATCTATTACCGGCTGTGTTGGTGCTCGGCCTTTGGGTGTTTCGCTCCCCATTGTTGTGGTTGTTGGATTATCTGATCATCGGCAGTTTTGCAGTTTATCTTGGCATTACGGTCGCGCTCCTAGTTGGCGGCCAGAATAAACTGGCGCACTTGGGGCAATATGCAGCACCGGCGTATCGCTGGCTGGTTATCCTTGCTGTCTTGATGTCGATTAATGTGCTTGTGGAAATCCTTGGCTATATCGAACTCACCTCAGGTACGCCGCTTGGGCAATCGCGTTCGATTTGGTTAGGCGCCAGTATCTTCCTGATTTTTCATGCAACAACATTGCTGCTCGTCATCATTCGCGCGCCCTTAACCGAATGGATGCACGCCTTGCAGGATTTGCGCATCAGCAAAGCCAAACCTATGAGCGATGCAGAAGCCAGGCAGATCTTCACCCGCTGGGAGCAGGTTGTCGCTGAGCGACAACTCTATAAACAGGAGGGCGGCGTAACTCTGGAACAGGCCGGTCGTATTCTGGTCATTCCCGCACGGCAAATCTCGCAGGCGATCAACCGTATCTACGGCGGCAGCTTCTCGCAGTACCTCAATGACTGCCGTGTAAAAGCTGCACAAGCCTTGCTGCGCGACCACAGCGACATCTCCATCACAAGGCTCATGTTAGAGGCAGGGTTCAGCACCAAATCCAACTTCAATAAGGAATTTCTGCGCGTAACCGGGCTAACACCCACCCAATACCGTAAACAAAAAGAGGCTCCCTAAAGCCCGCAGCATCTACATTTGCAACGATAACTGGTTGATTTACAAACAAAATCAGCGCACCGAGACGAACAAAAATAGCTTGACACTCCGGAGTCAGCTGCATAAAATGCGCGCCACATCAGAGACAGGATGTCAATGAATCTGGGGCTTTAGCTCAGCTGGGAGAGCGCAACACTGGCAGTGTTGAGGTCAGCGGTTCGATCCCGCTAAGCTCCACCAAATTAAAAACCCGCTTATCGCAAGATAAGCGGGTTTTTTGTTTCTGCGATTTAAGTCCACATTAAGTCCATTTTCCTGTCATTACTTGTGCTGTATCTTTTTCAGGTGGAAAACGGGCGGCGGAAATGGAGCGGGGAACTGTTTCGATCTTGTTTGGCTGTGTAAAACACCTTTTGTTTCAACAAGCTTAGAGCCTTAATACTTGATGACACTTTTCTCCTGCTCAATCCGTATAACGCCCTTTCAATAAGGGGAAGTCAAGTTGCGAGCGTTGAACGTGGTCCGCTTGTTGTTCACGACCAGCGCGCCGTCAACCTCTTGGCAATCAACCACCAGAGCGCCACTCCCAGCTCAAGAATCTGCACCAGCTCAGTTAAGTTTTCGTTGCTTATATGCTTACGGCCGTATCCCACATAGTTATATACCTCCATGACTTTCGGAAAGTATAGCCTGTCAAAAGTTCCAACTTTTAACCGAAGCCGCAACTCCCGCAAATGTCTGGCCTACCCCAAAAGCCAGAACTCTTGTCCTGCGGCATTCTAACTATGCGTTTTTTGCGCACGCAAAATTACTTTCGCGAGTCGTGATGAGTTAATGGAAAGCATGGGCCGGGGGGAAATCCCACAAGAGGAACAAAACACTAAGGGCCGGTGCAGTGGTCGTGGTAGCAGAATGAAAAGATCAACAGAGGAGCAAAGCTGTGGTACCAAGCCAGCAATTTCACATCGATTTGTCAGGTCAAATGACTGGAATCGGCGCAAATGCAGTCGGAATAATTCTCGCATCTGCAGTTTTAGTGCTAGCCATGTGCATAGGCATCGCAGCGATCATCCGGTCACGCAAGTGATGAATATTTTGAGAAATGGGGGGATTTCGCCCCCACCCCCCTCTAACTAAACATCCAAGTGAAAACTACCTTCGCAATCTGCAAAAGCTTGAGGCATTTGCCCAAATCTTCCTCAGATGGCCATTTAAAACCGCGCTTGCGGCTCTTTTCCCGCTTCATAGGCATTTTTCCCATAAAGCCCGAAGTGGATGTAAAGCTTGTTAAATTCGTTGACTTGAGGATTGCTCCCGAAGTAAATTGAATTTGTGAAAAAAAGTTTAAGCATCCATCTACGGGGGTCTTAAATTTCCAAAGGCTCATAAGTTCGCGCTTATGGGCTTTTTCTTTGGTCCCTGACGCACTCTTCTGCGCCATTACCAGTAAACTAAAGGGCTTTCGGGTTTTATGCAAGCTTGAAAACCTGTGGATAAGCTGTGTTCGAAGCCGGTAAAAACTGGGGGCAAGATGGCAAATACTGCGTCAATCCCAAGCTAACCTTACCGCTTCATTGCTTAGGGATAAATTGAAATCGTGTTATGTTTTTTAGATTATTTTCACATAGGCGATCTTTTTATCGACGGTAGGCAACCGCAGCCAGATTTTTCATCGCTTCCCGCAAATTCTAAGAAGCCATCGCCTCGTCATTCGCTTTATCAATAATCAGACGTGCCGCATCAGCGACTGGAGGTTGCGCAATCGCTTTCAGATCCTCGAACGAAACTTTCATTCTGAAAAATACCAGCGACCACTTCTTGTGATAACCCTCTACTGAGCATTTCAGCAGATATGTCCTCTACAGTTATTGACAGAGCTCCAAGGGTGGCGCGTTCGCGCCACCTAAAGCAAACCCCATCCCGAAATCATTTTTCTTCGCAGATAAATCCGTGGGGCGAACAATCCATTCGCGGATGTGGGTGTTAATCGTTTCAACTCCCTTAAAGCACAGGCCGATTAATTTTTTAATGGCTTCGCCGTATTTATTCGGTGTTTCTTTTGCAATGTGTAACGCGCGTAAGGGCTGGTCTTTTGGTGGAACGGTTGCGCCGCCGGATAATTCAACAAACGTTTTAAAATCGCCTTTATCGCAAGCATCGACAATAGCGGTTAAATGTTCGCTGCCAATCCGTTCTAAGGTTTCCTGAGCGGCTTCTGATGTGGCAAAGCGGCGAGCTTCGCGCCAGATGGTTGCTGGGGGCTGCCGATAAGCTTGAAGGATTTCGTTGTGTACATTAATATGTACAAAATTATGCACTTTATGGAGGTTCTATGAATACCAGCCCAATCTATGCCGAACAGACCGTATCCATCACCGATCTGCGCAAAAGCCCTGCCAGCTACTTCAAAAGCGAGCCGGTGGCTGTGTTATCTAATAACCGCACGGCGGGCTATATAGTCCCAGCCGAGGTTTATCAGCACATGGTCAAGATGATCGAACAGGCATACCCCGAGGGGCGCAGTCGTTTCCGTCCATCCCGAGCGCGCTTGGATGCGATAGTAGCTGAAGGTAGTGAATTGCTTGCCAATACTTCGCCTGACGAATTGGGGCGCTTTTCTGAGTGATTAGGATATTCAAAACCGAGCTGATCAGAAGACAGATTGATCCAGAAGAGTTGAAGTGTTTGGAAGATGACTTTCGCCATTACAAAGCTAATGGTGTTTTGCCGGACTTATTTGGCCGCGATGTTCCTTACAACCACCCCAACACTTTGCCTTCCGTTAAGGCCGAGGAGCTCTGGCATATCCATTTGTTGGATGGTGAATCTGGCTGGCCTGCACACTGCAAAAAGCAGGATGACAAAACCAGCGATGATCATCTGGTCTATTGCCCCGCTTATCAAACCCCAAAGTGTTTTTTGCTAATAGCGATTCTTTCACCTGAGGCCCACGCGCAAGCGCGTAAAAATCAGTTGATGTTAGATCTTGCGAAAATGGCTGAAAATTTTAGGATGCAGTTTTAACGACTTCAGGCTAACCGCAAAGCTAATCAGAGAAAAACAGTTCAATCGTCAAATAGAAATTAATCGACAAATCAACGGTATCAAGGATCAATTGACGGTTCTCGCTCAGTATTGACCTAGCCAATTCCGGAAAACGGCCGCATAATCCGGAAAAAAGCCGCTTGATCTATTTTGTTGAGGAAATTTGCCGCAATTATTCATCCGCATCTCTTTAACGGCTATTATCCTCATAAAAATACTATTTGCGGCTATATTTCGCGGTTTGCGGCCATTTTCCGGATAGATAAGGGTTAATCCTATGCCAGATTTTGTAGGCTACAGTGCGTTAATCGAAGCTTACGGTTTACGTGCCTTGCCTCTCGCCACGCGCGCGCGCATTGATGCCCGCGTAAAAGGGCGCCAAAGACAGCAGATCGGTGGGCAATGGTTTGAGCTATTTGAGCCTGGCTATCAACCAGATTCGGGTATAACGGGGCAGCTGCAATTTGCCTTGCGCTACGAAGGTATTAATTTGCAGGTATTGGCGCTCTTGTTTGACGTGCAACAAAGCACCGCTCAAGAGGCTTTGTGCCAGTGGTTAACTTCAAGCCCAGAATCGCGCTATGCGCGAATCGCTTGTTTTCTTTATGAGTGGCTAACCACGCAGGTGCTCCCCATACAAGACCCGGTATCAACGCGTTCGCGTTATGTTGCGGTAGTGGATTCTGCGCAACAATTTGCCTTGTTGGATGGCGAGCGGGTAGCGAGGTTTAGAGTTATTAATAACTTGCCAGGTAACCGGCAATTTTGCCCAATGGTTTACCAAACCAGCTACCTACAAAGCATGGTAGCCAAAGACTTGCAGAATAAAACGCAACAAGTATTGGCGTCTTACGATCAAAGTCTCTTAACTCGCGCAGCCGCTTTTTTATATTTAAAAGAAACCCAATCTTCATTTGAAGTTGAGCGAGAAAAACCCTCACCTCAGCGTGCGCAACGCTTCGCTGATTTATTGCGCCAAGCCGATATTCGCGCCCCGCTAACACAAGATCGATGCGTGGAATTACAAAATGGGGTGCTAGACCCACGGTTTCACGAATATGCCTGGCGCAGCCGGCAAAATTGGATTGGTAAAGATCTAACCTTTCGCGCGCAAGTCGATTTTGTACCGGCGCGGCCAGAAGATGTCGCAAGCTTGATGGAGGGTGTCTTAGCGCTGCCAGAACGCGCCATCATGCAAATAGATGCCGTGGTATTGGCCACATTTATCGCCTTCGGTTTTGTTTACGTTCATCCCTTTATGGATGGTAATGGCCGGATTCACCGCTACCTAATACATGATCTACTCGCTAAAGCCGATTTTACGCCGCGTGGAATTGTCCTGCCTGTATCGGCAGTCATCCTCGCCAACTTGCCAGACTATATACATACCCTTGAGCAGTTTTCACGGCCACTAAATCAATTGACCGAGTTTAATCCGGAATTGCCTGATGTGCCTGCAACCGGTAATGACGCCGTTTATTATCGCTACCCTGATTTTACTGCGCAGGCAGAATTTCTGTATCGCGCGCTAGAGCGCACAGTGGAAGAAGATTTGCAGCATGAAATCAATTATCTGCTGGGGTTTGATAAAGCCTACACAGCACTCAATGCCCAATTAGATTGGCCGCCGCACCATTTAGAAGTATTTATACAAGTCGTACACAGCAATGGCGGCAAGCTTTCAGCCAATAAACGTAAAAGCCATTTTTATTGGATGCAAGAAACAGAAATTCAACAGGCAGAAATTGCCGTGCAACAAGCGTTTGATTTGGCGATTGCGCAATAAACCTGCACGTTAATATCGTGCGCGAAAATCTATTGCCCTTACATAACAAGGGAACACTAACTCCATTTTTTCCCAGAGCGCCGAAATAGCCCGTGACTACACACAAGAACCCTCCAGTCGATAAACCTGTGATTCTTAAACAAGGTCTACATCCTAAAAACTTGCATCGACAAGGATACGACTTTGAATTATTAGCTAACACTTATCCTCTACTGAAAACCTTTGTTGCAGAAAATGTTTATGGAAATCTATCAATAGACTTTTCAGACGCTAATGCCGTAAAAGCGCTGAACGCGGCGTTGTTAGAGCAGTATTACGGAATTGTTGGTTGGAGTATTCCCGAGGGTTTTCTGTGCCCGCCAATTCCTGGCAGGGTGGACTACGTGCATTATGTTGCTGACTTGCTCGCGGAGGGCGATAAAAAACTTGGTGTTGGCAGTGACATTAAGTTGCTCGATATAGGCACCGGCGCTAACGGAATTTATAGTTTACTTGCATGCAAAGTGTATGGCTGGCAGTGTGTTGCCAGTGACATTGATCCGCAATCTCTGGCGAATGTGGCGGCGATTATTGATAAAAATTCGAGTTTACAGAGCGCTATAGATTTACGCCTTCAGCCGGAAAAATCGCGTATTTTTGCTGGCATTATTCAGGCAGATGAAAAATTTGATGTGAGTGTGTGTAATCCACCTTTTCATGCTTCATTGGCGGATGCATTAAAAGGAAATCAACAAAAGCGCAATAACTTAGGGGTGGGAGCAACATCATCCGCGTTGAACTTTGGTGGTCAAAATGCAGAATTGTGGTGCAAGGGCGGCGAGCAAAAATTTTTGCGCACTATGATTAAAGAGAGCCGTGAATTTGCAGCTCAGTGCCGCTGGTTTACCACGCTTGTGTCGAAAAGTGAAAACCTGGCTCCAGCTAAAAAGCTGCTGCGCAAGCTTGCTGCAAGTGATATTCGTGAAATTGAAATGAAACAGGGTAATAAGATCACGCGGGTGTTAGCCTGGACCTATGCTTAGGCCATTAATCCCGCGCAAAAAAAGCCCTCGGCGTTGTGCGCGAGGGCTTGGTAAGCGATTAAACAAATAAATTATTTGTTTAAGAAAGAATCCACGGTGTTGATTTCCATGCGGTTGGTTTCGCCTTTGGGTGCACCAGGTGCGCTTTTCGCGATAACCACCAAGCTATCGTTGGTTAAGGTTTTATTTTCCAGCAGCGGAGTGATTGAGGTCTTGATAATAGACGCTCGCTCTGGCGCATCTACCAGATAGGCATGAACGCCGTAACTTAACGACAGTAAACGCAACGCGCCAGGGGTATAACACGCAGCATAAATCGGAGCCGCAGGGCGGTGAGAGGCGATTTGGCGAACCGTGGAGCCGGTAGATGTCGGCACTATGATCCCGTCAACTTTAAGGTCGCGCGCAGATTTTGCCACTTGCTTACAGATGTACTCTTGCAGGTTATCGGTTTCGGAATCGAAGTTGATGCCCTTGGCAGTTTTCTCTTCAACGTGAGCCGCGATACGCGCCATGGTTTCTACTGCTTCAAATGGGTAGTCGCCGTAAGCGGATTCACCGGAAAGCATTAATGCGTCGGTACCGTCTAACACGGCGTTAGCTACGTCCGAAATTTCGGCGCGGGTTGGGCGTGGGTTTTGGATCATGCTTTCCAGCATCTGCGTAGCGGTAATAACTGGCACACGCGCTTTAATGCAGCGCTGGATGATGTCTTTTTGTACCAGCGGCACTTCTTCACCGGGAATTTCGATACCCAAGTCACCACGGGCAACCATCACGCTGTAAACAACTTCTAAAATCTCATCGAGGTTCTCAACACCTTCGCGGTTTTCAATTTTAGCGATGATTTTAATCGGCGAGTTTTTCGCATCAAGAATGTTTTGTACATCCAGTACATCTTGCTTGTTGCGCACGAAGGAGTGGGCGATAAAGTCTACTCCAGCGTCAATCGCCATTTCGATGAAGGTCTTATCGCGCTCGGTCACCGAAGGCAGTTTGATGGCAACGCCAGGGACGTTAACACTCTTTTTCTTTTTGATTTTGCCGTTGTTCAGCGCCGTGGTGTAAAGGGCGCCGTCGTCTTTGCTGTCAACTACCAGCTCTAACAGGCCGTCATCGATCAAGATGCGGGCACCCACGGGAACGTCTTTCACAAAACCAAGGTAGTTGACCTGCACTGCTTCGCGAGTGGTCGGTACGTCTAAACCATCTGCACGGAAAGTGACCTTGTCACCGGTTTTAATGGTTAAATCTTCCTCAATTTTGAGGTTGGTGCGCATTTCGGGGCCTTTAGTGTCCACCAGTACCGCCAGCTTTTCGCTCACGGCACGGACATTCTCGATCACTTTGGCCGTGTCTTCCGGGGTTTGGTGAGCGGTATTCAAGCGGATGACGTTAACGCCACGTTTATACAATTGGGTAATAAACTCAACATCGCCTTTGAGGTCGGAAACTGTAGCAACAATCTTGGTCTTTTTAGTCATTTTTCTATTCACACATTAGAGTAGGTAAAATTAGTAGCGCGCATTCTACCTCAAAAACACCATTATTTTTATTTTAAGCATCAGGGCTAAAGCTTGAGGTGATCATTTCACTAAAGTCATCACCCCTCCAGCGGCCAGAAATAATCCCCACGAAAGCGCAAGCAAAACCCAAGGTAAACGAGATTGCACGGGTGCATTGCTAACTTCTTCGCTCTCATCCCCTGATTTTTGTTGTGTTAATTGATTCGATAGCTGTTTTACTTTTTTAACGCGTTTATCCAACTCCCGTGTTTTTTCACTCTGCTGCCGCAAAAATATTTCCATTCCGCGCTGGATACCATTGGCGATAGCTTTGGTTTCAACCGGAGTTTGGCCTTCGGTTTTAATGGTGTTGGCAATTTTTATGGATTCGGCACGTAGGTCGCGTGCGGTTTTTTTCTGTTTAGTTTTGGGTGTTGCTTGGGTCATGAGTGTGCCTCATTAATTGCAGTGTTTATTTTTTGCTGGCTAGACTAACGCCGACAATAACTAGCCCAGCACCCAGTAATTGCACCAGAGTAATGTGTTCGTGCAGTACCAGTGCGCCTAAGAATAGGGTGATTACCGGACCTATGCTACCGAGTACCGCGGTTTTGCCGCTGCCGATAAGGCTAATGCCTTTGTTCATTAAAAAGCTGGGAATCACTGTGCAGAAAAAAGCCAGTAACAGTGCGAGCAGATACACCGCATTAGGTTGGTGTAAGTCTGCGGGGTCACCAATGGTTACGCCATGCAAAAGTACACCTGCGCAGGCAGAGAGCATTGCGTAGCTGGTGAATCGGCTGGCACCGACTTTGCTGATCATATTGCCGGCCAAAACCACAAATAACGCAAATGAAATGGTGCTGAGCATGACCAAGCTTGCGCCCAACAAGGTGAGATTCCAATCGTTGGTGAGGCGTAAGTCTTGTACAAATACCAACAGCATACCGCTGTAGGCAATGGCGAGTGCAACTTGGGTGCTGCGGGTAATTTTTTCTTTCTTCCAATAGGCGAGCATGAGTAAAACCAGTGTGGGATACACGTACAAAATCAGTCGTTCAAGCCCGGCCGAAATATATTGCAACCCCATAAAATCCAATAAGCTGGATGCGTAATAGCTGAGCAATCCCAATCCGGCGATTTTCCAGCCATCACCTTTATTTAATGGTGTCAGTTGCTGTTTGTGTAACCAGAGCGCTGTGGCGGCGTAAAAGGGCAGGGCAAATAACATGCGCAAGGTTAAGAGCGGAGTGGCAGTAATCCCGTATTGATAGGCGAGTTTGATCAGGATGCCTTTGCTGGCAAAACAAAAGGTGCCGGTAAATACACAGATAATTCCCAGAAACCGGGGCGATAGAGGCAAAGCGGACATGTGAGTGTTTATGCAAAAAACGGATGGCAACACTGCCACAGATTGTGCGGGCTAGCAAACCCAATTGACCTGATTGTGCGGACACCTAGATGCGTTGTAGATCTAGGTGTGGTGCAATATCTATCGCGCTCTTACCAAATACTGGCCGCTTAATACCGTTTCATCCACCACATGACCGACGCTGTGTGAGGGATAAATTTCAGTTAAATACACGCGGCCTTTACGTTTGACTAGTCGCGTATCAAAGCGTTGATATTCCCCAGTAATCGATTGGTATACCAGTTGATATAAATCCAGTGTGTCGCCGCTGTGCATGCCGTTATTGGTGCCGCTATGGATGACTACTTGTTGTTGACCTGGTGATGAATCTACTCGTGCCATATAGGGCTGGCAGTTAATGGTACTGGCCATATCGTCGCTGGCTTTGGCAACTAGATGCTGTATTTGAATGCCATAATCCGTTTTCCAAAAGCCCGGTGAGCCAAAACCCATCTGATTATCAGGCGATGTTTTCCATTTGCCAAAGGTTCGATACTGGTTGCTGAAAATAATCTGCCCGGTAAAACCATCGCGAATTTCCACGGTGAAACTAAATACACGGCTGCGTTTATCCAGCGGTGTGTTGATATGCAAAAGATTGTGCGCACCACTCATAAAGCGGGTGAAATAACTTGGATTCTCCACTGTATTAGGGAAGGTCATGGTCATATCATCTACTTCGCCACTAACAAAAAACTGCACACGGTTTTGTTGTGATATTGCCTGCACTTGTGTTGCAGCATTCACTTCGCCAAGTGCTTTTGCACTGGCAAACGAGTTGCGTAAATATGTTGGGGTCAGCATGGAATGGCGGTTGCGCAAATTGGCACCAATTAACATCGGCAGATGTTGTTCTACCTGATGCAACGCACCCAAGCGGCTGGATATAGGCACTGCTCGCGGAAAACTCACAAACGCAATCGATTTTTTATAGCCATTATTAAAAGGCTCTGGGCAGAGGAACTGGCCAGGGGTATTAATAGGTGCAACTGCATCCACTGCGTAAGCGGTAGCGTCACTGGATGTGTGGATAAATGTTGTTGTTGGTATTGTGCTTGTAGCGCTGGCGTCAGGCTGATTGCTTAACGCGTTTTCAGCAAAAAATGGCGCAGTTGCCGGCGTCGTTGTAGTAGTTGGAGCAGTTGCCGGTTTTGTTATGGTTGTTTGAGCTGTAGTCGTCGTGTTAGTTGATGTTACCACCGGTGTGGTTTTAGCTGAGCTAAGTATCGGGGATGTTGTTTTAGCTGTTCCAGGTACTTGGCCTAAATCAGACATTTTGCTGACTTCGGATAATAAAAAAGACAAATCTGTTTCGAGTTTTGCGAGCCTGTCAATACTGGGTTTGCTGTTGTGCCATTCCTCTACGTACTGCTTGACGGTTTCGTCATTCAAATCGATAACTGTGCCATCCTCAGCTTTCAGTTTTTTTGTTTCGTTGCCCGTAAAAAAATTACCGCAGCCAGTAATACTTAATGTTAATCCACACAAAAATAGCACCAGCGGTAAACGATTGCCGGTTGCCTTGAACGAGTGAGTGTCATGTGGTCGTTTTAACATCGTACCTTTCCATCTTCATCAATTTAAGTGAGCCAGCGGAACTTTATTGCCGCTAGTAATGCTCCTGTTATCGATATCTGCAGATTTAATGCCAAAGCTGATCAAGTGTATTAATTGGTTATTTGATCAAAGTTAGAACTGGTGTAGTCCACTACCAAACAGTTCATGCCTGCTGCTTTTAGATCATTACATTTGCGATTGGCATCTTGACGAGTAGCAAAGCTGCCAATTTTTAACCGGTAGTAATCGGTATTGCGCACATTGGTTTTTTGATAATTGGGCTCCATGTTGGCCAGTAATTGTGGATTTTTATCTAATAGTTGACCCCATATGGCAGGTAAACGGTAATACTCGGGAATGGATGCAACTTGCAGCGCGAAATTCGCATCCATTGGCGCGACTGGTTCAGTTTGTTCCGCCATGTCATCTGATGTTTCTGTTGATACTGGTTCGGGTATTTCGGCGGTAGCTAGTACTTCCTGCACCGGTTGTGGGGAAGGGGTAGGGGTGTAGTGAGCAACGCTGGGTGTCGATGTATGATTTTCAGTGCTCGCCGCACTCTCTTCCAGGCTCGTAGAGAGTTGCGCGAGTTGTCCCAACAAGAGATTTAATTCTTGTTCAATGGCGAGTAGGCGCGTTAGACCAGGTTTGAGTTCGCTCCACTCTTTGAGCAGCTCATCGTGCTTTTTTAACAGTTTGTCGTGTTCTTGCTGTTTACGCGCAAGCGATTTCAGATCTGTCGCGGCGGCATCCGATGACTGCATTGGATTGGAACTGCAGGCGGCAAGGCTGGACAAAAGCCCAAGTAGGGCAAGCAATGATAACGAGTGACGAATAAATTTTTTCATGATGTAGACTCGCTCTAATTAATACTTGAAATCTTGATATTGAACTTCGCATTGAATTTTATATTTGCTGAGGCCAATGCAGGCTTGATTGGCTTTTTTCTCCGCGTCAGTGCCCGCTTTCGGTGTGCCAGCAAAATAGGCTAACCCCAATTCATAACCACCTTTGTTAGGGTGTTTGATATAAAACGGTGTCTGAATAAATTTCGTGCCTAATTTTTTACGCAACAAGTGGTAATAGAGTTTTAGCATTTCAGGTGATTCAAATTTGCCTGCGCTTGCTACATAGCCGGCTGCTTCATCCAGTGGACGCAATACAAAATCGACTCCGGCGATGACATCCCCTTCAGAGGAAAAGTCCAGATTTTTATCGGCGCTTTTATAACCTCGCCGCTCGATAAATTCTTCATCCACTTTTAAGTGGTAGTTGCCAGGTTTGACGTTGGTAAACAGGTAGTAACCGTCGTATTCGGAGCGTGTGCTAGCAGCGATTTTTTTATTCTTATCTAACAAATTCAACATAATGTAAGGCGCTGGGCTACTTTCCCCGCCTTTTTCTTTTTGGTAGATAATGCCGTCTACTTCACCCGCTTTTACCACGGGTAGCTCAACCATATCGATAAAACCTTTACGGGCTTTAATCGCAACGCCGGGCGTGGCGTTAATCATA
Source organism: uncultured Cellvibrio sp. (assembly GCA_963971905.1). GTDB lineage: Bacteria > Pseudomonadota > Gammaproteobacteria > Pseudomonadales > Cellvibrionaceae > Cellvibrio. Next base: position 16,949 of record CAXAVL010000085.1, read on the forward strand.
AACGGCCCGTCCAATGTTGATTCATCAACAATGATGTCGGTGGTTGTATTGTTGTAAAGTGAGCTTAAGACCGCGATGCCCGCTTCGTTTGTTTT
>CAXAVL010000086.1:0-16650 GCA_963971905.1 uncultured Cellvibrio sp.
CTTTTGGTGTGATGGACATGGACAAGGATTATAAAATTGTAAAATTTACAGAAAAACCTGCGAATCCCGAGCCTATGCCAGGCAAGCCCGATAAAGCACTGGCGTCCATGGGCATTTATGTGTTTAGCACCAAAGTGTTGTTCCGCGAGTTATTAAAGGATCGCGATAACCCCAACTCTTCGCACGATTTTGGCAAAGATATTATCCCTTCAATGATTAAATCTCATCGTGTTACGGCGTTTCCTTTTCGCGATCCAGTCTCCGGTGGCGATGCTTATTGGCGCGATGTCGGCACAGTCGACTCACTTTGGGAGGCTAATCTTGAATTGACCGGAATCACCCCTGAATTGGATTTATACGATGCCGAATGGCCAATTTGGACTTATCAAGAACAAGTTGCGCCAGCAAAATTTGTTTTTAATGATGATGGCCGTCGCGGTTATGCGGTTGATTCATTAATCGCGGGCGGCTGTATTATTTCCGGCTCTGCTATTAAGCATTCATTACTGTTCCCGCGTGTGCGCGTACACTCCTATTGCGAAATTGAAGACTCAGTTTTGTTCCCGACCGTTGAAGTAGGGCGCCGCTGCAAAATTCGCAAGGCACTGATTGATCGGCGCTGTAAGATCCCCGAGGGCACCATCATTGGTTATGATTTGGAAGAGGATAAAAAACGTTTCCACGTGTCTCCGAAAGGTGTAGTGCTAGTAACCCCCGACATGTTAGGACAGGATGAAATCAATGGTTAATAATGGCAAAACGAAGGTCGTTTTTCTCTGGCATATGCATCAGCCTGACTATCGCGACATTATGACGGGAGAGTATTATTTTCCTTGGACTTATCTTCACGCTATTAAAGACTACGTTGATATGGCTGCGCACATCGAAGCGCAGCCAGCTGCTAAGGCGGTAGTGAATTTCGCTCCGATTTTATTGGAGCAGTTGGATGATTATGCGCAGCAAATTGCTGCGCATTTAAGCGATCAAAGTAAAAAAATTAAAGATGCTGTACTCGCCTCATTAGTTGAACCGGTGTTACCAGCACCGGGGACTATGGCATTTTCTGATCTTGCAAAAAAATATCTACGCGCAAATCGTGAGCGCATGATTGAACGTTTTCCCGCTTATAGTGAGCTTGCGAATGTCGTTGGTGCCTTTGATGAAAAGCCGTTTATCAGTCGTTATTTGAATGAACAATTTTTAATTGATTTGGGGGTCTGGTATCACATCAGTTGGTTAGCGGAAATTCCACGTCGTAGTGATGAGCGAATTCAGCGTTTGCAAAAAAAAGAGCGTAACTTCTCTTTAGAAGATCGCCGGGAACTACTTGGCATTATTGGTGAGCTGATTGCTTCAATTGGGCCGCGTTACCGCAAGCTTGCAGAAACGGGTCAAATTGAGCTCTGTATGAGCCCCTATGCACATCCAATTATTCCATTGTTAATCGATTTAAATAGCGCGAAAGAAGCAATGCCAGAGGTCAGCCTGCCAAATGCTGCTTTTTATCCAGATGGACGCAATCGCGCCAAATGGCATCTACATGAAGGATTTAAAACTTTTGAACAATATTTTGGCATGCGCCCACGCGGGTGTTGGGCATCAGAAGGTTCATTGAGTGATGAAACCTTAAAACTGCTGCATGAAGCAAAATTTGATTGGGCTGCAACCGGAGACTCTGTGTTACACAACAGTTTGCGCGCACCAGTAAATAAAGGCGTTGCGGAGCAGATCCATAAAGATAATCAATCACTGCATCGCGCTTATGAATTTGCCAAGGTGAAAATCAATACATTTTTTCGCGACGATGGATTGTCTGATTTGATCGGATTTAAATACGCCACATGGCATTCCGATGATGCCGTCGGTGATTTACTTAATCACATGGTACATATCGCCAATACCAGTAAAGATACAAAAAACACTGTAATTTCTGTGATCATGGACGGCGAAAATGCTTGGGAATATTTCCCTGAAAATGCTTATCATTTTCTCCACACTCTTTACGAGCGTTTAACGACTCATCCACAACTTGAACTTGCCACCTACAGTGAAGTACTTGATCAACAACAGCCAACGCCTGTCGCTATGCCGCACCTGGTAGCGGGCAGCTGGGTCTATGGCAGCTTTTCTACCTGGATTGGTGACAAAGATAAAAATCGTGGATGGGACATGCTTTGCGATGCTAAACAGCAGGTAGATCTTGTTCTTGCTAAACGTAGTTTTTCTGCAACACAGTTAGCACAAATTGAAAAACAATTGGCCCTTTGCGAGGGGTCTGATTGGTTTTGGTGGTTTGGTGATTACAATCCAGCCCAAAGTGTTGGTGATTTTGAATACCTATTTCGTCGTCACTTAATGAATTTATACTCACTTATTGAACAGCCCACACCTGCCTATTTGCACGAAGTGATCAGTATTGGTGGAGGTGATCCAGCGACGGGTGGTGTAATGCGACAAGGTCACTCAAATTAAAGTCTCCAGTGGTCTTGTTAAGATAAAATATTTTTCCGAAATAATAGAAAGGGAAGGGCGTTAATGGCAGATAAATCACCACTTTTTCAACGACGTACAGCTGGTGTTTTGCTGCATCCTACCTCGCTGCCTTGTTCAGAAACTTGCTGGAAAAAAAATGGCAAAAAAGCATTCGGCACTTTAGGAAAAGACGCCTATCATTTTATAGATCTTATTGCCCGTGCGGGGCTGACGATCTGGCAAATGCTGCCTACTGGGCCGACACAGGCAGATATGTCACCTTATCAATCTATTTCAGCACATGCTGGAAATCCTGACTTGATTAGTCTTGACTTACTATTGGAAAAAGGCTGGATAACATCAGCAGATGTGCAGCTAGTTAGTGAAAATTCTTTGCCTTATGCACGCCAACAGTGCGCAGTTTCTTTTTTTCAATATCTGAAAAGCGTTGAGGGCGCTGCTACTCGGCAACAATTTCAGAATTTTTGTTCACAACAACATTATTGGTTAGATGATTTTGCATTGTTCAGTGCATTGCGTGTTGAATTTAAAGGTTCATCATGGACAACATGGCCAGTTGAACTGCGTAAGCGAAATGAAGATGCATTGGCGGAAATTCGCATCCAGCTTCAATCGATAATTGATACTGTATTGTTTGAGCAATTTGCTTTTTTTAGCCAGTGGCAAGCATTAAAGACTTATGCAAATCAACAGGGCGTTAGTTTGTTTGGCGATATGCCAATCTTTGTTGGTCATGATAGTGCGGATGTGTGGGCAGAGCAGCATTACTTTCAATTAGACGAAGATGGTAATCCCCTTACCGTAGCGGGTGTTCCGCCAGATTATTTTTCTGAAACGGGACAACATTGGGGTAATCCACATTATGCCTGGGATGTAATGGCTGCAGATGGTTTCCAGTGGTGGTTGTCGAGGTTACGTACGCAGTTGCAATTGTTTGATTTGATTCGCATTGATCACTTTCGTGGCTTTGAAGCCTATTGGGAAATTCCGGGCAATAGCCATGATGCCCGCTTGGGCAAATGGGTCAAAGCGCCAGGCGAGGCTTTTTTGAGGGCCTGTTTTGCTGCTTATCCAGGGTTGCCTTTAGTAGCAGAAAATCTCGGCGTGATTACTGATGAAGTCGAGGCGCTGCGCAATCAGTTTGAATTGCCCGGCATGCTGGTATTGCAATTCGCGTTTGATGGCAACACCAACAATCCACACCTACCGCACAACCATATCCGCAGTGATGTGATCTATACCGGCACTCATGATAACGATACAACCGTTGGCTGGTACGAAAGTTTATCGGACGAGAATCGGCAACAAGTAAAACAATATTGTTTCAATTCTGCCGATGAAATGCCTTGGCTGCTAATTGAAACGGCGTTGGCATCGGTAGGGCGCATGGCCATTATCCCCATGCAAGATTTTTTGGAATTGGATGGAGGGCACAGGATGAATATGCCCGGTACAACGGATAAAAATTGGGTGTGGACGTTTTCGTGGGATCAAGTTGAACCCACACTTGCCGAGCGTATTCGGCATTTGTTAGCAGCCTATAACCGTTTGAGCTAGCTGCGCTGTAAGCCAAACGTTATAGAACAATATCACTCAACTTTATGTAGGAACCGCTATGGAACATAGATGCAGCGCGCGCTATACAGCCGATATTAAAATTTTGATTTATCGTTACGAAGTCCCTGTAGCCATAGGTCGTATTAAAGATGGTACTCGCTATGGTTTATATATCGAGTCAGATTTGGTAGATGTGAAGCCGTTGCAACAACTAGGTATCGAAATCCTGGTGTATCGCAGCGCACAAAAATTGCAACGTTATCGATTTGATTCAATAGTTATCCACACCACAGATCATGGATTTGGTGTTGAGCTAGATACACTGGATGAAGATGCGGGCAATCAATTAACGGAATTGCTACGCGCATCACCAGAAACCCCACAGGAAAGTGAATTGTTTGGTATGGTTGCCAGCGCTTGAGTCATTATGACAAGAGTATGTATTAACGGATTGGTTGAATTCCAGGGAGGAGATTTACTGAGGAAGCCCCTAAAGATAATTGCGCATAATGTAGCTGACGGCATTATGTTACCGAAGGCGGCAAAGCCGAATTTGCAGCGGCGATACTAGCGCCAGCGCGCCGCAAAAATTTAACGATAATCCGCATTATGCGCAGTTTTTTTACCCTACAAAGCAAAAAGCCCGACCATCCGATCGGGCTTTTTTATTTATCTGCACTTGCATACCTTCCCACTGATTAACCCAATAGCGATATTTCCGCGCCTGGTATCTTTCCAGAGCAAATGCGCACACGCACCGACTTAGCCGAAGGGAACCCCTGAAGGGAGCTTCTAGCGACCACACAGGGGCGTTATGTCGGCCTTAGGGGCGCAGCCCCTTAGGTTTGCCTTACTTCGATCTTTCAGGGCTGCTTTTCGCTTTTTGGCCTGCGCAGCAGTGTGGGTGCTAGTTACACCCACACTTTACCGTACATTCCTACGGTAAATTATTCAGTCCACGTCTAGTATTAAATCGCCAGACGCACCTACACGAACGTAAGTTATTGATTTTTCTAGTATTTTATGAACAAGCTCTGATTCTTTTAGCGGCATTCTGTTTTCTTTAATCAGTATCTTATTGATTTCAATACACTTTTTCCTTAAATCATCCTGCTCCTTTGGCGTCAATCGCACTGCTGTAACCATTTTTAGCCACCGCTTCATTAAAAAACTTCATTTTATGTTCACTTGTTAACACGCGCACTTGCTAACTTGTTAACAAGTGAATATATTTGCACTAAATAACATGTTCACATGTTAACAAAACGCGGTTTTTTCTTCGTTTGGTGCTTTCAAATATGTTTTACGACTGGTTAACCGTTCATCAAGACTTTAATTTTCGGCTTCCGCTCGTTGGTGACCGTGAATTTGTCGTCCGTGATGTTCACACCGGCGAAGACCTGCATTCAAAGTGCCCAACAGTTGAACACCTTGGTAGCTTTTCTACCACGCTTCATATTCGTATTAGTGGCAACCGTTTAACCGTATCAGGCAACCCAAGCCGCATAGATCGCATCGAAAACCTGTTTGGTTTTACCTCGCTTGACCAATGCATAGCTGTTTACAACCGTATTTTGAAGTCCTATGGCTTACCCGAGTTCACCAAGTGCACTCGGGTTTTTTATTCCCAGCAACAGGGCGACAAGGTTACTCGCTCAACCGATGGCGCTGTGTTTGAAGAAATCCACGTTACAACAAATAGATCGTTAGGGCAGGGCGCTGAGGACGATTACTTGAAAGGGCTTTCCATGTTGCCTTATCGAAACTCAATACCGCGCCTTCATACCAATGGAAAAACCTGCGACTGGCTAACTAAGACAGGGAAGGGCGGCCGCTTGATTTACCCAAGCGTTTACAACAAAGCCTATGAATTAGAGCTTCATGCATTACCCAAAATAAAACGCAAATTTGGCGATGACTCTGTCGAGTATAAATATCTTTTAGAAATCATTGATTGGTGCAAGTCGCATGGCGTAGTTCGCTTTGAACAGAAATTAAAATCAGAATTTTTGCGTAGACATAACTTAAATTTTTACGGTCTTTTTGATGAAACTCAATTTAGAAAAACCCAAGAAGAATTTTTAAACATTGATCAGAAGTTACAGGTGGAGACTATGAGCCTTGAAACTATTACCGCTAGATTAATTCGTGAAGGCGTTTGTGATAATTCCAAATCTGCCAACACAACTACTTTATATGCAATTCAATGGATGCACGGCCAATCCTTTGATTTATCCAAAAAGTCAGTACAAACCCATCGCGCACGCCTCCGCAAAATCGGTATCGATATCGCACTCGCTTGTGACATTTCCAAGTTCTCCTTGGTGCACGTTAAGCATTCTAGATTAGTCGAGGTTAAAACATTACCTATGCCCGACTGGTACAAAAAACCGCACGTTAATCATTTACAAATCGCTGCCTAAGGAGGCTCATTATGCAAGTTCAATTCACTGGTTGTCGTATCGAAAAAATGGAGCAATACAACGGAAAGTTTTACACCGTTGTTGGCGTTCCTGCACCTGACGCATTCAGCCACCCAAGCAAATACCGCTTGCAGTCTAGCGGCAAGCTTGGTGATTTTGGCCATTTGATTGATGTCACTGCAAACATGCAAGGCATCGTAAAAACCAAAAATTATTTTGACCGCAACACCAACCAGCAAAAGCAATTCGACGAAACCAATGTTTTGTTCGATGTTGTTTCCTTTGGTGTTCATCAACCTAAGCGACCAGCGAGTCAGCAGTAATGATTTCTTATTACATAACAATTTTTTTACTCAATCTAATACTCGGCATTTGTGCCGGATATTTTTTGGGTTTAATCCTTCGCTCTTTGCGGGGTAACTAATGCTCGAATGCACCGGACAAATTTCCACAGCGCCAACAGGTGAGCCTATTTGCTCCGGTGAATGGGTATCAACCAATTTCCAAGCTTTGCTTGAGTCTATCTTCGTAACGCCGCCAGAAGATCAGATTCAAGCAGCATTCATGGTCGGCTTTACCCTGCCCTTGATTGCATATCTCACGGCGTGGGCTTTCCAAACCGTGATCAACTTTGTGCGGCAAAATCAATGAAGGTAATTAAACTATGGACTTTTCGGCCATCACATCCGCAATTGACGCGACCACTATCGTTGCTGCAATCTCCGCAATCGCCGCAGTAAAAATTCTGCCCGGCGTTGCAAAATGGGGTTACAACAAAGTCATCGGCTGGTTCCGTTAATCAACACCCAAAGCCTCCGCAAGGGGGCTTTTTTATTTGGAGTTAATCATGCTCATTCTCGCGTTCTCTGCATTGCTTGGACTCGTTACCAGTCTTGCAATTGTTAAGGGTTTTTCAACCAATCAATAACGGTGCAAAACATGCGTTATTTATATTTTCTAGTTTTCTTATTTTCATTTTTATCAAGTTCTTTCCTCTTTGCACAAGAGCCGCCCAATCCAGAAGGATGCGTTTCTAAAACTTTCTATGGTGGTCCCGCTTCTACTGTTAATGCTTACAAGGCCAGCTGTGCGGGTAATGGAACCATCAATTTGATTAAATCATGGAATGATGCAAATACTCCTTACGTTAGGTGTATGACGTGTGCGCAGCCTTGCTTTCCCACACAGGTTTATGACCCCGTAACCAAATCCTGTTCATGTCCGGCAGGTACACAAGCTGTAACTGGGTTTGATGGTAAGCCATCCTGCGAAGAGTTAGAGCCTACGCCTGATAACTGCCCCTCTGGTTACCCAAAAGTTAACGGTCAATGTCCGGTTTGCCCGACTGGATTTAAACCAGACGGCTCGTGCAATGATTCCGGTGGCGGCAGTTCAGCTACAAATTCATCGTCACAAAATTCATCAACGCCAGCATCAACGCCAGCATCAACGCCAGCTTCTACACCCGCCTCAACACCTAATACAAGCTCACCTACTGCAAGCTCCCCCTCTACTGGTGGTGATGGTGGTGGAGGTGGTGGTGGCTCCCCTTCTACTGGCGGCGGCGGTTCTCCTTCAACTGGCACTGGTAGCGGTAATAGTGGAACCGGTTCATCATCATTTAATGCAAACTCATGGAACCCGTACAGCGGCTATGGCAATTGGATTCCCATTGCCACAAATTCACCGTGCCCTAATAAATACGTTGATGTATCAGGCCAATGGTGGTGCGCTGGAAATGGCACCTTTAACGGCTCAGCTAGTTCAGCTGCTTCAAATAATTCCAATTCCTCCGGCTCAAATTCATCCGGTTCAAATTCTTCTGGTTCTAGCTCTAGCTGTCCAGCAAAACCCCAGTGCAGTAAAAATACTGGCGTTGAATCCGATGACCAACAGTGTAAAAAATTACTACAAGAGTATTACCGTGCATGTCCATCAGCAGCCATTGAAAACGGCTTATTCGATATTGAAAAAGATGAGACCAGCGAGGGCAAACCATTATCGTTTGAAAATAGTTTGTCTGACTTTAAAACCAAATTAGGCGAGCTTGAAAATATTCAGCAGCTGGAAAACTTTTTCCATTTCGATGGATCATCCTCTTGCCCAGTTTGGCGCGTTAGTGTCTGGGTTTTTGATGTTGTCATTGATCAGCAATGTTCGCCTGATATCCCATGGGGTTTAATTTCCGGCATTTTGATTGCTGTTTCTGTATTGCTAGCAGCTCGAATTTCGTTCACATGAGGCTAAAAAATGGAATGGTTAAAAGATTTTTTTATTGGCTTTTTAGATTGGCTTTATGAGGTACTCCTCTACATACCTCAAAAATTATTCGATTTATTTTTAAAAGCTCTTGTTGTTTTGATTGAGTCATTGCCTATGCCATCGTTTGTTACTGATTACGTCATTACAGATTATATACATCCTGATGTAATGTTCTTTTTGGCAAACTCAGGCTTAGGCGTTGCGCTGCCTATTGTTGGTAGCGCTTACATATTTTATTTTTTCCGCCGTGTTCTAACCTTGGGGATTTGGTAATGATAGTTTTTCATGAGGGTTTGCCCGGATCAGGCAAAAGTTATGAGGCTTGTGTGATGCATATTTTGCCAGCGCTGCAAGCGGGTAGGGATGTCATCACTAACATTAATGGCATTGATCATCACAAGTTTTCTGAATTAACCGGAATACCTGTGCCAGTGTTAAAAAAAATGTTGGTGTGTATTTCCCATTCAGATTGCAGCGATGAGGCTCAGCGTTTGGAGTTGGTAAAAGCGGATTTTTTGCAAAACACCAAAAAGGATTCCATGGTTGTTATCGATGAAATTCAAGATATGTTCCCAACCAAGCGCCAGCCAGTTACACCTGAATGGTCTAAATGGATCGCCAGCCATCGCCATGAGGGTTTAGATATTGTTTTGATGGGTCAGGATAGGCGAGACGTTCACCCTATTTGGCGCCGCCGTATTCAGCGATTAATTACGTTTAACAAATTGCAGGCCGTTGGTGCTGATTCGTCTTATCGTTGGGTATGTCTCGAGGCAACAAGCCCCGAAAAATTCAAAGAGGTAAGTTCTGGGATTCGTGGCTATGAAAAAAAATATTTTGGCCTTTATGCATCACATACACAGGGCACTAACAATAAGAGCGTTTACAAAGATGATCGCGCAAATATTCTTAAAAACAAAAAAATTCAAATGGCTGTTGTTGCGTTTTTTGCGCTGGGTTATTGGGGCATTACTAACACGCTGGCTTTTTTCCAACCCAAAGAAGCCCAAGCGCCCAAAGTCGTAAACACCCAACCTGTACCCATTCAGCCAGCACCAACACCACAGCCGCCGTTAACCCCTGTGGAGCCACAACCAACGCCACCAGAGCCAGCACAACCACCAGAGAAGCCAATACTTGATATTTTCGATCAGGAAGCCAGAAAAGGGCGCTTACGGCTTGCTGCCCTCATGCACAACAACGATAAACTTTATTTTCGTATTGAGATCATGGATAGCTATTCCCGATTACAGGCTACCTATGATTACAAATCCCTCGTTGACTTGGGTTGGCATATTGAAAACAGAGATTCAGGGATTCACTTGACCAAAGAAAATCAGGTATATGTTGCGCGCCCGTGGCAGCTTGAAAACTCTTATGCTCAAGTCGATAGGCGCAAAGCGCAATCATTGAGCCAATAAATCGCCGAGCGAAGCGAGCCGATTTTTGACTCAATGATTATTAGCCCTTTAACTTGGCTCTTAAGTTGCTATAAACAATTGGCGCGCAGCAATGGTTACATTTGATAGTTATCTAATCTATGCTTGCGCAATACGTGTGCGTTTGAATCGATTGAGGTGTGATTCTGGTGCGCTGTTGGTAGGCTAAGGATAATTGCGCATAATGTAGCTGACGGCATTATGTTACCGAAGGCGGCAAAGCCGAATTTGCAGCGGCGATACTAGCGCCAGCGCGCCGCAAAAATTTAACGATAATCCGCATTATGCGCAGTTTTTTTACCCTACAAAGCAAAAAGCCCGACCATCCGATCGGGCTTTTTTATTTATCTGCACTTGCATACCTTCCCACTGATTAACCCAATAGCGATATTTCCGCGCCTGGTATCTTTCCAGAGCAAATGCGCACACGCACCGACTTAGCCGAAGGGAACCCCTGAAGGGAGCTTCTAGCGACCACACAGGGGCGTTATGTCGGCCTTAGGGGCGCAGCCCCTTAGGTTTGCCTTACTTCGATCTTTCAGGGCTGCTTTTCGCTTTTTGGCCTGCGCAGCAGTGTGGGTGCTAGTTACACCCACACTTTACCGTACATTCCTACGGTAAATTATTCAGTCCACGTCTAGTATTAAATCGCCAGACGCACCTACACGAACGTAAGTTATTGATTTTTCTAGTATTTTATGAACAAGCTCTGATTCTTTTAGCGGCATTCTGTTTTCTTTAATCAGTATCTTATTGATTTCAATACACTTTTTCCTTAAATCATCCTGCTCCTTTGGCGTCAATCGCACTGCTGTAACCATTTTTAGCCACCGCTTCATTAAAAAACTTCATTTTATGTTCACTTGTTAACACGCGCACTTGCTAACTTGTTAACAAGTGAATATATTTGCACTAAATAACATGTTCACATGTTAACAAAACGCGGTTTTTTCTTCGTTTGGTGCTTTCAAATATGTTTTACGACTGGTTAACCGTTCATCAAGACTTTAATTTTCGGCTTCCGCTCGTTGGTGACCGTGAATTTGTCGTCCGTGATGTTCACACCGGCGAAGACCTGCATTCAAAGTGCCCAACAGTTGAACACCTTGGTAGCTTTTCTACCACGCTTCATATTCGTATTAGTGGCAACCGTTTAACCGTATCAGGCAACCCAAGCCGCATAGATCGCATCGAAAACCTGTTTGGTTTTACCTCGCTTGACCAATGCATAGCTGTTTACAACCGTATTTTGAAGTCCTATGGCTTACCCGAGTTCACCAAGTGCACTCGGGTTTTTTATTCCCAGCAACAGGGCGACAAGGTTACTCGCTCAACCGATGGCGCTGTGTTTGAAGAAATCCACGTTACAACAAATAGATCGTTAGGGCAGGGCGCTGAGGACGATTACTTGAAAGGGCTTTCCATGTTGCCTTATCGAAACTCAATACCGCGCCTTCATACCAATGGAAAAACCTGCGACTGGCTAACTAAGACAGGGAAGGGCGGCCGCTTGATTTACCCAAGCGTTTACAACAAAGCCTATGAATTAGAGCTTCATGCATTACCCAAAATAAAACGCAAATTTGGCGATGACTCTGTCGAGTATAAATATCTTTTAGAAATCATTGATTGGTGCAAGTCGCATGGCGTAGTTCGCTTTGAACAGAAATTAAAATCAGAATTTTTGCGTAGACATAACTTAAATTTTTACGGTCTTTTTGATGAAACTCAATTTAGAAAAACCCAAGAAGAATTTTTAAACATTGATCAGAAGTTACAGGTGGAGACTATGAGCCTTGAAACTATTACCGCTAGATTAATTCGTGAAGGCGTTTGTGATAATTCCAAATCTGCCAACACAACTACTTTATATGCAATTCAATGGATGCACGGCCAATCCTTTGATTTATCCAAAAAGTCAGTACAAACCCATCGCGCACGCCTCCGCAAAATCGGTATCGATATCGCACTCGCTTGTGACATTTCCAAGTTCTCCTTGGTGCACGTTAAGCATTCTAGATTAGTCGAGGTTAAAACATTACCTATGCCCGACTGGTACAAAAAACCGCACGTTAATCATTTACAAATCGCTGCCTAAGGAGGCTCATTATGCAAGTTCAATTCACTGGTTGTCGTATCGAAAAAATGGAGCAATACAACGGAAAGTTTTACACCGTTGTTGGCGTTCCTGCACCTGACGCATTCAGCCACCCAAGCAAATACCGCTTGCAGTCTAGCGGCAAGCTTGGTGATTTTGGCCATTTGATTGATGTCACTGCAAACATGCAAGGCATCGTAAAAACCAAAAATTATTTTGACCGCAACACCAACCAGCAAAAGCAATTCGACGAAACCAATGTTTTGTTCGATGTTGTTTCCTTTGGTGTTCATCAACCTAAGCGACCAGCGAGTCAGCAGTAATGATTTCTTATTACATAACAATTTTTTTACTCAATCTAATACTCGGCATTTGTGCCGGATATTTTTTGGGTTTAATCCTTCGCTCTTTGCGGGGTAACTAATGCTCGAATGCACCGGACAAATTTCCACAGCGCCAACAGGTGAGCCTATTTGCTCCGGTGAATGGGTATCAACCAATTTCCAAGCTTTGCTTGAGTCTATCTTCGTAACGCCGCCAGAAGATCAGATTCAAGCAGCATTCATGGTCGGCTTTACCCTGCCCTTGATTGCATATCTCACGGCGTGGGCTTTCCAAACCGTGATCAACTTTGTGCGGCAAAATCAATGAAGGTAATTAAACTATGGACTTTTCGGCCATCACATCCGCAATTGACGCGACCACTATCGTTGCTGCAATCTCCGCAATCGCCGCAGTAAAAATTCTGCCCGGCGTTGCAAAATGGGGTTACAACAAAGTCATCGGCTGGTTCCGTTAATCAACACCCAAAGCCTCCGCAAGGGGGCTTTTTTATTTGGAGTTAATCATGCTCATTCTCGCGTTCTCTGCATTGCTTGGACTCGTTACCAGTCTTGCAATTGTTAAGGGTTTTTCAACCAATCAATAACGGTGCAAAACATGCGTTATTTATATTTTCTAGTTTTCTTATTTTCATTTTTATCAAGTTCTTTCCTCTTTGCACAAGAGCCGCCCAATCCAGAAGGATGCGTTTCTAAAACTTTCTATGGTGGTCCCGCTTCTACTGTTAATGCTTACAAGGCCAGCTGTGCGGGTAATGGAACCATCAATTTGATTAAATCATGGAATGATGCAAATACTCCTTACGTTAGGTGTATGACGTGTGCGCAGCCTTGCTTTCCCACACAGGTTTATGACCCCGTAACCAAATCCTGTTCATGTCCGGCAGGTACACAAGCTGTAACTGGGTTTGATGGTAAGCCATCCTGCGAAGAGTTAGAGCCTACGCCTGATAACTGCCCCTCTGGTTACCCAAAAGTTAACGGTCAATGTCCGGTTTGCCCGACTGGATTTAAACCAGACGGCTCGTGCAATGATTCCGGTGGCGGCAGTTCAGCTACAAATTCATCGTCACAAAATTCATCAACGCCAGCATCAACGCCAGCATCAACGCCAGCTTCTACACCCGCCTCAACACCTAATACAAGCTCACCTACTGCAAGCTCCCCCTCTACTGGTGGTGATGGTGGTGGAGGTGGTGGTGGCTCCCCTTCTACTGGCGGCGGCGGTTCTCCTTCAACTGGCACTGGTAGCGGTAATAGTGGAACCGGTTCATCATCATTTAATGCAAACTCATGGAACCCGTACAGCGGCTATGGCAATTGGATTCCCATTGCCACAAATTCACCGTGCCCTAATAAATACGTTGATGTATCAGGCCAATGGTGGTGCGCTGGAAATGGCACCTTTAACGGCTCAGCTAGTTCAGCTGCTTCAAATAATTCCAATTCCTCCGGCTCAAATTCATCCGGTTCAAATTCTTCTGGTTCTAGCTCTAGCTGTCCAGCAAAACCCCAGTGCAGTAAAAATACTGGCGTTGAATCCGATGACCAACAGTGTAAAAAATTACTACAAGAGTATTACCGTGCATGTCCATCAGCAGCCATTGAAAACGGCTTATTCGATATTGAAAAAGATGAGACCAGCGAGGGCAAACCATTATCGTTTGAAAATAGTTTGTCTGACTTTAAAACCAAATTAGGCGAGCTTGAAAATATTCAGCAGCTGGAAAACTTTTTCCATTTCGATGGATCATCCTCTTGCCCAGTTTGGCGCGTTAGTGTCTGGGTTTTTGATGTTGTCATTGATCAGCAATGTTCGCCTGATATCCCATGGGGTTTAATTTCCGGCATTTTGATTGCTGTTTCTGTATTGCTAGCAGCTCGAATTTCGTTCACATGAGGCTAAAAAATGGAATGGTTAAAAGATTTTTTTATTGGCTTTTTAGATTGGCTTTATGAGGTACTCCTCTACATACCTCAAAAATTATTCGATTTATTTTTAAAAGCTCTTGTTGTTTTGATTGAGTCATTGCCTATGCCATCGTTTGTTACTGATTACGTCATTACAGATTATATACATCCTGATGTAATGTTCTTTTTGGCAAACTCAGGCTTAGGCGTTGCGCTGCCTATTGTTGGTAGCGCTTACATATTTTATTTTTTCCGCCGTGTTCTAACCTTGGGGATTTGGTAATGATAGTTTTTCATGAGGGTTTGCCCGGATCAGGCAAAAGTTATGAGGCTTGTGTGATGCATATTTTGCCAGCGCTGCAAGCGGGTAGGGATGTCATCACTAACATTAATGGCATTGATCATCACAAGTTTTCTGAATTAACCGGAATACCTGTGCCAGTGTTAAAAAAAATGTTGGTGTGTATTTCCCATTCAGATTGCAGCGATGAGGCTCAGCGTTTGGAGTTGGTAAAAGCGGATTTTTTGCAAAACACCAAAAAGGATTCCATGGTTGTTATCGATGAAATTCAAGATATGTTCCCAACCAAGCGCCAGCCAGTTACACCTGAATGGTCTAAATGGATCGCCAGCCATCGCCATGAGGGTTTAGATATTGTTTTGATGGGTCAGGATAGGCGAGACGTTCACCCTATTTGGCGCCGCCGTATTCAGCGATTAATTACGTTTAACAAATTGCAGGCCGTTGGTGCTGATTCGTCTTATCGTTGGGTATGTCTCGAGGCAACAAGCCCCGAAAAATTCAAAGAGGTAAGTTCTGGGATTCGTGGCTATGAAAAAAAATATTTTGGCCTTTATGCATCACATACACAGGGCACTAACAATAAGAGCGTTTACAAAGATGATCGCGCAAATATTCTTAAAAACAAAAAAATTCAAATGGCTGTTGTTGCGTTTTTTGCGCTGGGTTATTGGGGCATTACTAACACGCTGGCTTTTTTCCAACCCAAAGAAGCCCAAGCGCCCAAAGTCGTAAACACCCAACCTGTACCCATTCAGCCAGCACCAACACCACAGCCGCCGTTAACCCCTGTGGAGCCACAACCAACGCCACCAGAGCCAGCACAACCACCAGAGAAGCCAATACTTGATATTTTCGATCAGGAAGCCAGAAAAGGGCGCTTACGGCTTGCTGCCCTCATGCACAACAACGATAAACTTTATTTTCGTATTGAGATCATGGATAGCTATTCCCGATTACAGGCTACCTATGATTACAAATCCCTCGTTGACTTGGGTTGGCATATTGAAAACAGAGATTCAGGGATTCACTTGACCAAAGAAAATCAGGTATATGTTGCGCGCCCGTGGCAGCTTGAAAACTCTTATGCTCAAGTCGATAGGCGCAAAGCGCAATCATTGAGCCAATAAATCGCCGAGCGAAGCGAGCCGATTTTTGACTCAATGATTATTAGCCCTTTAACTTGGCTCTTAAGTTGCTATAAACAATTGGCGCGCAGCAATGGTTACATTTGATAGTTATCTAATCTATGCTTGCGCAATACGTGTGCGTTTGAATCGATTGAGGTGTGATTCTGGTGCGCTGTTGGTAGGCTAAGGATAATTGCGCATAATGTATATTATGTTAAATTGGATATTCTATAATTATCAATGGCTTACCTCAGTTCATAATTTCCTCTTTTGTTTCTCAAACAAGCTAATGGTTCAATTCTATTGGTGGCAATTGCTCTATGAAGCACAAACAACTGTTAGAGCGTTTATACGCTGAAGTCGAAACAGTCATCCTCAGCAAACAGCACCCGGTTACCGGGTTGCTTCCAGCCAGCACAGCGATTAACAATCACGGTGATTACACCGACGCATGGGTACGCGATAACGTCTATTCCATTGTGAGCGTGTGGACCTTGGGCATGGCACTTGAGCACCAAGGTGAAGACCACAAGAGCGATAAATTAAAACAGGCCACTATCAAACTGATGCGTGGTCTTTTGCAATCCATGATGCGTCAGGCGCATAAAGTGGAAAAGTTTAAGCACTCGCTAAAAAACGGTGATGCCCTGCACGCCAAATATGACACGGCTACCGGTTTGCCGGTGGTGGCTGAT
>CAXAVL010000087.1:0-16441 GCA_963971905.1 uncultured Cellvibrio sp.
CCGACTTCTGGTTGGATTTTTTGCGCTGGCTGTCGATGCTGGTGGCTACGCCGGTGGTCTTTTTTTCCGCCTGGCCATTTTTTCAAGCCGCCTGGCGCAGCATGCAAATGCGCCATCTGGTGATGGATGTACCGGTCGCGCTGGCGATAGGTTTGGCCTATTGCGCCAGTGTTTGGGCGACAGTTTCGGGCACCGGTGAAGTGTATTTTGAATCTGTCTCCATGTTTACCCTGTTCCTGTTGGTGGGGCGTTATGTGGAGCTGCGCGCGCGCCATCGTAACCGTTTGGCGTTTGGCAATCTCGCGCAATTAATGCCGCTCACTGCCTGCTGCTTGCGTGAAGAAAATGGCTGCGAAATTGAGCAGCCCATGCCCATTAAAACCCTACAGTTAGGTGATGTAATTTTAGTCAAAGCAGGCGAAACCTTCCCCTGCGATGGCCGTGTTTTGGCGGGGGAAAGTGCGGTAGTAGAAGCGCTGCTGACCGGTGAGTCCCGCCCCATCAGCAAGCAACCGGGCGATATGGTGATCGCCGGTACGCTGAATAATCACAGCCCGCTCAAAGTGGCAGTAACCGCTTTGGGCGCGGCAACCCAACTCTCGGCTATTGAGCGGTTGGCAACCCAGGCGGCAGAGGAAAAACCACAGCAAGTTTTGGCGGCTGATCGCATGGCGCGCTTTTTTATCGCCCGGTTGTTAATTGTATGCAGTGCTGTTTTCGCTTTCTGGCTTTGGTATCGCCCTGAGCAGGCGCTCTGGGTAACCTTGTCGGTATTAGTCGTGACTTGCCCCTGTGCTTTGGCTTTGGCTATGCCTGCAGCGCTATCGGCGGCAACGGCTAACTTGCGTAAACGCGGTTTTTTGGTGGCGCGTGGTCATGTCATCGAGGCGCTCAACGGGGTTAATCGGGTAATTTTTGATAAAACCGGCACCCTCACCAAAGGCAAGTTTGTTGTGCAACAGGTACAAGCGTTTGCGGCCGTTGATCTATCGCGCGATCAATTATTAGGCTTAGCCGCGGCACTTGAGGCTGGCTCGAACCACCCGCTAGCTGCTGCGTTTCACCCGTGGCAAGGTCTGTATCAAGCACAGGATATTAAACAAATTACTGCCGCCGGAGTGGCAGGGCGGATCGCCAATCAGGTTTACCGTTTAGGCACAGCCGAGTTTGCGGCCGAGCTTCTGCCTGATCCGAACGTGCCACTTGTATTGCCTGATTCTATTCATACCTGGTTATTGTTGGCCAATGAAGTGGAACCCTTGGCCTGGATTGCCCTTGTGGATGAAGTGCGCCCCGATGCGGCGGCTTTGATTCAGCGGCTTAAAGGGCATGGGGTCGCAGTTGAGTTGTTGAGTGGCGATCAATCTGGCGCCGTTGCACAGCTCGCACAGCAACTGGGTATTGATGACTATGTTGCCGGCGCCAAACCGGGCGACAAATTGTCGCATCTGAGCCAGCGCCAAGCAGCGGGTGATAAAGTGCTGATGATTGGCGACGGCATTAACGATGTGCCCGTATTGGCCGGTGCCGATGTGTCGGTCGCTATGGCTTCAGCATCGGATCTGGCGCAAACTCGCGCTGACTCAGTGCTGCTGAATGATCGCTTGGAAGTGATTGCCGATGCCTTGGAAATCGCCCAGCGCACCAAAGGCATCATCAGCCAAAATCTGCGTTTCTCACTGGCCTACAATCTGCTCGCTTTACCACTTGCTGCGGCTGGTATAATTCCACCTTGGCTGGCGGCAATCGGGATGACTGCCAGCTCCCTGATCGTCATTTTTAACGCGCTGCGTTTAACCAAATAAGTTCATTACCGTGAGTAGTTAATGGAAAGTCTGTATTTTCTTGTCCCTTGCGCACTGATTTTTATCGGTCTGGCGATCAAAGTGATGTTTTGGGCGATCAACAATGGCCAGTACGATAACCTCGATACCGAGGCGCATCGCATCTTGTTTGATGCGGACAAAAAACAACAAGATCCTGCCTCTGCAGCCCCCAATACGCCTGATAATACCTCTGACGATAAGAACGCCCGCCCATGATAATTGACTGGTCTGCTCTCACTGCCGCGTTTTTGCTCGGCCTTTTTAGTAGTGCCCACTGCGTGGGCATGTGCGGCGGGATTATGGGCGCGCTGAGCATGGCAGTACCGGCTCATGCCAAGGCGCGGCGCTGGTTTATCCTACTCAGTTACAACCTCGGGCGCATTGCTAGCTATGCCTTGATGGGGGCGATAGTCGGCCTCTTCGCCGCGCAGATTACCGAAGCGGGCGGAGCAGTCTGGTTGCGTTGGCTGGCAGGTGTGCTGCTGATTGCGATGGGCTTGTATCTTGCCAACTGGTGGCGGGGGCTGACCTATCTGGAAAGTGGTGGGCGCTATTTGTGGGCCTATTTGCAGCCGTTGGGTAAAGCCTTAATGCCGGTCGATACTGTGCCGAAAGCGCTTGCGCTCGGCGGTATATGGGGTTGGTTGCCCTGTGGTTTGGTCTATTCAGCGCTGGCTTATGCCATGGCACAAGGTCATGCTGTCGGCGGCGGTTTGGTGATGCTCGCCTTTGGTTTGGGCACTTTGCCCGCCGTGCTCGCAACCGGTTTTATTGCACAACAATTGGGGCGTTTGTTGCAGCGCCCGCGCATCCGCTGGAGCTTTGCGCTAGCGGTGATGCTGTTTGGTCTGTGGACTATTTGGGGTGGCGGTCACGGCAGCCACCAGCACCATCACGACAATCATTCATCTGTGCACGAAGGCATGGGTCATTCGACGATGGATCACTCAGGCATGGATCACTCGCAAATGAATCATTCAGATATGAAGCACACTATGATGGATCATGTTGCAACAGATCTTTCAGATAGTGATGACTCCTCTCCTCCGCAACTGCCGGCAGAGCAAGGTTCTGTGCCCGAGCAGACAGAACCCAATCTGCAACATGCCGTAAAATCCTCGGCTGCAGTACATGAGTAAGCTGGTTAAAAACTCTTAACAGAGGTGTGCTAGGCGAACGAAATTCACCATGCTAAGGTGCGTGCCTGCTAAGCTTGCAACTGAATAAAGACTTTCTTGTCCAATTATTCGCCAGCATTTTTTCCATCGCTTTTTAAGCGCGCGTTTGAGATATCACTATGACTAAAACCCCGTGTCTTGGGTTCTTCTGCGCTTTGATTTTGTTATCGGCGATGTTGGGTGCCCTGCCGGTGAAGGCAGAAACCCAAACCGAGCCAGCCATTGAGACTGATTCCAGTTGCGAAAGCTTTGAAGGGCGGCGTATTAAAATTGCCGATGCCAAAAACACTCGTATCGAAACTCATTTGTTTGATGATTTACAAGGCAAACACATTCGCAATATACAATTCACTAGTTTATCGGTGTTTGATAAAAACGATCCGAACGAAAACAACAGTCTCTATTTATTTTTGAATAAGCTTCATGTCAATACTCGCTCTAGTGTTGTGCGGGCACAATTATTATTTAATGAAGGCGAGCTTTTAGATATCAGCAAAATTCACGAGAGTGAACGTATTCTGCGTAAGCGCCCCTATCTTACTAACGCCTATATTATTCCTGTCACTGTCTGCGCAGATCAGCTCGACATAATGGTGGTGACTCAGGATGCATGGGCACTTGAGCCACAACTTTCACTGAGCAAAGAGTCAGAGGGAACGAAATCTGGCTTTGCCATTTCTGATGGTAATATTTTAGGCTCTGGTAATAGTTTGACTATTGGCTATGAGCAAAATACCCAGCGCAATTTGATCAGTTACGACTTCAGCAATCCACATATTTTTAATTCACAAATCGCCACAAAAATTTACTATGCCGATACCAGTGATGGCCGCGATACAATTGTGGATATTTCTCACCCTTTCTATTCGTTACAAACTCCCTGGGCCGCCGGTTTCTATACGCAAGACGTAACGTTGGAAGAACCCATCCGCCATATGGATGAACAAATAAATGAATTTCGCCACCAAACTATGCATAACCGAATTTATTTTGGCGTGGCGACTGATGTCACATCTACCCATACCCAGCGTTGGCTAGTGGGTATCTCTAACGAAGAAGACAATTTTTTTGTGTCGGATGAAACTCTGCAAGCAATTCCTGAGCAACGTAAAGCGGTCTATCCATGGATTGAATATCAGTACCTTGAGAACCGATTCGGTGTATTTAAAAACGTAAATCAAATTCAGCGCCCGGAAGATATAGCGCTGGGGCAAAATTTACGTTTTCGCGTGGGCTATGCTGGAACACAATTTGATAACCCCGATGATGTGATCCGCTACATAGGGAATTACTCGAATATCGTTGATTTTGACAAGCAGCATATCTTCGAAACTACATTTGAATTGGATGGGCGCCATCACTCCAGTATCAATGGTATTGATAGTACTGTCGCAGGTATTAATCTTACCTACAATTATTTTCAAGATGAAAAGCGTCGCTGGTATCTCGGTTTTCGCTATGACATAGGGCAAGATCTGGCGCAGTACGAAGAGCTAACCGTAGGTGATATTACCGGCTTGCGCGGCTACCCTACGGATTATCAGCGCGGTGACGAGCGCTATGTACTAACACTAGAGCGCCGTTATTTCACCGATATTCATATTTTTAATCTGTTGCGAGTTGGCGCTGTAGCTTTTGTAGATGTAGGCAAGGCATGGGGGATAGAGCAATATGGTTACAGCCCGCTCTTGAGCAACGTGGGTTTTGGTTTGCGTCTTAGTTCCAGTAAAGTGCGCATCGGCAATGTAGTGCATATCGATGTCGCTATGCCAACATCGGCGCGCAATGCCGAAGGTGTCAGTCGGTATCAATTGACTGTCGGAGCTGAATCAAAATTTTAACCTGAGTTGTGAGTCGCCTAACACTCGCCCAGGTTAATTTATCTTTATTGGCCGTAGCTACGGCGACATTTCTCGTAATAGTTAGGGCAATGGTTACAACGACTAAATTTTTGGAAAAATATCTATGCGGATTCTTCATACCATGTTGCGTGTTGGCAATTTACCCAAGTCTATAGAGTTTTACACTAAGACACTGGGAATGAAACTTTTGCGGCAGCAGGATTATCCCGAGGGAAAATTTACCCTGGCATTTGTGGGCTATGGGGATGAAGCCAGCAATTCCGTTATTGAGTTAACGTACAATTACGGTGTTGAGTCATACGATTTGGGCAAGGGCTACGGGCATATTGCTTTGGGTTGTGACGATGTTTATGCCACCTGCGAAAAAATTCGTGCAGCCGGTGGAAAGATTGTGCGTGAGCCTGGCCCCATGCTGCATGGCACCACCATATTGGCGTTTGTTGAAGACCCAGACGGCTACAAAATTGAATTGCTGGGTGTTAAATAATTCGCGCAGCAATATCATCATCGGCTTTGCAATCTGTTTGTTTTTTTCGTCCTACCGAGATGAGCGTTTGTCGCTCTTGAATTATGATCACACACCTGTCTCAACTGCAATTTGATAATCGCTTGGTGCGTGAATTGCCCGCTGATCCTGAAACGGAAAATTATCGCCGCCAGGTGACCGGCGCAATTTATTCGCGCGTAAATCCTACCCCGGTCAAAAGTCCCCGTTTGGTTGCCGGTGCAAAAGAAGTTGCTGCTTTACTAGATTTACCTGAATCGGTCTTTCAGCAAACCGAATTTGCGCAAGTATTTGGCGGCAACCAATTAGTTGCTGGCATGGAGCCTCATGCCTGCTGTTATGGTGGACATCAATTTGGTAATTGGGCGGGGCAGTTGGGTGATGGTCGTGCTATTAATTTGGGCGAGGTACGCAATCAACATGGCGAACACTGGACACTGCAATTAAAAGGTGCCGGCCCCACACCTTATTCACGCACGGCCGATGGCTTGGCAGTGCTGCGCTCTTCGGTGCGCGAATTTTTGTGCAGTGAAGCTATGTTTCATTTAGGTGTTCCCACTACTCGTGCATTGAGTTTGATTAGCACCGGTGAGTGGGTGCGGCGCGATATGTTTTACGACGGCAATGCGCAACTGGAAGCCGGTGCCGTAGTCTGCCGCGTCGCCCCCAGTTTTACCCGCTTTGGCAATTTTGAAATTTTGTCCGTACGCGGTGATATTGATTTACTGAAACAATTAGCCGATTTCACTATCCGCACCGATTTTTCACATCTGTTAGAAGGTGCAACAGATGAAATTACTACCGATACCTACCTGCAATGGTTTACGGAAATTTGTATTAGCACCGCGCAGTTAATGGCGCATTGGATGCGCGTTGGTTTTGTGCACGGTGTGATGAATACCGACAATATGTCGATCTTGGGTTTAACGATTGACTATGGTCCCTATGGTTGGCTGGAAGGCTACGAGCCGGATTGGACACCAAATACAACTGACGCCCAAGGGCGTCGCTATCGCTATATCAATCAGCCGCGTATTGCGCTGTGGAATTTGGCACAGCTCGCCAATGCACTCTATCCATTAATCGATAGCGTTGAGCCATTGCAGCAGGCGCTGGAAAAATATCATGCGGAATATGAACGCTGCGCGCAGCGCGATATGGCCAATAAATTAGGCTTAAGCCAATTTGATCCAGCGCAAGATCAAGCGCTCACCGATAACTTGTTGCAAACGCTGCAAACAGCAGAAATCGACATGACGATTTTTTATCGTATGCTTGCGCGCTTGTCACTCGATGACATTGACCAATATACGGAGCAGCAGTGGGTTGATATTGTGCGTACGGCTTATTATTCCGCACCAGATGCCAACGCGGAAAGGGCTATGGCAACTTGGTTGCGCAGTTACGCGCAGCGGTTGCAACAAGATTATATATTGACTGGGAATGATGATACTCAGCGGCGCGCGCGCATGAATGCGGTTAATCCAAAATATGTGTTGCGTAACTATCTTGCGCAGCAAGCGATTGATAAAGCCACCGAAGGTGATAACTCTGAAGTAGAAAAGTTGTTGCAAATATTGCGCAACCCCTATGACGAACAGCCTGAGTATGAAGCCTATTTTGCCAAGCGCCCTGAATGGGCGCGGCATAAGGCGGGCTGTTCAATGTTGTCTTGCAGCTCCTAACAAATCTCATTCTGTCGTCGTCTCCTGAATTCCATATTTAAAATTTAGTTAGAGAAAAATATGATCGGAAAAATTTTGGGTTTTATCGCAGGTATTTTTGCTGGCGGTCCTTTCGGCGCAATTGTGGGCGCGCTGCTGGGGCATTTTTTAATCGATCGCAAAAAACATGCAGCCCCTAAAATGTCGCAGGAACAATTGCATGCGGTGCAGGTGAATTTTTTCACCACCGTGTTTTTATTGTTAGGGCATTTGGCAAAAGCTGATGGACGTGTCAGCGAAACCGAAATTCAACTGACCGAGTCGTTAATGAGTAAAATGGGGTTAACCCCGGAGCATCGACGTGAAGCCATACGCTTATTTAAAGTAGGTACCACGGATGAGTTTGAACTTGATGCGGTGATGAATGACTTTAAACAACACTGCGGTGCCAGCCCTAACTTGATTAACATGTTATTGGTTAATCTCGTTAATTTGGCGATGGCTGATGGTGTGTTGGATAATCAAGAGGCGCAGGTGCTGCGCTTGGTTGCCGAGCGCTTGGGCTTTTCCCGTTTTGCCTTTGAGCAGTTGTTGCGTATGCTCAACGCACAAAATAGTTTCAGGCAAGAGCAGGGGCATCATCGGGCTGGGCAACAACAGGCGCCGCGCGCCGATGAGTTAGCTTTAGCTTATGAGGCTTTGGGCGTAGAAAAAACTGTCAGTGATGCTGAGCTGAAAAAAGCTTATCGCAAATTAATGAGTGAATATCACCCTGATAAACTCATCGGGCAGGGTATGCCGGAAGATATGATTAAAGCTGCTACCGAGCGCGCTCAGGAAATTCAAGCCGCTTATGATTTGATAAAAAAATCTCGTTAATACTTTTCCTCAGTGAGGCGTTTTATTCCCTGAGGAATCTTTTTCTGGTGTTTTTCTTATAGCTGTTTCTGTTTCGAATCGCCTCAAAATCCCCTCTATTACGACAAATAAGTATAAAGCGCGTTTGCGCCATTTACATTTGTCGGCTGCAGTATTTCTAGGGCATGTGTGAATTATTGTGACGCTTAAAACATTTTTAAGGTAAATCGTTGACAACGTTGTCCAGTTGGGTGTAATTTCATCATGTCTGTTGCGTTTACACATTTTCACAATAATAAAAACAGTGTGGTAAGCCAAGGAGCGATAGTGAAGACTAATTTCCCTCGCTGGAAATAATCATGGTTTTCATGGACTTTTCTTTATCAGGACATTGATTCCACCTTGTGTTTATCAAGGTGCGTGCGGTTGTTTTTTCAATTTCAAATCATGAATTTTTATTGGGTGATAACTCAGGGCTAACTATTGCCTGCAGGTTTCTTTTGCCCGAAAAAATACGGAGAAAGGTTAGGCAGGACGCTTGTCTGACGGACGAAAAATAACAAATGGAATAGGGGTGTTGAACGGGTTGCAAGACCTGAATGTGCAAGTCCGGGAGATTCTGTGTTGCCCTAATGCGCAACAAGAATGTGATGAAAACAAAAAAATATACCGAGGAAAACCAATGAGATCCTTCAAACCATTTACTCTGTTATCAAGTCTGGGGCTGTTATCAGTCGCAGCATTGGCCAGTGTTCAAGCACAGGCCTACAATTGCAGCAATGTGGCTGCGTATAAACAAGGCACCTATGCCAACGGCGCAGTAGTGCAAAATGTAGGTAGCGCCTATTCATGTACCGTTGGTGGTTGGTGCTCGGTAGGCGGCCCTTATGAGCCTGGTGTAGGTTGGGCTTGGGCAAACGCTTGGAGCAGTTTGGGTGCATGTGACGGTGCTACCACCAGCAGTGCTGCATCCAGCGTTGCTTCAGTGGCATCTTCAAGTAAAAGTTCTGTACAAAGCTCGGCAGTTGCTTCCTCTATCACTGCTTCTTCCGTTGGGTCTGTTGCTGGATGCGGCGGTGTAGCTGCCTGGAATAGCACGGCAGTTTATACCGGTGGCAATCAAGCGAGCCGCAATGGTGCTCTCTATCAAGCAAAATGGTGGACTCAGGGCAATGACCCGGTTACCAACTCAGGTCCTGATGGTGTTTGGGTAAACAAAGGTGCTTGTGGAACTGCGTCATCCTCTGTTGTTTCTTCCGTTGTTGCCAGCTCTACTCCTAGTTCTGTAGCGCCTAGCTCTAGCTCTAGCTCTACTCCAAGCTCAGTTGTGCCTAGCTCTAGTTCCAAGTCATCTGCAGCTAGCTCGGTTAGCTCAAGCACTAGTTCAGTACCATCTGCTGGTGGCAAAAAAGTCGTAGGCTATTTTGCTGAGTGGGGTATTTATGGCCGCAACTATCATGTGAAAAATATTGCGACCAGTGGTTCAGCGGCGCAATTGACTCACATTCTTTATTCGTTTGGTAATGTGCAAAATGGTAAATGCACCATTGGGGATTCTTACGCAGCTTACGATAAAGCCTATGATGCAGCGGGCAGTGTCGATGGTGTAGCGGATACCTGGGATCAACCATTGCGCGGTAACTTCAACCAATTGCGCAAGTTGAAAGCGATGAACCCTAACCTCAAAGTGATTTGGTCGTTTGGTGGTTGGACCTGGTCAGACGGCTTCCCGCAAGCAGCACAAAATCCAACTGCGTTTGCCGACTCTTGTTATGCATTAGTAGAGGATCCTCGTTGGGCCGATGTATTTGATGGTATCGATATCGATTGGGAATACCCGAACGAATGTGGTTTGAAATGCGATACCACCAGCGGTTTCTCAGGTTATAAAAATCTGATGCAAGCACTGCGTGCACGTTTTGGTAGTAATGCATTGCTTACTTCTGCGATTGGTGCAGGCGCTGCAAAAATTAACGCAGCAGATTACGCCGGCGCCGCTCAGTATGTCGATTTCTATATGCCGATGACCTATGACTTCTTCGGTGCTTGGGATAAAACTGGCCCAACATCTCCGCACTCTGCTTTGTACGATTACGCCGGTATTCCTAAGGCGGGTTATAACTCGGACAACGCGATTCAATTGATGAAGTCTAAAGGTATTCCGGCGAGCAAAATCCTCTTGGGTGTTGGCTTCTACGGTCGCGGTTGGACTGGCGTTACTCAAGCGGCACCTGGCGGATCAGCAACCGGTGCAGCAGCAGGTACTTATGAAGCGGGTATTGATGATTACAAAGTATTGAAATCAACATGCCCAGCGACTGGAACTGTAGGCGGCACAGCTTACGCGTTCTGCGGTGGCAATTGGTGGAGCTACGACACACCACAAACACTGGTGGGTAAAATGGATTATGTTCATCAACAAGGTTTAGCTGGTACTTTCTTCTGGGAGTTAAGCGGCGATACCAACGATGGTGAATTGATTCGTGTAATCGGCAACGCTATGCGTTAATTGCCCTCAGGCGATTAACAATAATCCGGCAGTCTCAGATTGCCGGATTTTTTGCGTTTAGAGAGTTCAAAAATAGTACGGATAAAATAAAACAGGCATAAAAAAACCGGCGGTAAAACCACAGCCGGTTTTTTTAATAAAGCGTGGTAAAAATTATTCGTGATTCAATATCATCACATCGGTATCGACTGCGGCGATCAAACGCTCGGCAGTGTTGCCACGACGGGTCTTGGTCATGCCGTTTTGCCCCAAGGTTCCCATCACGATCAAATCTGCACCAATCTTTTCCGCTAAGGCTGATACTACGTCAGAGGTGTAGCCATTTTCGACGTGAATTTTGTCATTCGCCAAACCGGTTGCATTGACCAATTTGCCGCGGTCGGGATAGTTCATTGAATCCAGATAGCCATTGATTACATGCAGATCTGCACCATAGGTTTCTGCATAAAATTTTGCAGTGGCGATAATCTTTTTGTTCAGCTCTACTTGCACATCGCGTTGTGCTTGCACATTCACTGCGGCAAGAATCACTTTGCGCTGTGCTTTCGCGCCCGGGCGAATCAAAACCACTGGGCAGTATGCGCCTTTCAATAATTCCCATTTTGATTCAGTGAAGAAAAAACGGCTGTTGTTATTGCTGGCATGTACTGGCAGGTAAATCAAATCTGCATCAAAGCGCTTGGCCGATTCCATAATGGATTTTTGCCACTCGGAAGACCAGGAGATCTCCATAGTGTATTCAATACCGGCGTTAGCCAATGGGGATTTGATGTTTTGTTCAAACCAGGTCAGGTCGCGAAATAAATGATCGTTGACTGAGCGGGTATCCACTGCATCGCCATCTACTGCAACAAATGCATGAACTTTTGGTTTGTCTTGCATCAGCGAGGAAACAATAATCGCGCGTTCAAGCGCTATGTGATGGGTATCATTGGGGTCAACAACAACGAATAGCTTTTGTGACTTGGACATACTGGCTCCTACTGGTTCCCTAAATAAAGAGAGTGGGTTGTTATTTTCTGGTTGGGGCTAGCATAGCAACCCCTTTGTGGTTTTTACAGCGACAAAGCCGCTTGTGGTGCTCTATAGCGCTTAAATAAGGTTGATATAGATTAAACTGTACGCCTTTTTTACAGACCCTCAGGGATAACACTATGAATTTGCTTGAAAATTATCCAATCGCCGAGCTTGTGGTCGGGCAGCGGGCCAACTACAGCAAAACGCTGACAGAGCGGGATGTCATCCTGTTTGCCGCCTGTTCCGGCGATGTCAATCCGGTGCATCTCGATAAAACCTACGCAGCGACTACACCTTTTGGTGAACCTATCGGCCACGGTATGTGGACTGGCGCTTTGGTGTCGGCAGCGATTGCGACCTGCCTGCCTGGCCCCGGGTCTGTCTACCGCAGCCAAAGCCTCAGTTTTAAGCATCCAGTAAAAATAGGCGATACAGTGACTATCACGCTGATTATCAGCGAGATTAAAGAGCGGGTGAAATTGGTGACAATTGAGTGCGAAGCGCACAATCAGGACGGCAAATTAATTGCCAAGGGTGTGGCAGAAGTGATTGCACCGGCGGAGAAGTTAAATATTAACGCCGGTGAAATACCAGAAATAACAATCGGTTGATTTTGGTATTCACAAATCCATAAAAATTCGGAGCGAAAGTGAGTTTTTATGGATTGTATTGTCGCTCTTGGTGGCGATTAGTTATTCCGTTTCTTCATCGCTATATTCATCGCCAACCCAGCCGCCTAGTTCTTTCCAGCGATTTACAATCACACAAAATAATTCGGCGGTTTTTTCTGCATCGTAAGCGGCGGAGTGGGCGGCGCTATTGCTAAATTCAATACCGGCAACCTGGCAGGTTTTGGCGAGTACGGTTTGGCCGTAAGCCAGACCGGCGAGTGTGGCTGTATCAAATACCGAAAACGGATGAAATGGGCTGCGTTTAATATTGCAGCGAGCGATGGCGGCGTTAACGAAATTCAAATCAAAATGGGCGTTATGGCCGACGATCACCGCGCGAGTGCAGCCATTTTCTTTTACGGCGCGGCGCACGGCGCTGAGCAAATCGGTCATGACCATTAATTCCGGTTCGGCCATGCGCTCAGGGCAATCGAGATCAATACCGGTGAAATCCAGCGCTGCTTGCTCAATGTTGGCGCCTTCAAATGGATCGACATGAAACGAAAAAGTCTCGTGGCGATGCAAATAGCCCTCTTGATCCATACGGATGGTGACTGCAGCAATCTCTAGCAGTGCATCAGTCTGCGCGTTAAAACCGCCGGTTTCCACATCGACAATCACGGGCAAAAAGCCGCGAAAGCGCTGCGCCATAGGTGAATCGGGATCGCGGGAATTTTCAGGTGGATTCACAAGGTCGCCTTAAGCAGTTTGTAACTGCCAACGAAGGGTTTCACCGGCGCGCAATGGCACCAGCGGTTGGTCGCCCATGCTCAGGGTGTCTGGCACTTGCCAGTCTTGTTTGAGCAGGGTGATGGTATCGGTATTGCGTGGCAGGCCATAAAAATCAGCACCGAAATGGCTGGCGAAAGCTTCGAGTTTATCGAGCGCGCCGGCATCTTCAAAGGCTTCGGCATAAAGCTCGATCGCGGCATAGGCGGTATAGCTACCGGCGCAACCACAGGCGGCTTCTTTTTTATCTTTGGCGTGGGGCGCGGAATCGGTGCCTAAAAAGAATTTCGGGCTGCCGCTGGTTGCCGCGTTGATCAAAGCGTGCTGATGTGTACTGCGCTTTAAAATCGGCAGGCAGTAGTAGTGGGGGCGAATCCCGCCAGCGAGCATATGGTTGCGGTTGTACAACAAATGGTGGGCAGTAATGGTTGCCGCGATATTGGCGGGCGCATCGGCGACAAATTGGGCGGCATCGGCAGTGGTAATGTGCTCCAACACCATTTTCAGCGATGGAAAATCTTTTACTACCTTGCTGAAGGTGCGCTCCAGAAAGACTTTTTCGCGATCAAAAATATCGATGGCGCTGTCAGTCACTTCCCCGTGCAACAAAAACGGCATACCGGCATTTTGCATCGCCTCTAACACTGGGTAGATCTTGTTCAGATCAGTTACACCCGAAGCTGAATTAGTGGTCGCGCCCGCTGGGTAGAGTTTGCAGGCGGTAACACCCGCCGCTTTGGCGATGGCGATGTCGGCGGGATTGGTATTGTCGGTGAGGTACAACACCATCAACGGCTCAAACTGGCTACCTGCCGGGCGTGCCGTGAGGATGCGCTCTTTATAGGCCAGCGCTTGCTCGGCATTCATCACGGGTGGCACCAGATTGGGCATGACTATCGCACGGGCAAATTGTTGTGCTGCATCGCCCACGGTGCGGGTGAGTGCTGCGCCGTCGCGCAGGTGGATATGCCAATCGTCGGGGCGGGTAAGAGTTAGCTGTTGAGTCATGGGGTAAGCATGTCCAAAAAAATAGAGGGGAGTAACAGTCAAAAGTGGCCGCATCCTACCAAAATTGGCTCTTCTTCGCAGCCTTAATTCCTCGGCAGCGGCTGGGCGCATTCGCCAGCATTCTGCGCTGAGCTGGCTATACTCGAAAGTATCCTTGTTTTTATGCCGTTGGAATTGTTCATGTATTTGGCTGCTGCTTATCGTTTGTGCCCTGCAATCTTATTGGTATTTGGCCTTGCGCACAGCGTATCGCTTTGCGCCCAGACTTACAGTGCCGGTTTTAATGATGCGCAATGGACAGCCAAAAGCGGGTCATTTGCCTGCAGTCTGCACCATGAAATTCCCGGTTTTGGCAGTGCACAGTTGGTGCGCAAAACCGGCGGCAGTGAGTTTCTTGAGTTGAAACCCAGTGGTCATGTTGCCTTTAGCGATTTGGTCAGAATTGAGGCGGTGCCACCCATGTGGCGCAGCGATGCAGCAGCCAGCCCTCTGGGGCAGTTGCAAGCCAATGGCAAACAGCCGCTACGGGCAACGGCCGCGCAGATCAAAGCGATCAGTGCCACCTTGCTACAGGGCACCAATGTGGTATTCAGCAGTGCACAAATGGACCTCAACGGCCTTAACCTGCGTGTGGTTCTGGAGGTGCGCAACTTTAGTCCCGCCTATGGGCGCTATCAGACCTGTATCGGCGCATTGATTCCCTATACCTTTGATCAGATCGCACGCATGCTGGTGAACTATGCTCCCGATGCCAGTGAGTTGAGTGCTGCCACCAAAACCCAGCTCGATAAAATCGTGCGTTACAGCAAAGCCGATCCCAATGTATTGGGGATTTTGGTTGATGCCCACAGCGACAAATTGCCCACACCGGAAGAGGGCGATGCGGCATCACAGCGGCAGGCGGAATTGGTGACGGCTTATCTGGTCGCTAAAGGCCTGCGTGCCGATATGATTACTACCCGTTGGCATGGCGATAAGTTTCCTATCGCCAACAATTACACCAAGGCGGGGCAGGCTAAAAATCGGCGTGTTACGGTGCGTATGGAAAGTGAAACCACACGCAAACAAATGGAAAAGAAAATCGCGGCCATTATCGCGGCCGAAGAAAAAGCGGCTGCGCAAAAAGCCGCAGAAGAAAAAGCGGCGCAGGAAAAAGCATCACAGTTGCCCGCTGCATTACCAGCGAGCCTGCAGCAACTTGAACAGATGGTTGAACAGCAAGATCTCACCAGTGGCAGACAGCCCACACCGCAAGCCAGGTAAGGTCAATCGCAAAACTCGATTGATTGCACTTGCATTTTTTTAACACAATTCCCAAATCATTCTTAACCCGGATTTTACGCCCGGGTTGGAATTATTTTTAAACTCATCAGTCTGAACTTGCGCACCAGAGGCAATTGCATCCTGAGATGCGAATTGTCTGTTGTTATTCATTGAGGAGCCTTGTATGTACAAAATGACTGCCAAATGGGCGAGTCTTATCGCAGTAGTGACCTTAATTTTATTGCCTGTCACCAGCTTTGCAGCACAGTTGCCGGATTTCACCGAGCTTATCGAGCAGCATTCGCCTGCTGTAGTAAAAATCACCGCTGTGTCCAAAGGCGCAATGGCGCAAGCACCACAACAACTGCCGCCGAATATGGAAGGTCTGCCGGATATTTTCCGCGAATTATTAGAGCGCCGCCAAATGCCGCGCGATAGAGGTTCACTGGGTTCAGGTTTTATTATTTCCAGCGATGGTTATGTGTTAACCAATAATCATGTGATCGATCAGATGGATACCATCACCGTTATCCTCAATGATCAGCGTGAGTACACAGCCAAATTAATTGGCAGCGATGAGCGTTCGGATTTGGCCTTGTTAAAAGTCGATGCCAAAAATTTACCCACGCTGACGCTCGCAAAAGATGAAAAATTAAAAGTTGGCCAATGGGTTATCGCAATCGGTTCGCCGTTTGGCTTGGATTACTCAGCGAGCGCAGGCATTGTCAGTGCTATAGGGCGCAGCATTCCTTCAGCGCGCAATGAAAGCACTTACGTTCCCTTCATCCAAACTGATGTGGCAATTAACCCGGGTAATTCAGGTGGGCCGCTCTTTAATATGGATGGCGAAGTAGTCGGCATTAACTCACAAATTTATTCGCCCAGTGGTGGCTCGGTTGGCTTGTCATTTGCGATTCCCTCATCGCTGGCGCTGGATGTGGTTGCGCAATTAAAAGATAAAGGCCGTGTTGATCGCGGTTGGTTGGGCGTGATGATTCAGGACGTAGATAAAAATCTCGCCAGTTCATTGGGTATGGATAAACCCATGGGCGCGTTGATTAGTGAAGTTGATGGTGAAGGCCCTGCAGCAAAATCCGGTTTAAAAGCAGGCGATTTGATTATTAAATTTAACGGCAGCGATGTGCATAGCTCAAGTGACTTGCCTTATTTGGTTGGCCGCACGCCACCAAAATCCAAAGTGCCGGTGGTGATTATGCGCAAAGGCAAAGAGCAAAATTTAAATGTCACGGTTGGTATTTTGCCGGTATCACCCGCAGAAGCGGCTGCACGCCCGGCGTCGGGGCCGATTGATAATTCCGTTGATGTGCTGGGCTTGGTGGGAAGCCCGCTG
>CAXAVL010000088.1:0-16303 GCA_963971905.1 uncultured Cellvibrio sp.
ATGGCCATGCAGAGTGATGTGGTCGAGGAGGGTGTAAATGCCATTAATACCTTGCTTGCGAAAACAGGTATGTACGGCAAAAAACCGCGCTGGACTCGTATCGCCCCGGTCTATTATCGCTCAGCCTGGGTTCGCGCGAATCAAAGCGGGATTTTGTTTAGCAAAGCAGCGCTGGGTCAGCGCGTAAAAGAAGAAGAAATTCTCGGCACCGTTACCGATCCCATCACCAATGCCCGCACCACAATCCGATCGCCTTACAACGGCAGAATTATCGGCATGGCTTTGGATCAAGTTGTGCTGCCTGGTTTTGCTGCCTATCACATAGGAATACAAACACCAGAAGCAATTCTTATTGAAGAAAGCCAGCTTAACAGCGAAACATCCGAAATAGATGAAGAGGATGGCGATGATTCAGGCGTGGACTCAACCGATGAAATGGGTGAGCCAGAAACTGGGGTGAGTAAGGCACAGGATCGAATGGCGGATGAGTGATTTGAACTTGATGACTAGGTTAATAACGTATGAATAAACTTCCATTCATCTTTCATCACCGGCTGCGTCGATAATCGGTTTTGTTTCACCAATACCATATTTTCCAATTGCGGCTGCGTTTTGATTTTTGCTAAAGAAATCAAACGTGGAAATATTTTGGTGAGTTTAATATCCACCGAAACCCAGCGGGGATTTTCCAGTGTGGATTTCGGGTCGTAATAATCGCTTTCGGGATTAAATTGGGTGGGGTCGGGGTAGGCGGTTTTTACCACTGTGGCGGTGCCGACTATACCAACATTTTTGCAGCTGCTGTGATAAATCAATACTTCGTCATTTAATGCAACTTGATCGCGCAAAAAATTACGGGCTTGGTAATTGCGGATGCCATCCCAGCGGCCGGTTTTATTTGGCTCAGCCGCAAGATGATCGATACCGTAAATGTGCGGTTCCGCTTTAAATAGCCAGTAATTTTTTGCCATCACTCACGCCTTGATGAATTGCGGTTTCTTAAGCTTACAGCCAGGCACTCAAGCGCTGTGCAGTTTCTTCGCTAATTAATTCCAAACTGATTTTGCGTTTGTCTACATCGACATCTTTGATTAACACAAACACTTTTTCATCGAGCTTGTAGGTGTTGCCTTCAATGGTGAGGCTCAAGCGACGCGAATCAAATTGTGCTTTGATGTCGCTCTCTTTCGGCGCAAGCAGGGCGTAGCCTTCCAGACCCCAATCATCCATTTTTACCCCAACACCAAATGAATTAACCAAACCGATACTGGCAGGGTGAACGCTGCCGATATGTTGTTTGGCATATTGGCAGCCAAGCCAGGATTCTGCGTAGCGACACGCTTGGCGACCATTGTTCAATTGGTTTTGCAATTGCTCGGCAAATTGTTTTTTGTCACCTACATCCTCTGCAGGTAAACCGCGCAGGATGCGTTTAATGGCGAGATGATTAAACAAATCGTTATAGCGACGAATCGGTGAGGTCACCATCGCGTAGGCTTTGAAACCTAAACCAAAATGCGGGATAGGATCGAAGGTGAGTGAGCCAGCTTGCAACATGCGCTGTAAGAGCGACTGCAAACTGGCGTTGACGGGATTGCCGCTAGGGTTGTTACGCAGTTCGCTAAACAGCCGTTGAAAATTTTCCAGCTGAGTTAAATCGCCGATAGTTAAATCTGGGCGATCCTCTTGAATTAATGCTACTGCATCATTGACGCGCTCTGGGCGGAAACCAACATGGCTGGAAAAAATACCGTAACTTGGGTGTTGTAAAAATAATTCACCCGCGCAGAGGTTAGTGACCAACATGGCTTCTTCAATCATGCGATGGGCAATATTGCGCTCGCGTTTTTCAATGTGATCAATTTTGCGTTGGTCGTTGAGAATAAATGAATAGTCTGGGCGCTCTTCCATCACCAATGCATGGGTTTGGCGATGCTGCGCACGCGCTTGGGCGAAGTCTTTTAATTCAACCAGCATGTCGTGGATGTGAGCCGGTGCAGTCAAGGGCGAATCACCGGTGCTCATCAGCGCATCAAATACACCTTGATAGCTCAGTTTGAAATGCGAGCGAATTTGCGCTTCGACAAACTCAAATGCGCTGATAGTGCCATCGCGCAAGATTTGCATTTTGCACACTAATGCCGGACGCTTTTGTTCTGGCACTAGTGAATAGGTGTCGTGGGACAAATCTACCGGCAACATAGTGACCGTTTGGCCGAGTAAATAAATGGTGCTCGCCCGTGCGCGTGCTGACTGTTCGAGCGGGCTATCAAAACTGATATGTTTGCTTGGGTCGGCAATGGCGGTGATTAATTCCCAGCCCTTGTCATTGGGTGCGATATAAATGGCATCATCCATATCGCGGGTATTTTCAGAGTCGATGGTTACAAAGGGCAGGTGGGTTAGATCCAGCTCGCCATTGTCGAAGGTGAGTGGCGACCAATTAATCCCACCCGCTTGATTTTGCGCTGCGGGTTGCCATTCAAAGGGGATTTGAAACTTGGCAATGCTGTAGCGGCTTTCAACACCTGGCTCATCTAATGTGCCAATGCGGTTGAGAATATGAATTTGGGTTTTGCCTTCACTATTGAACGGATGACGCGACACTTCGCAGTGAATTAAATCGCCGACTTTGTAGCCTTTGCGCTCTTGCGGTGGGATAAATAACCAGCGATTGAAATTGTTTACATCCGGTTCCACAAAATCGGTGGTGCCTTTATTGACATAGCGGCCGACAAATTCTTTTAAACCGGGTTGAATCAATTTGATCAGCTTTGCTTCAAACTGGCCTTTACTGTTAGTGGTGATTTCCGCTTCGACACGATCGTCAGGCAATACACGCATCATTTGGTCGGGGTCGATAAACGCTTCGCGGCCATCGTCGAGAATGAGAAAACCAAAGCGTTTTGTGGTGGTGCGCACCAGACCTTGTGCGACATCTTTGGTTACCGCGATAGCGGACTTTAATTGAGCGAGCTGCTGCAGGGCATCTTTATTGAGCATGTAATACAACTTTTAGGTAAGGATTATGGGGCGATTATAGCCGGATTTATCCTGCTATTGCGCAAATAAGGGGCGGCTACTTTTTTTCACGGAATAGGCTTTACTGATTGATGAACAGGGTGTTTTTGACTGCGACTAGCGTCGGCAGGTTACAATCACCAACTGCTTAGCGTTTGTTTTTATTGGGATTCTTAATAAGGGTTATTTTTTGGACACAGTCACTATTAACCATATTTTGCTTGTAGGGGCGTTGCTGGTCGCGGCGAGCATCTTGCTGAGCTCTATTTCGACCCGTGTCGGCGTGCCTATTCTGGTTATTTTCCTTGCAGTGGGCATGGTCGCCGGTGTCGATGGCCCCGGTGGCATTGTATTTAACGATTACTCAACCGCGTATCTGGTAAGTAACTTGGCACTGGCTATTATTTTGCTCGATGGTGGGATGCGCACCCGCGTGGCGACCTTTAGGGTGGCGCTTTGGCCTGCACTATCGCTGGCAACCCTAGGGGTGATGATTACGGCAGGGCTTACCGGAATTGCCGCGGCTTGGCTGTTTAATTTATCGCTGCTGGAAGGATTGTTAATCGGCGCCATTGTCGGTTCTACCGATGCCGCCGTGGTGTTTAATCTACTCAATGGCAAAGGGTTGAATGACCGTGTGGGTTCCACTCTAGAGATTGAGTCGGGCAGTAACGACCCCATGGCGATGTTTTTGACTGTCACCTTGATTGCCATGTTGGTGGCAGGTGAAACCAGTTTTGGTTGGGGAGTGCTCGGCAGTTTTGTGCAGCAATTCGGCATAGGTATTGCGCTGGGGCTCGGCGGCGGTTGGTTACTGTTACAACTGATTAATCATCTGTCGATTGCCGGTGGTTTGTATCCACTGCTGGCGGTCAGCGGCGGAATTATGCTCTACGCACTGTCCAGCGCAATTGGCGGCAGCGGTATTCTTACGGTCTATGTCTGCGGGTTATTAATCGGCAATCGCCCGATCCGCAACCGTCACGGCATTTTGCATATGTTTGATGGCCTTGCCTGGTTAAGTCAGATAGGTATGTTCTTGGTGCTCGGATTATTGCTGACTCCCAGTGAGCTGTTACCGATTGCGGTGCCAGCACTATTGCTATCGCTATGGATGATTTTGTTTGCGCGTCCTCTGTCTGTTTTTATCGGTTTATTGCCCTTTCCCAGTTTTAACTGGAAGGAGCGCACGTTTATTTCCTGGGTGGGGTTGCGCGGCGCAGTGCCGGTCATTCTCGCTGTATTTCCCTTGATGGCAGGGCTAGATAATGCACAATTATTTTTTAATGTCGCCTTCTTTATAGTATTGGTTTCGCTGCTGGTGCAGGGTACTACTTTAAGTTGGGCCGCCAAAAAAGCCAGGGTGGTGGTGCCTGCGGTGCCTTCGCCCTTTTCCCGTGCCGGCCTTGAAATTCATGTCACCAGTCAGTGGGAACTGTTTATTTATAAATTGGGGGCGGAAAAGTGGTGCATAGGTGCAGCGCTGCGTGAATTGCATATGCCGGAAAATACCCGTATTGCCGCTTTATTTCGGAATAAAGAATTGTTTCACCCGTAGGGCAGCACCCGCCTTATGGCAGGCGATATTCTCTGTGTGATCGGGCACGAGCAGGATTTGCCTTCGCTTGGAAAATTATTTAGTGAAGCGCCCAAGCGCACCCTCGATTTAAGTTTCTTTGGCGACTTTATTATTCAAGGCGATGCAGAGCTGCGCGATTTGGCAATGCTCTACGCGCTAGACATGAAAGGTTACGAAGAGCATAAAACTCTTGGCGAGCTAATTACGCAAATGGTGGGGGGCAAGCCGGTGGTGGGCGATCAAAGCGAATGGAGCGGAATGCTCTGGACAATTGCTGAGGTGGAAGGCAACCGCGTGCGCAAAATTGGGGTGAAACCATCCACTAAAAAGAGCACACCTACCAGTGAGACCTGAGTCTTATGATTAATCTATCGCAGCCGTCTTTATGGCGAACACAAGCGTTTATCAACGGCGTATGGTGCGATGCTCGCGCGCAAAAAACCTTTGCGATAGAAAATCCCGCGACCGGTGAAATTATTGCGCAGGTTGCTGATGTGGGTGTTGCTGAAACGCGCGAAGCAATTACTGCGGCCGCGCAAGCACAGCTTGATTGGGCACAAACAACAGCATCTGAGCGCAGTCAACTTTTGCGTAGCTGGTTTAATTTGGTGATGCAGCACCAAGAGGATCTCGCGCAAATTCTTACGCTTGAGCAGGGCAAACCGCTGGCGGAAGCGCGCGGCGAGATTGCCTATGGTGCAAGTTACATCGAGTGGTTTGCCGAAGAAGCCAAGCGCATTTACGGTGATGTGATTGCTCCGTCCAGTGCGGATCAGCGCATTTTGGTGATCAAACAACCCGTTGGTGTGGTTGCAGCGATAACACCTTGGAATTTCCCCTGTGCCATGCTCGCACGCAAAATTGCGCCTGCGTTAGCGGCGGGCTGCACTGTTGTGGCTAAACCTGCTGCTGAAACCCCTTTGTCTGCATTGGCTTTGGCGTTTCTCGCCCAACAAGCGGGAATTCCGGCTGGTGTGATTAATGTTGTTACTGGAACGGACTCCGCCGCAATTGGCGCTGAGTTAACTGAGAATGCGTTGGTTCGTAAGTTATCGTTTACGGGTTCAACTGCGGTAGGCAAACAATTAATTCAACAATGTGCAGACGATGTAAAACGCATCACTTTGGAATTGGGCGGCAACGCGCCGTTTATTGTATTTGATGATGCCGATTTGGATGCAGCTGTTGCGGGTACAATCGATTCCAAATTTCGCAACGCAGGGCAGACCTGTGTGTGCGCTAATCGTTTTTATATTCATCGCTCGGTTTACACTTTGTTCAGCGAAAAGCTCACCGTGGCCATGCGGTCTCTGTCGGTGGGAAATGGAGCTGAGGCAAACACAATGATCGGCCCACTTATTTCGGATAAGGCCATCAAAAAAGTTCAAGTATTGGTAGATGATGCAATCGCACGGGGCGCGCGTATCGCTTATCAAACAGCGCTTGAAGCAACCACACAGCAAGGATATTTTTATCCACCTACCTTATTACTGGATGTCGCTGCCGATTCAGCATTAACTCAGCAGGAAATCTTTGGCCCGGTCGCTGCATTAATTCCATTTGATAGCGATGATGAAGCTGTTCAGCTGGCGAATAATACCGAAGTTGGTTTGGCTGCCTATTGTTATACCCGCGATGCCAAGCGGATAAAAAATCTCTCGGAAAAGTTAGAAACAGGCATGGTGGGGATTAATACCGGCCTTATCTCTAATGCGATGGCACCGTTTGGCGGTATTAAACAATCGGGTTGGGGCAGGGAAGGTTCGCTTTATGGTATTGATGATTATGTGAACATAAAATATTTATGTGAGCGTTTTTAAATCGCCCCTTGTTGTTACTTCAGTGCCCATCAAATCCATTCTTACTGTTTACCGCTTCAAAGTCTACCTTTAGCAAATTTCTAAATCGTTACTAGACTGGTTGTATCAGTTTATACATCTGATATGCCTAGAAAAAATTAACTATGAGGTTTGCCATGTTTGGCTGGTATCAAAGTTTGAGTCTGCGCTGGAAGCTTATGCTCCCACTGCTTCTGTTGGTGGCCTTGGTGTTGTATATGGGCTTGCATGCTATAGGCACAAGTAAAGTGCTGGGTGGCAATGCCGCCATTATTGCCAAGGTGAATTTACCCGAAATCCAACTACTTATTCAGGCGGATAGGGATTTGTATCAATCCATGCTTGCGGAGCGTGCGCTGCTGCAACTCGATAGCGCTACACATCAGGATTTGTTTACTGAGCAAAGTGATAACGCCAAGCAAGCGCAGGACCGTGTTTATCAATCGCTCGACCTTTCTAAAACTTCCACGCCAGCCGAGCGCGAAGAATTTACCCGGCGCTATAACGCTTGGAAAAATCAATCTGCCGAAGTGATGAATGCAATACGTTTGTCTGATGACGCGAGTCGCGCAAAGGCTCAGCAACAATCTTATGGTAGCGCTGCGGAAGCGTTTGAACATTTGCGTAGTTATATCGATGAGCTACAAGAGAAGCGCTTGGTAGAGGTGGATCAGTTCACTGTTGAGATTGATAAAAATCAAGAGAGCAGCTCAGCGCAATTACTTGCTTTGGTGGTAATTGGCACTTTAGTGAGCTTATTGGCAGCTTGGTTTTTACCTATGTTGGTTGCCAATCAAGTGCATGAAATCAGTAACAGAATTCAAAACATCGCCGAAGGTGATGGTGATCTCACGGTTCGTTTGCCAGTGAATTCCAATGATGAGTTGGGCGAGCTCGCGTCTCACGTCAATCATTTTATCGAAAAGTTGCAGCGCATTATTGGCGGCGTTTTAGTTAACGCGGCAGAAGTGTCCAAGGCGGCAGAATCTTTGTTGGTTGTGTCGAAAAATAGCCAGCGTGCAGCTGACGATCAATGTCATGCGATAACCATGGTGGTTACTGCGGTGAACGAGTTGACTATGGCGATTCAAGAAGTAGCCCGCAATACCAGCGACACTGCGCAAAATACCAAAGAAGCCACTTTGATTACCGATCGGGGTCAGAAGCGGATATACCTTGCAGTGGAAGGAGTGCAAAAGCTCGCTGTGCGTATCAGTGAAACGGCTGAATTTATGTCGCGTTTGGAGAGCGAAGCAAAAAATGTAACCTCGGTCATTGATGTTATTCGCAGTGTTGCTGAACAAACAAATTTATTGGCGCTAAATGCTGCAATT
Source organism: uncultured Cellvibrio sp. (assembly GCA_963971905.1). GTDB lineage: Bacteria > Pseudomonadota > Gammaproteobacteria > Pseudomonadales > Cellvibrionaceae > Cellvibrio. The sequence continues at coordinate 7,773 of CAXAVL010000088.1, forward strand.
GAAGCTGCACGTGCTGGGGAGCAGGGTCGTGGATTTGCAGTGGTTGCTGATGAAGTGAGGACTCTAGCCAGTCGTACCCAGCAATCCACAACAGATATTCATGGAATGTTGAGTCAGTTGCAGCAGGGGGTACAGCATGCAGTAGATGCGATGGGGAGCAGTGCCACTATGACATCTGAGGCGGTGACTTCGGCGGCGGAAGCCGGTCATTCCTTAACGGGGATTGGCTCCGCAGTTAAACAAATATCTGATATGACCGTGCAAATCGCCACCGCTGCTGAGGAGCAAAGTTCAGTCACATCGGAAATTGATAAAAATTTAGTCCAGATTAATTCACTTGCAATGAACACAGCAGAAGGCGCTTCGAAAACAGCCGTTGAAAGCCAGCGTTTAAGTGAGTTGTCAACTCAACTGCGGCAGTTGTTAATGCAATTTAAGGTGTGATAGGTAACCTAAAAAACCGGATAAAACATCCGGTTTTTTTTGTGTCTAAATCAAGGCTAACTGAATTAAAGGGGAAGTTGCGTTGTGAATTTCACTTGTTTTAAGGCAAAGGCTGAGTTGATCGAACCAATATTTGGCAAGTGAATCAACGTTTCTTTCATTAGTCGTTCGTAGTGCTCAACACTTTCTACTACTACTCGCAATACATAATCTTTTTCGCCGCTGGTTGAGTAGCATTCAACCACTTCGGGAATTGCCTGCACCATCCCTTCAAACGCTTCGAGTGAGCTGGCGTCATGATTTTTTATGGTGATGTAAGCGTGAACTGTCACCCCTAAGTTAAGTAGTTTAGGGTCAAGTAAGGTGACTTTGCCGCGAATTACACCTTCCACCTCTAACCGTTTAAGTCGACGCCAGCAAGGCGTATGCGAAAGGCCGATCATATTGCCCAAATCTGCCATAGAGTAATCGGCATTTTCCTGTAGCGCACGCAAGATCTTGCGATCATATTCATCGAGTTCGACTGACTTGGCCATGAGGGTAGTAATCCTGAATAGCTTGATTGATATTCAAGCATTCTAGGATGAAAATATTAATATGACAATAAATTGAGGATGTATTTAACAGTAATCTCGTATTTGCTTGGGGTATATATTAAAAAAGGCCAACTTATGATGCTTTTATAGGAAGAAGCTCAACCGGCATATTGTGATTGATGTCATGGGCGTGTATCGTAACGCCTCTTTTGTTGGGCATTTTGTGCCGTGTTCGAGGACAAGGGTTTATCTTCTTGACCCGATAAAAATAATGCTGAGGAGCAATCCGAGATGAGAGTGATATTGTTGGGCGCGCCCGGCGCAGGTAAGGGTACTCAGGCGCAACTGATCATGGAGAAGTTTGGTATTCCGCAGATCTCCACTGGCGATATGTTACGTGCTGCGGTAAAAGCGGGAACTTCTTTGGGCTTGCAAGCAAAAGATATTATGGCCGCAGGTGGTTTGGTGCCGGATGATCTGATCATTTCTCTGGTAAAAGAGCGCATCGCTTCCAGTGATTGCACCAATGGTTTTTTGTTTGACGGTTTTCCGCGCACTATTCCGCAGGCGCAAGCAATGTTAGATGCTGGTGTCGACATTGATCATGTAATTGAAATTCATGTGCCGGACGAAGAAATTGTGGCTCGTTTAAGTGGTCGCCGTGTTCATGAAGCTTCTGGCCGCGTATATCACGTGATTCATAATGCTCCAAAAGTCGCTGGCCATGATGATTTGACCGGTGAGCCATTAATTCAGCGCCCTGATGATACTGAAGAGACTATTCGTAAACGCTTGGGTGTATATCACGATCAAACCGAACCTTTGGTAGGGTTTTATCAGGCGCTGGCGGCATCGGGCAATACCAAAGTGCCTGTATATACCCGTATTAGCGGCATTGGCAGTGTTGATTCCATCCGCCAGCAATTGCTGACTGTTTTGGGTTAAGCTGTTTTGTTTAAGCAAACACTCCAGCAAAAATAGGCTCTACGGAGCCTATTTTTTTGTCCGGTGATTTTTCATCCACCCACTCAATTTTCTAGTTTTATGAGCCTGATTCTCGCCCTCGATTCCTCAACTGATGCCTGTTCTGTAGCTCTCAATGCAGAAGGCAAGCTGGATGCTTATTTCGAACTGGCAGCCAAGAGCCATACCCAGCGGTTACTGCCTATGGTGGATGAGTTGTTGCAACACAACAAACTCACATTATCTAGCCTTGATGCAATAGCCTTTGGGCGTGGCCCGGGTTCCTTTACTGGCTTGCGTATCTGCATGGGCATAGTGCAGGGCTTGGCATTTGGTGTACAGCTACCTGTAATTCCGGTATCAACTCTTGAGGCTATGGCGCTGGGGTATTATCGCGCTAATCCAGAAGCGAACTTACCGGTACTGGTAGCCTTGGATGCACGCATGGACGAGGTGTACTGGGGCTTATATATCCGCTCAGGTGGCTTGGTGTCCGCACTCAGTGATGAGTTCGTGATGAAACCTGAGCTCCTCTCCGAGCAAGACGTTATTCAGTCGTTAGCAGGGAAATTCATTGCTGTTGGCCCAGGCTGGCATTACCCTGCCATGCAGCAGTTGGCTGCTTCTACCATAGTGGTCGATGCCCAGCCGCGGGCGGAAGATATGGCCTTGATCGCTGCGCAAATATGGTCTTCTGGCGGTGCAGTCAACGTGCTTGACGCCGAACCTGTTTATTTGCGCGATACTATCTCTTGGCAGAAGCGCCAGCGCATTCGTAACCCCAACTAGATCTTGTGAGTTTATTATGTCCGCCTCTTGCTCCATGGTTGATTTCAACGCCGGTTTACTCGATTTTTTACGTGCGTCACCAACGCCATTTCATGCAACTCAGAATCTCGCGGCACAATTATTAGCTGCTGGTTTTATTCCTTTGCAAGAAGGCGAGTTGTGGCAGCTTGAGCCAGGCAATCGCTATCTGGTTACCCGTAATGATTCATCGATCATCGCGTTTGTGTACGGCAAATCGCCGCTTTTAGATACGGGTATTCGGGTGCTGGGCGCCCATACTGATAGCCCTTGCCTCAAAGTGAAACCGCGCGCTGAGCTTAATCGCCGTGGATATTTTCAGTTAGGGGTAGAGGTTTATGGCGGTGTTTTACTGGCGCCTTGGTATGACCGGGATTTATCAATGGCGGGGCGGGTTAGCTATCGCGATCAGCATGATCAGGTGATCAGTGCGCTGGTGGATTTTGAAAATCCCGTCGCTGTGGTGCCGAGCCTTGCCATACATTTGGATCGCGATGCTAATAAGGCGCGCTCTATCAACGCGCAAAAAGATATAGCGCCAATGCTTCTGCAGTTACCTGCTGAAGATGCAGTAATGCCGGATTTTCGTGAACTGTTGCAAGCTGAACTTTTGCGCAAGCAGCCGCAGCTGGCGATTAAACAAGTGCTTGATTATGAAATCAGCCTTTACGATACCCAGCCACCGGCGATGATTGGTTTGGGGCAAGACTTCATCGCCAGTGCACGATTAGATAATTTATTGAGCTGTTTCATTGGCTTACAAGCATTACTTGAAGCAGATGATCAAGTAACAAGTCTGTTGATTTGCACTGATCACGAAGAAGTTGGCAGCGCCTCATGTTGTGGTGCCAAAGGTCCCATGCTGCAACAGTTTCTTGAGCGCCTGCTGCCAGATGTTGAGTCGCGCGTGCGCGTGATTGATCGCTCGATGATGATCTCGGCTGACAATGCTCACGGCATACATCCTAACTTTATGGATAGGCACGATGAAAACCATGGTCCGCTGCTGAATCGCGGTCCGGTTATCAAAGTAAATGCCAATCAACGTTATGCCACAACCAGTGAAACCAGTGCTTTCTTCCGTTTGTTGTGCGAAAAAGCAGATGTTCCTGTGCAAACGTTTGTGGCGCGTACCGATATGGGTTGCGGTAGCACTATCGGTCCGGTAGTCGCTTCAGAGGTGGGCGTTAAAACTATTGACGTAGGCGCGCCCACATTTGGCATGCATTCCATCCGCGAACTGGCTGGTGCCAGCGATGGCTGGTATCTCTACAAAGCAGTGGTAGAGTTTTTTACCTATGCAAAACCTCCAATCGCATTGGTCGCTAGAACCTAAAAATCGGTTGAAGCAACTCGAGCAAGCATTTTTGGCTAAGCGGTAAGATTCGGCTGACGAAAGTGTATTTGCTCGCAGTTAGCTTGTGACTTAGTGCTAATACTGACGACAAGGTCGCCCCTCGATGGCGCAGGCTGTTTATACTCTCCCTCTATTTCTCTAATAAAAATCCCTTTAATATTTTTCCGATAGTCGAATTAAGTCATTGTGATTAGCAATAATTACCCTGATGAGAGTGTAGTGGAGTTGAAAATGGCGATTAGCCTTGATGTATTAGCGTCTTTTGCGCCTTTTAATACCCTTAATCATGAGTATTTGGTGCAAGTGGCCGAAAAGGCCTCACTGCGGGAGATTGCCAAAGGCGCTATTATTTTCAAGCGCGGGCGTCCTTTTCCCGAGAAGGTGTATCTTGTCAGCGGCACAGTTGATCTTATTGATTCCGGGTTTCAGGTAAATACGATTAATCCTGCGAGTGAATCGCGCCGTTCGCCACTCAATATTACCCAGCCTACGCAAGTATCTGCCGTCGCCAAGTCCGACGTAACCCTGTTGTCAGTTGATAGTGATTTTCTCGATCTGGTGCTTGCCTGGAGTGAGTCCAGCGACGAAGAGGCCGACACCTCGGGGGTGAGCCTGCACGATGATAGCGATTGGATGTCTTCACTGTTGCAATCCCCTCTATTTAGTCGTTTGCCTCCGGCAAATATTCGTCAGTTGTTTATTCGCTTTAAAGCGCAAAAAGTACAGGCTGATGAGGTGGTCATCAAACAGGGGGAGCGTGGCGATTTCTTTTATGTACTGGAATCTGGCAGTGCCATGGTGATGGATACTGCCGGTAAGATTTTGGCGGCGCTACGTCCTGGGCATTATTTTGGTGAGGAGGCGCTAGTAGGCGATACCACGCGCAATGCCACGGTAAAAATGATCACCCCCGGTAAGGTGATGCGGCTCGACAAAGAAGATTTTCGCGAGCTGCTGCAAGAGCCTGTACTTAAATTTGTCAGTGCAGAGGATTTAAAAACACGCGGGGCGGATTTGCCCCCTTTTCAAATTCTCGACGTGCGTCTACCGCTTGAACGTCGCTCCCAAGCTGTTCCTAATAGCCGTAATATTCCGCTCAACCAATTGCGCAATAACCTAAAAAATTTGGATGATACAGTCACTTACGTCATTACTGACGACTCCGGTCGCCGTTGCGATGTGGCCTCCCATCTCTTAACTCAAGCTGGATTTGATAGCTGCATTCTGCGTGATTCCGCCCAATATTATTCTGGTTTGTAGTTTTTACTCGTCAATTTAGTCGCTCGAACTCATCCGCTTAATCAGCAAGCTGCATTTTTTTGCGGCTTGCCTGTATCATGGCCGCCTGATTTTTAGGGCAACCAAAAGCGATAGGCCACTATGAGCAAACAACGTGTTTTAACTGGTATCACCACCACAGGTACTCCGCATCTTGGCAATTACGTGGGCGCTATCCGCCCGGCAATTCAGGCGAGCCAACGCGAAAATGTGCAGTCTTTTTATTTTTTAGCCGATTTTCATGCGCTGATTAAATGCCAGGATCCAGATCTAGTACACCAATCCACGCGGGAAATTGCCGCTACTTGGTTAGCTTTGGGGTTGGATACGGACAACGCAATTTTCTATCGTCAATCCGATGTGCCAGAAATTCCAGAATTGTGCTGGACGCTCACTTGCATGGCAGCGAAGGGCTTGATGAACCGTGCGCACGCCTACAAAGCTTCAGTTGATGCCAACCTTGAAGCGGGCGACGACCCGGATTTTGGCATTACTATGGGGCTTTATTCCTACCCGATTTTAATGGCCGCCGATATTTTAATGTTTAACGCCAACAAGGTGCCGGTAGGGCGCGATCAGATTCAACATATTGAAATGGCGCGCGACATAGCGGCGCGTTTTAACCATCACTATGGTGAGCACTTTGTATTGCCGGAGGCGCAGGTGGATGACAATGTAAATGCCGTACTGCAAGGCTTGGATGGTCGCAAGATGAGCAAAAGTTACGGCAATACCATTCCGTTATTTTTGCCGGAAAAACAACTGAAGAAATCAATCAACAAAATCCTCACTAATTTGCTGGAACCAGGTCAGGCAAAAGACCCAGATACTTCTCCGGTGTTCCAAATTTGGCAAGCATTTGCAACACCTGAACAATCAACGCAGATGCGTCAACAATTTGCTGATGGGATTGCCTGGGGCGAAGCCAAGCGTCAGTTGTTTGAATTGATTAATGGTCAGTTGAGTGAGGCACGTGATAAATACGAAGCCCTACTAGCAAACCCTGTGCATATTGAAGAAGTGCTGCAGCAAGGCGCCGCAAAAGCACGTGCCTACAGCCAGCCAATGCTGGAAAAGGTACGCGAAGCGGTGGGTATCCGCAAAATAAAATAACGTGCTGGGTGAATGGTACCCCCCCCCCCACAGCTTTGATTGCTATGAATAACCACTTAACTAACTGTCTTGTAGCACGTTGTTAAGTGGTTATCAGTATGTCGTCGCTGTTGACTATGCAATTACGGCCAGACTTTTTAGCGAAATAAAGTGCTCTATCGGCGCGGTCAAATAAGTCGTCAATGTGTTCTTTTTCGTGACTGTGACGCGTCGCGATGCCGATGCTTACTGTTGTACCTATAGCATTTCCGTTGTGGTTAATTTGTGTTTCTGAAATTTGTTGGCGAATTCGTTCAGCAATAATTTTGGCCCCGTCGGAGTCTGTCTTGCCAAGCACGACCACAAATTCTTCACCGCCATAGCGAAAGGTAATGTCAGAGCCACGGCAAGCCGATTGAATTTCTTTGGCAATCTCACACAACACCAAATCACCGCGATGATGGCCATATTCATCATTAATTTTTTTGAAAAAATCTACATCAATCATTAACAGCGACAGTTCGTGCTGGTGGCGCTCAGCTAGCTGCAATTCACGGCGTAATGCGGTGTCTAATGCAGTGCGATTTCCTAGTAACGTTAACGGATCGAGCAGGGCGAGGCGCATCGCTGTTTGGTAGCGAACTGCATTGCGCAGTGGATAAACCAGTGAGCCAAGTAAAAACTCCAATGTCATCAGTTCGGTTTCAGCAAAACGTTTGCTGCGACTAAAAATAATTTCACCTAAATAGCCTTCATCGGTGGTTAGGCGATAGTCGCAGTGGTGCAAGCATTCGCGACCGATCTTCAGCTCGTTACTGGCAGTTTTAAGCAATATGCCGGAGACGCTAATCAGGGTTTGGATGTGTTTGTAAAACAGGTTTAACACTTCGCTGGGATCCAAGCTCATTTGTAGCGCTTGGGCAAGGCGAGCCCGTGTTGCAAGCTCTTGCTCTGGGGTTAGTGGGACGAGTGGGATTGTGTTTGCGCCATTTGTATTATGGGCATTGGTCACCATGGTCATGTCCCGCATAATCTTTACCTGTCACATTGAAAAGTTAGTCGTCGCCATTTGCCGCTTTTGCGCATTAAGGCGTCTGTGATGGGTATTTAGCGAAATTCATGCCACTTGATTTAATGCGTTAAATATCGTTATTAATCAATTGGATAGGTGATTCTGTTGAGGCAGGTTGGAGGTTTTTTCGCCAGAAAACCAGCATTATCTTTCTGTTCTGGCGGAAGGATTTTGCCGCCAGTCAAAAGATTGTCGGTAAGTTTTTCTTTCGCATTGTATTAGTAGCTGGGATGAAAAAGAGAGAAGTAAGCTTTGCGAGAGAGGAGCTAGCCTTTAATTTGGGGCAACAAAATATTCAGACTTAGGCCGCCTTCTGCACGGTTTTCAGCCCAAATTCGTCCTTGGTGTAAAGAGACGCTGCGCTGTGCAATTGCCAAGCCCAAACCGTAACCGCCACTTTCTCTGGCGCGGGCTTGGTCGGTGCGAAAGAAGGGTTGAAAAATATCTTCAACGGCATCTTCTGGCACACCAGGCCCCTGATCCTTTATGTCAATGCGATAGTGTTCACCATCCCCTGTGTCATTCAGCACAATACAAATTTCTGAATTTTCCGGAGTATAGAGCAAAGCGTTGCGCAGAGTGTTTTCAAAAACACCTACCAACATGTTGCCATGGGTGGCAACCAGCGCCTCTTCCAGTGAACATTTAAAACGGATATTGATATTTTTTTCACAGGCATCGGCTTGGTAATTCACGATCAGTGTCTGCATTAAGCTGACAAGGTCCAACACGTCATCCAATACCCAGCTGTCCTGACCTTGCACGGGCAGGGTGAGGATATCGGTAATGATATCGTTCAGATAATCGGCCGCCTGTTTAATGCGATCCAATTCATGGTCAACCACCCCATTGCTGCGTTGCCTTGCCAGTGCGAGTGCGATCTGTAACCGTGCAAGTGGTGTTCGCAATTCATGGGATACATCTTTGATCAACCGTTTTTGTTCTTGCATCGCTTTTTCGAGGCGTTCAGTCATGTGGTCAA
>CAXAVL010000089.1:0-15625 GCA_963971905.1 uncultured Cellvibrio sp.
GCAGGGCTACCAATGCCATAATTGAGCGCTGGTCGTCGGGCAGTTTGTTCATCGCGGCATCGACCTGCTCGAGAGTAATTTGATCGTGGATTTTCTGCTCGCCATCAACCGATGGCTCTTCGGTATCTTCCAGTGCATAAGTATTGTGCTGGCGAATTTTACGCGCGCGGTATTCGTCGATCCAAATATTGCGACATACGCGAAAAGCCCATTTTGCCGGCTCTATATCCGCCGGAATGCCGCGGGTCAGCAATCGCTCAAGCGTGTTCTGTAGCAGGTCATCGGCGTCGGCAGCTGAACCGGTGAGTGAATAAGCAAAACGCCGCAACATAGGCGCTAATCGGGTTAACTCTTCTTTCATAGGGATTATTGATCCTGTATGCGTTATTGCGCGGAGTCATTGTATGGATTTCGTCTGAAATCACCATTTCTATTAAGTAAACGTCTGAGTATGGTTTTTATTCCCGGCGCAGGGGAATTTTTATGGTGCTGAAACGTTTTCATTAAAGTAAGGCTCTATTTTGTGCTACATCTACCTAAACGCTTTAGGGGAAAATTTATGAAACCTGTTTATTTTAGTTGTTTCTTGTTAGCCAGTCTGGGTTCGTCCAGTTACGCCCAGCTGCCAGTTGATTCGGTGCTGGACCTGAATCAGATACAAGATCAGGTTCAGGATCAAGTTCAGGATCAAATCCAAGATCAAATCATCAATTCCGGTGTGATTGAAAACCAGGTTATCGATAGCCAGGTTTTGGGTGACCAGCTCCTTGGTGGTGATGTACTGGGCGGCGATATCTTGGCTGGCGACGCGCTGGGTGCAGGAGTGCTGGATCAAGACCTTATTTCCGGTACCTTGGGCGAGCTGGATGAGGCTGGTCGGCAGGTGCGCGATACATTGGGGTCGATAGGTGATGCCGTTCCGTTGGATGCCTTGGCGAAAACGCTGCCGATCTTAACCCGAAGCGGTGAAACCGCGTTTGTCGATGTAGAAGTTGAGAATGGCTGGCGTGCAGTGGAGCGCGAATGGTTGATCATGTTGGACAAAACCGAGCTGAAACTCTTATCGCCGTTGCAGGCCGATATTATCGAGCAGACCGATTTTGCCGAACTGGACATGGTGCTGGTGCGCTTTCGCGTGCCCGCGCAGTGGGATTCAGCGGCGGCTTTAAAGCAGCGCTTGCCCGATCACCTTCACGAGCAGCTTGATCGCAATCATATTTACGCCGCGCAAGCGGCCAACACCGCAACCGCTAACAATAGCGATGCGTCATTGGCAGTAGTGTGTAATGCGCCGGTGAAAATCGGCATGGTGGATACTGCAATTAATCGCGAGCACTCTGCATTTGCCAAGAGCCAGATTATTGCGCGGGATTTTTTAGGCGAAAAATTTACCGCACCGCGCGCCCATGGCACTGCGGTGGCGGGCTTATTAGTGGGCGGTGGCGAACTACAAGCCTTATTGCCCAACGCGACACTTTACGCGGCATCGGTGTTTTATCCGCGCAATCAATATTCGCAAGGCGCGACCATGATGGATTTGGTGCGCGCATTAAATTGGTTGGCCGGTGAAAAAGTCAGCGCAATTAATATGAGCTTGGCGGGGCCGGACAATCAGATTTTGCGCACTGTGATTGCACGTATTGCTGCGCACAATATTGCGCTGATTGCCGCTGCTGGCAATGAAGGTCCAGCGGCGCCGCCTATGTATCCTGCCGCTTATGCTGAAGTGATTGCGGTGACTGCGGTGGATCGCGCGCAAAAAATTTATCGCTGGGCGAATCGTGGCGAGCACATTGATTTTGCGGCGCTTGGCGTGTCAGTAAAGACGGCGCGTAGCGATGGCGGTTTTGGGCGGGAGACGGGTACTTCTATTGCAACGCCTTTGGTATCGGCATTTGTGGTCTGTGAGGTGGCGCAAGCCAACAACAGTGTTTCGAATGCACGTGCGGCATTGAGCAAAACCGCTATTGATCTTGGTGCGCCAGGCCGCGACCCAATGTTTGGGTTCGGCCTGTTAGATGCAACTCAATCGGTTGAAGTGAAAAACAAATTAGAAAGTCACAGCAAAGATAATTGACCCGAGTGTTTCTGAATAATCGGCAGCGGCGAAATTGGATTCGTAATTACCGCGTTCAATTTTGCTGGTGGCGATAATGTTTTCAGTGAGATTAATTTCCCATTCAATGTTGGTTACGCGATGGGTGTCGGCGCGGCGGCTATCAACTGCCGATGTGATGTCGGAATAATCGCGTGCGTGGTAGCGTGTACCCAGTTGTACTTTGCTTTTCTTGCCCCAGACCGAAAATTTATGATTGATGCTCGCCCGCAAGCTGGTTGCATCATAGTCAAACGAGGCTTGGTTTGCGTCTTCCTGTTCTTGTGTAACACCAGTGGCGATAAACGTAGCGCCTTGGTTGAAAAAAACAAACACATCGCCCGCAAAACCAGTATTGCGCGCATTGCGCTCGCCATTGCTGGGGAAATCTTTATCCTGAAAATTCACTGCCCCGCGCACGAACACGCGTTGACTAAATAAACGTGAGGCATAGACGCTTGTTTGTTGCAGGGTTAATAAATCCTTATCGGCGAGCTCTGCATCGGCATGATGAAAACTGGCGCCGAGGGTGGCCAGATCAAATTTGTAACTCGCGTCGGCAAACAGTTGTTGAATTGCCAAATCAAAATTCTCATAGTCTTGATAGGTTTTACTTAAATAGGAATAGCCGCCTTTAAGTTCGAGTTTGTCGGTTGCTTTCCAGCGGCCATTTAAGCGTGCATTTAACACTGCAGCCCAATCGCTTTGGGTTGAAAATTGATCCAGCTCGATCACGCTCAAATTGGAATCGTATTCGGTGCCGGCCTCCAGGCGGATGGTGCCCTTTGGTGTTGCGGCGTGGAGGGTGTTAGCCAAACCGATCGCACTCACAATTAACGATACAGATAAAAAATGTTTCATGATGATTGCTCCACCAAAAAATGTTGCACAGAAATAAAAAAATAGGCGCGAAAAAAGGCGCCGAAGCGCCTTTCAGTTTAGATTCCCAAACCCAGGCTGTTATTCAGCGCGGTGTTGACCGAGCTTTCTACAGTGGACTCGATAGTATCGTCAATGGTTGCTTGAATGGTGTTGTTAATCGCGCTGTCAATCGAGTTGGTCACGGCACTGTTAACGGATTCATCCACTGAGTTGCCCACCACTGTATTAACAGTGTTATCAATTGTGCTGGAAACAGTAGCGTTCAGTGTGCCATCGATTGAGTTGTTGATTGAATTGTTCAGTGTGCTTTGCACGTTTTGTTGGACGTTTTGCTGCGCACCAGTAGTGATTAGTGAATTGATCTGACTACTTGCCCCATCAATCACCGCTGAGTGGGTGGCGGCAACCTTGTTTTGCACTTGCGCCCCAAGTTTGTTGCTGGTATCGGTTGATGCGTTGAGCGTTTGGTTGGCGCGGTTGTCCAGCGTAGCAGATGCTTTATTTGCCTTCTCTGCGGATTGATCCGCCCGATTGTTTACAACATTTAAGGCCTTTTGTGCGCCGACTTTTGCCTTGCTGGTGAGCGCAGCGGCACTGGTCACGCTGTTGTTCGCGGTAGCGTTGGTGCTGTCTGCAGTTGACTCTTCATCGGCAGCGACGGGTGTTGCTGTTGAATCTTCTGCGGCCGGTGCTGTATTTGCTTCGGTACTCACGCTGCCTTGTTGGCTGACGGATTGTTGTTGCTGTAGTGAGCCGCCGAGCGCAATAGATCCGCTTTGGGTATCGGCTTGCATGCTGTGTGATGCTTGTGCGTTCACGTTGGCATCGACACTGTAGGAAACCTCGTTCGCCAGACAGACAGATGACGCCAGGCTGCAAACAGCGAAGAACAACACGTTGCGGGTGAAAGTTTGGTTTTTCATAGTTTGGGTTTTCATGATTAGTGCCTCTTGGTTGTTTGGGTGGTTAGTCAGTGAATTAATTGACTTACAACCTGTTAACGGATGAGGCCTGGGTTTTATTCCCACACAATGAAAATATTTTTGTTAATGCCGCTGCAGCGAGGGTTCGACTTTTCTCCACTGAGTAAGGTTTTGCGTTGGCACACAACCGGTGTTAGGGCTAAAGCTGGCCACCAGCCCCCTGTTTTGGCACGTTAAATCGGGTTTTAGGCTGCTAAAAGTTTTCATTGCTGGCGGTTAAAGCATTCCATATTTGTAAATTATTTTCTTTTAAGTGCCATTATTTAGTGTTAGCCTAGCAAAAATGATCGTTTTTTCTGCGTTTGATGAGAAAAAGGCATGTATAAAGAAAATAATTTACAAAAAGTGCTGGCCGAGCGAATGCTAAGCCCAACCGGTAAGGGGTTGGGGGATACCAGTTCCCAGGCGCCAATCGCCGCAACCGCTCAGTTGGGGTGGAACCTCCTGCAGGAGGATGTGAGCTTGCCGGTGGCGGTGCTTAGCAATAGTCGCGTACAGCACAATCTGGAGTGGATGAAGTCCTTTATCAGTACCTATGGGCTGAAACTCGCACCTCACGGCAAAACCACTATGAGCCCGGCACTGTTCCATCAACAGCTGGCTCATGGCGCTTGGGGCATTACCCTCGCCACTGCGCCGCAGGTTCAAGCCGCTTATCATTTTGGTGTGCGCCGCGTAATCATGGCTAACCAGTTGGTTGGCCGCGCCAATATGGCAATCATCTCCCGTCTGCTGCAAAACCCTGAGTTCGACTTTTTTGTGATAGTCGACTCCGCCGCCAATGTTGAGCAGTTGGGGCAGTTTTTTGCTCAGGCTGGGCAGCGGTTGAATCTGTTATTGGAGTTGGGGGTGGCGGGCGGTCGCACCGGTGTGCGCGACGAGCAGCGTCGCAACGCCGTGCTGGAAGCCATCGCGGGCTATCCTCAATCCCTCGCCTTGGCGGGGGTAGAAGTCTACGAAGGTGTGCTGAAAGATGAGGCTTCCATCCGCAACTTCCTGCGCCGCGCTGTGCGCGAACTAATGACGCTGGAAGCGCATGGCTTGCTAACTGCCGATCAGCTAATCCTCACTGGTGCCGGTTCTGCGTGGTTCGATTTGGTCGCGGAAGAGTGGACTGGGCTGGAGCTGCAGCGCCCGCTTGATATCATCCTGCGCCCCGGCTGTTATCTGACTCACGATGTCGGCATCTATAAGGCCGCCGAAACACGTATCCACGCCAGCAATCCGGTTGCCCGTGAGATGCAGAGCAGTTTGCTGCCTGCGCTGCAATTGTGGGCCTACGTGCTTTCTATTCCCGAACCCGGCCTTGCCATTCTCGGCTTGGGCAAGCGCGATGCCGCGTTTGATGCTGGTCTTCCCATTCCCGCCATGCACTTTCGTCCTGGAACTGAAGCTCCGGTAGCTGCACCTGCGGATTGGCAGCTCACCGCAATGATGGATCAGCATGCATTTATGAAAATCGCGCCGGATGCCGATGTGCAAGTGGGCGATATGCTCGCGCTGGATATTTCCCACCCCTGCCTGACCTTTGACAAATGGCGGCAGCTGTTGGTGGTTGATGATAACTACACGGTGGTCGATGCCGTGGAAACGTTTTTTTAAGGCGCTGTTATGGAATCTGTGTTGAGTCCCGGTCATTGGTTATTGGTTTACGCCGCTATCAGCATTATTGCGCTGGTATTGTTGATCGCCCGCTACCGGTTGAATCCGTTTATCACACTCACCCTGGTGTCACTCGGTTTGGGTTTGATGGCGGGCATTCCCGCGAAAGATGTGGTGTTTGTTTACGAAGCCGGTGTGGGTAAAACCCTCGGTCATATTGCGCTGGTGGTTGCGCTCGGCACCATGCTTGGAAAAATGATGGCCGAATCGGGCGGCGCCGAACAAATCGCACGCACTATGATTCGCTGGTTTGGTGAAAAAAATGTGCACTGGGCGATGGTGTTTATTGCGTTTTTGGTTGGCTTCCCGATTTTTTTCGAAGTGGGATTTGTTTTATTAATTCCCATTGCGTTTAACGTGGCGCGCCGCACCGGCACTTCCATGTTGTTAGTCGGTTTACCGATGGTAGCGGGTTTGTCGGTAGTGCACGGTTTGGTGCCGCCTCACCCGGCGGCGATGATTGCGGTGGGTGAATATCAGGCTAACGTTGGACGCACTATTTTTTATGCGCTATTGGTAGGTATTCCTACTGCGATTATTGCCGGGCCCATTTTTGCAAAATGGATTGCACCGCGCATTCAATTGCCAGCGCACAATCCGCTGGAAGAACAATTTATTCACGCCGATGCCGAGCGGCAGTTGCCAGGCTTTGGCATCACTCTCGCGACAATTTTGTTACCGGTATTCTTAATGCTATTGGGTGGTTGGGCCAATTTAATTGCTGCACCCGGCACATCGATAAATGATTTTTTGTTGTTTATCGGTAATTCGGTCGTCGCTTTATTAATTGCAACTCTCGTGAGTTTTTACACACTCGGTATTGCACGCGGTTTTAATCGCGATTCAATTTTAAAATTCAGTCACGACTGTCTTGCGCCAACGGCGGGTATCACCCTGTTGGTTGGCGCCGGTGGTGGTTTGAATCGCATTTTAGTTGAAGCAGGCATTGCTAAAGAAATTGTGGCCTTTTCATCTGATATGGCGTTAACGCCATTAATGATGGGCTGGTTGGTCGCCGCGTTAATGCGTATTGCAACCGGCTCGGCAACTGTGGCGATGAGTACGGCCGCAGGTATTGTTGCACCTATCGCATTGGCTGCCGGTTACCCTCATCCAGAATTGTTGGTAATTGCTACTGGTGCGGGATCGTTAATTTTGTCGCACGTAAACGATGGCGGCTTCTGGTTGATTAAAGAATATTTCAATATGACGGTGACCCAAACCTTAAAAACCTGGACGGTATTGGAAACAATTATTTCCGTTGTTGCGCTCGCGTTTGTGTCTCTAATCGCAGCGTTTATCTAACTTATTAGCGGGAAATATTTATGACGGCCTTGTTCGATATTGTGTACCAGATGCGTGCTAACCGCGACCGTCTTTCGGCAACGGAGCAAAAAATTGCCGATGCAATTTTGGAAGATATCGCCTTTGCGGCCTCTGCAAGTATCGACCAGTTGGCGGTAAAAGCGGCGGTGAGTATCGCGACTATTTCGCGTTTTGCTAAAGCCGTGGGCTGTGAGGATATACGCGATCTGAAATTAAAGCTGGCGCAGGCCAGTGCAGTAGGGACGCGTTTTTTGGCGGAGGTTCCTGCCGTAGAAGAAAGCGCTTTTTATACGCAAATTTGCAGCGATGTTGAATCGACATTGCGCGCGAATCTGGCGCGGTTTGTGGAAGAAGATTTTCGTGCGGCGGCCGGACTACTAAATTCAGCGCGCTTGATTTATATCGGCGGCATGGGTGGCGGTTCAACTATGTTGGCCGATGAGGTGCAATTTCGTATCGCCCGCTTGGGCAAAGCCGTTACTGCTTATCACGACCCGGTTTTGTTGCGCATGCTTGCGGCAACCCTGACCGAACAAGATGTATTAGTGCTTTTGTCAGTTACCGGTGTGACTCCGGAGCTATTGGAAGTGGCTGATATTGCGCGGGAATACGGTGCAAAAATTATTGTACTTACCGCGAATGGTTCACCGCTTGCGAGCAAAGCCAATATTGTTTTGCCCGTGGTAACGGAAGAGACGGATTTTATTTACAAACCATCGGCATCGCGCTACGGCATGTTATTGGCAATTGATATTCTCGCTACTGAATTGGCGCTTGTGCGCAAAAATGAAAGTAAAGAGTTATTGCGCCGCGTGAAGTTTGCCCTGGATGAATATCGCGGCGGCGACAATCGTTTACCGCTGGGCGATTAATTGATCCAGGTTTTTAATAAAGGTGTAATAGGGAGCCAGTGGGTGAAGTTCGATTTAATTATTCGCAATGCGCAAATTATTGATGGCTCAGGTGAGCCAGCTTTTAGCGCTGATCTTGCCGTGAGCAATGGTGCAATTGCCGCGATTGGCGATTTGTCCGCAGCTGATGCAACACTGGTTCATGATGCACAAGGCTTGATGTTGGCGCCGGGTTTTATCGATGTGCACACTCACGATGATTTGCAAGTAATTCATGCTCCGCAAATGCTGCCCAAAATTTCGCAGGGCATTACCACAGTGATTGTGGGCAATTGTGGCATCAGCGCCTGCCCGGTCACCTTAACGGGTACGCTGCCGGATCCAATGAATTTGCTCGGTGGATCAGCGGATTTTAATTACGCCGATTTTGCCAGTTACAAACATGCAGTGAATCGCGCGCAGCCTGCGGTAAATGTTGCAGCGTTAATTGGGCACACTGCACTGCGCAATAATCATATGGACCGTTTGGATCGCGCCGCGACTCAAGGTGAAATCGAATTAATGCGTGTGCAGTTGCGTGAAGCCTTGACCGAAGGTGCGCTGGGTTTATCGTCTGGATTGGCTTACGGTTCTGCTATCGCTAGCACCACCGAAGAAGTAAAAAAATTAGCAGAAGTGTTGAATGAGACCGGTGCAGTTTACACAACGCATTTGCGCACCGAATTCGACGAGATTTTAACGGCACTCGACGAAGCTTTTGAAATAGGTGAGCACGCAAAAGCACCGATTATCGTTTCGCATTTAAAGTGTGCGGGCGCGGGTAATTGGGGGCGCAGTGGTGAAGTTTTAAAAAAATTAGAAACGGCTTCACAAAAACATCCGGTCGGTTGCGACTGTTATCCCTACAGTGCAAGTTCTTCAACATTGGATTTACAGCAAGTCACCAGCGACTTTGACATTGTGATCACTTGGAGTGGGCCGCATCCGGAACAGGGCGGAAAAAAATTGGCTGATATCGCCAGTAACTGGAATCTAAGTTTGGTTGATGCCGCTAAAAAATTGCAACCTGCGGGTGCGGTTTATCACGGCATGAATGAACAGGATGTGCAAAACATTCTGGCGCATCCGCTGACAATGGTCGGTTCAGATGGTTTGCCAGTGGATCCAATGCCTCACCCGCGTTTGTGGGGCGCATTTCCGCGGGTATTGGGTCATTACAGTCGCGATTTAAAATTATTTAGCTTGCCGGAAGCAATTCGCAAAATGACACGCATGTCTGCCGATCGTTTTGGTTTGGATGATCGCGGCCGCATTGCAGTTGGCGCAGCGGCGGACTTGGTATTGTTTGACCCGGCAACAGTGAAAGATGCTGCAACCTTTACCCAGCCGCAACAATTGGCAGAAGGCATTGAGGCGGTTTGGGTGAATGGCGTGTTGAGTTACGCACAAAAAACAGTAACTGGGATGCGCGCGGGAAAATTTTTAACAAGACAGCGTGATTTACGCATTGGATTTTATTGATACTTAACCCCCCCCCAGTCCCCCCTTGCCAAGGGGGGACTAGGGGGGGTTGAGTTATATCCTGAAAGAGAGAAAAAAATGTCAGAAATTAAACGTTACGGTGTTGAAGGTGGAAAAGGTACAGGCGGGCAACATTTGCCATTTGCGCGCGCTGCCGGTGCTGATGGCTGGTTGTTTGTATCTGGCCAGGTGCCAATGGTTAACGGAGAAATTATCGACGGTGGGATTGTTGCGCAATCCCATCAAACTATTAAAAACGTACTTGCGATTTTAGCCGAAGCCGGTTATGGCCCTGAAGATGTCGTGCGTTGCGGCGTATGGCTCGATGATCCGCGCGACTTTATGTCATTCAACCGAGTGTTTATGGAATGTGTCGGCGCTAATCCTCCCGCGCGTGCCTGTGTCGTGTCCAGCATGGTGGTGGATTGCAAAGTAGAAGTGGATTGTGTGGCCTACAAAAAGCCGTAAATAATTTAATAATTCGTAGAGAAATCCAGATAGAAAATAGTGATGAATAAATACCTATTGTTAGTGACCTGTTTACTCTGCTCCGTTTGGGCTACAGCCCAGGTGGAGCAATTGCCATTAATGCCGTATCCGCAAACAGTTGAACGTCAACAGGGGCAATGGGTATTAGGTGAAACACTTAACTATGCAGTAGACGGTAAAAAAACAACAGCGATTAAAATGCTGCTAAAGCAGTTTTCTATACGCGTAAAACAGCAAACTGGTAAAACACTGCAACTAAAAGAAACTGCTATACCCAAAGCACAATTCGTTATTCGTATTGATAATACTCAAGCTATATCCAATCAAATCGATGACTGGAATGAGGCGTATCAACTGCGGATTACAGCAGCAAAAATCGAATTGAATGCAAAGCAGTTGATGGGCGCCCAGCGCGGCATAGAAACCTTGTTGCAACTGATTGGAACCGCACCGACAATCACATTGCCATTGGTGAGTATTGAGGATTATCCCCGCTTTAAATGGCGCGGTTTGTTATTAGATACTTCGCGCCATTTCTTTTCAGTTGCGACGATCAAACGTCAGCTAGATGCGATGGCCGCAGCAAAATACAATATTTTTCATTGGCATTTAACTGATGATCAGGGCTGGCGCCTCGAATCAAAAAAATATCCCAAGCTGCATAAGTTGGCGTCAGACGGTGAATATTACACGCGCAAACAAATTCGCGATGTGGTGGCCTACGCGCGCGCGCGCGGCATTCAAGTATTACCGGAAATTGATATGCCGGGCCATGCCAGTGCGATTGCGGTAGCTTATCCAGAATTGATGTCCGCTCCTGGTCCCTATGCAATGGAATATCGTTGGGGAGTGCACCAACCTACTTTGAATCCGGCGAATGAAAAAGTGTATAAATTTGCCGATGCCATTATCGGTGAGGTGACGGAATTATTCCCGTTTGAATATGTGCATATCGGCGGCGATGAAGTTGATCCAGAGCATTGGAACACGAATGCTGAAATTCAGTCATTTATGCAAACGCACGGTTTAACAGATCATCGTGCACTGCAGGCATATTTCAATCAGCGGTTGCAGAAAATTTTGCATAAACATCAGCGCAAAATGATCGGCTGGGATGAGATTCAGCATAAAGATTTACCCAAGGATATAGTTATCCATTCCTGGCGCGGGCCAGATGGGGTGAGTGATGCAGTCAGTCATGGCTTTCAGGCGATTTTATCAACGGGTTATTATTTAGATCAGTCGCAGACCGGTGCTTACCATTATCGCAACGATCCAATTCCACCCAAGCCGGTTGCGATCAAAAGTGTGTCTGC
The DNA here is from genome assembly GCA_963971905.1 of uncultured Cellvibrio sp. Classification (GTDB taxonomy): domain Bacteria; phylum Pseudomonadota; class Gammaproteobacteria; order Pseudomonadales; family Cellvibrionaceae; genus Cellvibrio. The sequence goes on from CAXAVL010000089.1 coordinate 11,126, forward strand.
TAATGAAAGAATCAATAGCTGGCGTTTTGAAATGCCGCGCAAACGTGGCAAACCGGTAACTGGCACATTTACATTTATCGGCAGCGATAAAAAAATCACACAGGCGTTTATCGATTTCACCGGTAAATCCCGCCGTGAGGTTTTTCTCAAGCAGTACGCCGGCGATAAAGCGGTGTTTTCATTGGATACCTGGATGGGGCCGGTTGAGTTTCGTGTGAATTTTTTAGCGGATAGAGTTCACGGCAGTGCCATTGTGGGCAACGCGCCTTACAGCATTAGCGGTGAAAAAACTCGCCAAAACTTTTCTTTACAGGGGGCTCAAAAATCAGCAGAAAATAATGCACAAAAACAGCTACCTAAAACGGAACCGGTGGCGCATTTGAGTGCAAAGCAAGAGGCATTAATTTTGGGTGGTGAGGCTGCTCTCTGGGCGGAAATTGCCGATGAGCAAAGCATTGACCTGCGGTTGTGGCCGCGCGCATTTATTGTTGCAGAGCGGCTCTGGTCGGCGCGGAATTTGCAGGATGAAAATAACATGTATATGCGCGTAAATTTGGTTGCGCATTGGGCAGAAAAATCCACTGGGTTATTGCATCGTCAACAGCAATTGAACGCATTACAAAAATTGGCTGGCAAAAACGAAATAACACCGGTAAAAATATTTTCTGAGATGTTGGAACCTGCGCATTACTACCATCGTCAACATGAAAAATCGGTATATGAGAGTTATTCCAAAACAGATCCGCTTAACCGATTGGTTGATGCGTTACCTGCGGAAAATGAATATGTGCGTCAGTTTAATCAGCGTCTTGATAACTGGCTGAAAGAGCCGCGCGAAAATGCAGATTATTTTTCACTTTATGCTGAGCTGGAGCGCTGGATTGCAAATCGCGAACAGCTGCAACCCTTGCTGGAATTGCATCCAGAGTGGACTTCCCTGGCGAGTAAGGTGGATGCAGTAGTGCGCACAAGTCTGGATCTGCTTGTGCTGCGCACAAAGACAAATTCACTTGCTCAAAGTGAGCGAGAAAAAATATTGGAAATGATTCAACAGGCTCAAATGTTGGATCAGGAATTGGTTGTAGCAGTAGCCTCTTCGTTGGAAAAAATCCTGAATTCATTTGCACATCCCTGATTAATGCATTGCGTTGGTCGGGAAAATTGTAAATTAAATTGACAACGTTGTCCTTCTGGATGTAAGTTGTGAGAGCCAAAGGCTACTAGTTTTTTGGTTCAGGTGACGAACAATAATTTAAGGGGCGCAGAAGTAATCACTTTAAATTGGTGCATAACGCAAATTCAACAATATGGTTGGAGAGTAACCATAGCGTAGTGGCACGAATTAAAAGGTTACAACTGCGTTAAATATAAATACGTTATCTAAGATGACCTGCGCTATCGGTAGACTGATATGGTTGAAGTAGCACTGTTTAATATCAATGACATCCCACTTTTATTTAGTGGGTTTCTTGCATTGGTTTTGGCGTTCCTGTTGTTTTTTACCCAACAATTAGGCTTTGTCAAAAAGCTGTATTGGCAAGTTCTGGCGCTGTTCTTTTTATTGGGTGCGTTGCGTATGTTCGACACTTTGGCGTATTGGAACATTAATTTTCGCGAAACCTTGTCATTGGTGTCGGCCAACTTTTTCTTTCTGTTTGGTTTTATATTTTTTTTGCAAGGGCCGCTGCTTTTTTGGTTTTCCCAAGCGGCTATTTCGCGCGATTTGTCCTGGCGCAAGGTCGAACTATTACATCTGTTGCCCGCATTTTGTTATCCCTTATACATTTACCACGTTTTTCACCGTTTAGCGCCCGAACAAAAAATGCAATATGTGCACGATTGGGCTCATGTAATCAGCGATCCTTATTTTGAAGGTTTGATTTGGGTGCAGCGGTTAGTTCTATTTAGTTACAGCGCATGGTGTGTCGTTCAGTTATATCAAAGCCAATATCAAGTGCGGACACGTCACAGTCTGTTGAATAAGGTGGATCTGCATTGGTTAAAGCTATTGCTGGTTGGGTTTTTCATAGTCAACTGCTGGGCGCTATTTGCGTTGTTTGAAACACGTTTTGTTCAGCTGTTGCCACTAGGTTTGTTGGGTGAGTTTGAAAACTATTTGCTGCTGATTTATATGAGCCTGCTAGTGGTGTATTTGCTAAAAAATTCCACTGGTTTCTCTGTCGAGCAGATAGAGAGCACGGCTTCAGCTGATTCGCAAGTAGAAGAGCCGCAGCAGCAGTTGGTAGAAAAACTCACTAGTTTTATGGAAGAGAGCAAGCCGTATTTGGAGCCACATATTACGGTAGAGCGTTTGGCCATTAAGCTGAATGTTTCACCAAAGTTATTGTCGTGCACTATCAATAGTCAAATGAATATGAATTTTTTCGAGTTAATTGGAACCTACCGTGTCGCAGAGGCAAAAAAACGTTTGGCGGATTCAGAGCTGCGTCAAAAACCGATTAGCGAAATCATGAAAAGTTGTGGCTTTAATAGTAAATCAGTTTTCAATCAAGCGTTTAAGAAGACTGTTGGTGTTACGCCCAGTCATTATCGGCAACAGCATTTGCATTAAGTTTTGTAGCTGAAAGTTGCCACAATTTTGTCAGTTGGTTCGACTTTTGGTAATGCGGTGTTCGATTTTTAATTGTGTATAGAATCGATAAAAAGTGAATGTTAAATTCGGATGTTGCTTCGTTTTTAATGGTTTGCATGTTAGTCGGCGAATTGACAATAAAAAGTAGTAAAAATGCAGTAGATGGAGTGCTTGTTTAGGTGCGCAGAGCTATCTCCAGTAATGCGCTTCCGTGGGTTTAATACGAGAGAAAACAACTAAGGGGTTGGATATGTTTACAAGTAAAAACAATATAGCTGAAACATCAAGTAAACGATTTAAAAAATCGTTGTTGGCTGTTTCAATCATGGCGCTGAGCGTGCCAGCGTTTGCCCAATCAACAGCTGCTCAGGATGAAAATCTTGAAGAGGTTGTGGTAACGGGTATGCGCAGCAGTTTGAATACTGCGCAAGAGTTAAAGCGCAATGCCGACACCGTAAAAGATGTTATTACCGCAACGGATATTGGCGCCTTGCCCGATAAGTCAGTAACTGAAGCATTGCAACGTGTTCCTGGTGTAACTATTGAGCGTTTTGCTTCATCTGATGATCCCAAGCATTATGCAGATGAAGGTACAGGTGTATTAGTTCGTGGTTTGGACCGTGTGCGCTCAGAAATTAACGGCCGCGATGCATTTAGTGCTAACCCTTGGGGCGGCTTGAGCTACGAAGATTTTCCCGCAGAATTATTGGGCGCAGTAGAGGTTGTTAAAAACCAAACGGCAGATCTGATTTCTGGCGGTATTGCTGGTACCGTAAATCTGATTACCCGTAAACCGTTTGACTCCGATGAGCGTTTGCTTTCTTTTAATGCAAAAGCGAACTACGGTGATTTCCGCGAAGAAGTTACCCCTTCTTTCTCTGCGCTGTTTGCTGATAGCTGGGAAACTAGTGCCGGTAAGTTTGGGTTCTTGATTGCGGGTTCCCAATCTGAGCATCAATCGCGTGGCGATGGTGTTGGCTTGGGTAACTTCCAGTCGCGCGGGGTTGATAACACCGTTGTTTATGATGAATGGGGTACTCCTTCAGTAGGTATTACGCCCGGCACGTTCTCCCATCCTTGTGTTCCTGGCGACACTGGTTGGCGTGCTTGTGGTACTAAGTACCCTGACGCTAAAAAATACACTGCTGCTGATGCGCCTTATGAAGGCTCCGCACTTACTGGTCAAGAAGAAGGGGTAACTTGGTATACGCCTTCTCAGTATCATATGAGCACCGCTGAAAATGACCGCGAGCGTACCGGTTTTACCACCTCGCTACAGTGGGCTAACACCGATGAAACCGTAGTTGCAACTTTGGAACATATTAACTCCAAAGCCTCTCTGGAGTATGACGAGCGCCGTGTCGGTCAGGCTGCCCAAGGCTTCAAGGGTTTTATGGGTGGCTCACATAATTGGCTGGATCAACCCAATGATGGCCACCCCAGAACCTTTGATGCCAATAATCACTTGACCTCGGGTGTGGGTGTGAGTGCCAGTGCTGATGTGCCCCTCTTTTATATTACTCGTTGGAATTACAACGAAAATACGGTTGAAGATACTTCGTTCAATCTGGCGTTGACGCCTACTGATCGATTGAAAGTCGCTCTTGACTATCAGCATATTGATTCTGAAAAATTAGTCCATAACTACAGTTTGTCAGGCCAGACGCGCGGTGGTGCAAATGCATCGGGTACGCTATTGCCCTTCTTCCTCGATTTGCGTGGTGATCTCCCCACTATCGAGTACCTAAACAATACGGATTATACCGGTTGGATCAATGAGAGCGCGCTGGAGCCTGAGGTGTTTATCGGTTCGGGTATGCAGCAGGAAGAGCTCAATACTGCTAAAGCAGACAGTTTTAAAATCGATGTGGAATACGAGCTGGATGGCACTTTCACTGCGGTCAAGG
>CAXAVL010000090.1:0-15610 GCA_963971905.1 uncultured Cellvibrio sp.
TACGGGCCAATCATTTCCAGCACTTCAGCGGCCATACGGCCAGCGATGCGCATTTTTGCGATTTCTTCCGGAGTTTTGATAGTAACTGACATGAATTCAGGCAATCTCGGCGGGTGAGTAAAAAGATGCGGTATTCTAAACGATTCCGGACCTGTTTGACCAAGATCAATCCTTTATTGCTCTAATAGCCGAGCCCATATTGCTTGTGAGGCATCCGGATAGCCCGGCGATATTGCCGCAAACGGCGCCTTAAGCTTGGTTAAGGTCGCTCGGGAAAACGTTTTTGGTTTCTCTTGTCTATTTTTTGTGGTATAAAGCGCGCCTCTTTTTTGGGTAAGTCCTAGATTTTCTCCTAATTAGAGAGCTTTATATTTAACTTAATTTATCAACGTCACATATATACCGACACGCAAAACCTGGGTGCCCAATGTTCGCTTTGGCGATCATGATGGTTGGTTAGCGGGGTATATAGAGGCCTAACCCGATATACAGGAAAATCATTATGCAAGTTAGCATGCGCGACATGTTGTCTGCCGGTGTCCACTTTGGTCACCAAACCCGTTACTGGAACCCAAAGATGGGTAAATACATCTTCGGTGCGCGTAACAAGATTCATATTATCAACCTTGAGCACACCGTTCCTGCATTCAACGAAGCTTTGGCTTTGGTGCAGCAAATGGCGTCGCAAAAGAAAAAAATTCTGTTTGTTGGTACCAAGCGCGCTGCGCAAAAGATCATCAAAGAGCAAGCTGAGCGCGCGGGTCAGCCGTTCGTAAGTCATCGTTGGTTGGGCGGCATGCTCACTAACTACAAAACTATCCGTGCTTCTATCCGTCGTTTGGCAGAGCTTACTGCTCAGAGCCAAGATGGTACCTTCACCAAACTGACCAAAAAAGAAGCGTTGATGCGTACTCGCGACATGGAGAAGCTGGAGCGTTCAATCGGCGGTATCAAAAACATCGCTGGTCTGCCTGATGCAATGTTTGTTATCGACGTTGATCATGAGCGTATTGCAATTCAAGAAGCTAACAAGCTGGGTATTCCTGTTATCGGTATCGTTGATACCAACAGCAATCCAGAAGGCGTTGACTACGTAATCCCCGGTAATGACGACGCCATCCGTGCGATCAAGTTGTACGTTGCTGCGATTGCTGACGCTTGTATCGAAGGTGGTAAATCTACTTCTGCAGTGCCAAACAAAGATGAGTACGTAGCTGCCGAAGGCGCTGCGGAGTAATCGCACGTAATCAAACGACCATAAAACTTCGGTAACCTGCAGATAGGCTACTTAGGTTGTCGGAAGAGGGGGCTTAGCCCCCTTTTTGCAAACTGAATTCGAACATTTATAGAGGAAATAACCATGACAGCTGTTACTCCTGCATTGGTAAAAGAATTGCGCGACCGCACTGGTCTGGGCATGATGGAATGTAAAAAGGCGCTGGGCGAAGCCAATGGTGATGTAGACCTGGCGATTGAAAACCTGCGTAAAGTATCTGGCTTGAAAGCGGCGAAAAAAGAAGGTCGTACCGCAGCTGATGGCGTTGTTGCAGTTAAGGTTGCTCCAGATAATAGCTACGGTGTAATCGTAGAAGTTAACTCTGAAACTGACTTCGTGGCTCGCGACGCTGGCTTTTTGGGTTTTGTTGATAGCGTATTGGATAAGGCTTTCGCTACCAAGCAAACCGAGGTGGCTGCAGTAATGGCTGGCGAATTGGAAGCTGCGCGTGAAGCGTTGGTACAAAAAATCGGCGAAAAAATCAGCGTTCGTCGCATTAGCTTGGTTGAGGGTGGTGTAGTAGGTGGTTACCTTCACTTGAACAACCGCATTGCGGTATTGGTTCAATTGGAAGGTGGTAACGAAGAAACTGCTAAAGACGTTGCTATGCACGTTGCAGCGGTTAACCCAACCGTGGTCAGCTCCGATCAAATGCCAGCTGAAGTTGTTGAAAAAGAAAAAGAAATCATCCGTGCTCAACCTGATATGGCCGGTAAACCAGCTGAAATCGTTGAGAAGATGATTGGCGGTCGTATCAGCAAGTTCCTGAAAGAATCCAGCTTGGTTGATCAGCCTTTTGTTAAGAATCCAGAGCAAACTATTGCGCAGTACGCTAAAGCAGCGGGCGCAACTGTTAAAAACTTTGTGCGTCTTGAAGTAGGTGAGGGCATCGAAGTTGCTGTTGTAGACTTCGCTGCTGAAGTTGCTGCACAAGTAGCTGCATCAAAAGCCTAATTAGTTTTCGCTAATTTGCTTGATAAAAACCCGCACAGGGTAACTTGTGCGGGTTTTTTGTTGTTGGTGATTTGGCTTGTGTGCTGTGAAAAAGAGACGGAGTGACGCCACCCGATGACGCTTTTTCTGTTACACTGCACCGATTTTTTCGGCCCCCGGTTATGGCGGGCATTAGTGGCTAACTCATTGTTTTGGAGAGCATTTATGTCCACCCCACGGGATAAAAAGTACAAGCGTATTTTGTTGAAACTCAGCGGTGAAGAGCTGATGGGGACCGAGGGTTTCGGGATTGACCCCAAAGTGCTGGACAAGATGGCGCTGGAAATCGGCCAGTTAGTCGGTATAGGTGTGCAAGTTGGTCTGGTGATTGGTGGCGGCAATTTGTTCCGCGGTGCGGCATTAAGTGCAGCGGGCTTGGATCGTGTTACCGGCGATCATATGGGTATGTTAGCGACAGTGATGAATGCCTTGGCGATGCGCGATGCGCTGGAGCGCTCTAATATTTCCTGCCGCGTGATGTCGGCGATCCCCATGAGTGGCGTGGTTGAGCATTACGATCGCCGTCGCGCGGTGCGTTTTTTGAATTCTGGCGAAGTGGTTATTTTCTCTGCCGGTACCGGCAACCCATTTTTTACCACAGACTCTGCTGCTTGTTTGCGTGGTATTGAGGTTGATGCGGATATAGTTTTGAAAGCGACTAAGGTTGACGGTGTTTATTCTGCCGACCCGAAAAAAGACCCTACCGCTACTAAATATGATCGTTTGTCATACGACGAAGTGTTGGACAAAAAGCTGGGTGTAATGGATTTGACCGCTATTTGTTTGTGCCGTGAGCACGACATGCCTGTGCGGGTATTTCGTATGAATAAAACCGGCGCACTGTTAAATATCGTTGTGGGTAGCAACGAAGGTACTTTGATTGAAGAGGATAAATCATGATTAATGACATTAAAAAAGATGCTGAAGCACGCATGAAAAAAGCGGTTGAAGTGCTCTCTAACAACTTCAATAAAATTCGCACTGGTCGTGCCCATCCAAGCCTGCTAGATGGTTTGATGGTGAATTACTACGGTACTCCAACACCCTTGGCGCAAGTTGGTAACATCAATATTGAAGATGCGCGCACCCTGTCTATCAGCCCTTGGGAGCGCAACTTGGTTCCTGAGATTGAAAAAGCCATTATGAAATCCGACCTGGGTTTGAATCCATCAACCAACAACGGTTTGATTCGTATTCCACTGCCGATGTTGACCGAAGAAACCCGTAAAAACTTTATCAAACAGGCGCGTGCAGAGGCTGAGAATGGCCGTGTTGCAGTGCGCAACGTGCGTCGCGATGTGTTGGGCGATGTAAAAGCGCTGTTGAAAGATAAAGCGATTGGCGAAGACGATGATCGTCGTGCGCAAGATGAAATTCAAAAAATCACTGACAAATATATTGCGGAAGTGGATAAAGCGCTGGCAGCAAAAGAAGTGGATTTAATGGCTGTTTAGTCCGCATCATTCGATTGGATTTGGCTTGTTTTGGCAAATCCAATCTCGCTAGGTAACACCAGTTACAACACTATTTGACACACCATTACAAAAAGCAAAAACAGGTCATCGATCTCATCGATAAACACCTGCTGCCGGGAGAGTTTGCGTGACTGACAGTAGTCTTCGCCATGTGGCGATCATTATGGATGGCAATAATCGCTGGGCTAAACAGCGCGGTATGGCGGGTGTATCTGGCCATAAAGTGGGTGTTGAGCGCATTCGCGATGTGATGGCCGCCTGTCAGGAAGTGGGCGTAGAGGTGCTTACCGTTTTTGCATTCAGTAGTGAAAATTGGCGTCGCCCGCCGGTAGAGGTGGAAGCACTAATGTCACTGTTTTTGTTGTATCTCAAAAATGAAGCCAAGGCACTCAAGAAAAAAGATGTCGCCCTGCGCGTGATTGGCAATCGCGAGCGTTTTAGTCCTTCTATTCAAAAAGCTATTGCTGCAGCAGAAGAATTGACCTGTGGCGGAAAAACTACCTTGGTTATCGCTGCCGATTACGGCGGCCGTTGGGATATTACTGAAGCGACAAAAAAAATCGCCCAGCAAGTGGCTGCTGGGGAATTGGATCCGGCGTCGATTACAGAAGATTCTCTGCACCAGCATACGTGTCTTGCTGATTTACCTCCGCTGGATTTATTAATTCGTACCGGTGGTGAAGTGCGTATTAGTAATTTCCTGTTATGGCAATGTGCTTACGCTGAGTTGTTTTTCAGTAATAAGCTTTGGCCGGATTTTGATGGCGCTGAGCTGAAAAAAGCTGCAGCTAGTTTTCATGCGCGCCAACGTCGATTTGGCTTGACGGGTGATCAAATCGACGCGGGTGCACTTAATGCTTAAGCAACGTGTTATTACCGCTCTGGTACTTGCCGCTATTTTTCTTGCGGCTCTATTTGGGCTGCCGTCAGGTTACTTTTCGTTTTTTATCGGTGCCGTATTATTAGTTGGTGCGTGGGAATGGGCTAATTTGTCTGGTTTTCCTGCTATCTGGCAGCGACTCGTTTATTCGTTGGTTTTATTGGTTTTGCTAATCGGTACTTCACTTTATCTTGGCTTTGAGGGTGAAGCGAGTCCGCGCCTTAATGCTCTGGCAATCCGCGATGTGTTAATTGTTGGTTGTGGTTGGTGGGCGCTGGCGCTGTTACTGGTTCAGGGGTATCCCAGCAGCAGTGTACTGTGGGGGCACAAAGCTTTGCGGCTGATGATGGGCGTGCTGGTGCTAATCCCAACTTGGGTTGCCTTGGTTTATGTGCGCCAACAGGATAATGGTGCATGGTTGGTGCTCTTATTGATGTTGGTTGTTGCAGTGGCGGATAGTGGTGGTTATTTTGCCGGGCGTCGTTTTGGCAAGCATAAATTAGCGTCTGCGGTTAGCCCGGGTAAAACCTGGGAAGGCTTTGCGGGCGGATTTTTAGCGAACTGTTTATTGGCGGTTCTGCTTAGCCAGCTATTAAATATGAGTCTGTTGTTGATGCTCGTATTGATCGTTCCCACCAGTTTGGTTTCGGTGCTGGGTGATTTATTGGAAAGCATGGTCAAACGTCATGCGGGTGCAAAAGACAGTGGCAGCATCTTGCCGGGGCACGGTGGCATCCTTGATCGTGTCGATGGCATAACTGCAGCTGCGCCGGTGTTTGCGTTGGCACTCTTGGCTAGTGGCGCTTTTACAGCGAGTGCGGGTGTGTAAATGCAGGTTGCTCCTCAGCAAATTACCGTTCTTGGCGCTACCGGTTCAATCGGCGTTAGCACCTTGGATGTTATCGCTCGTCACCCTGATCGCTATCAAGTTTTTGCATTAAGTGCAGATCGTCGCTGGCAGTTATTGGCCACACAGTGTCTGATGCATAAGCCGCGTTATGCCGTATTGAATGATCCTGCCGCTGCGCTTGAATTGGAGCGTGAACTGCGCCATCAGGGCTGTGCGACCGAAGTGTTGCAAGGCGCCGATGCCTTGGCCGCTGTTGCCGCCCATGAGCAAGTTGATATGGTCATGGCGGCTATTGTCGGCGCAGTTGGTTTATTGCCGACGTTGGCTGCCGTGAACGCAGGTAAAAAAGTTCTGCTCGCCAATAAAGAGGCTTTGGTGATGGCGGGTGGTTTGTTTACCCGCGCGGTTGCTGAGCATGGTGCGGTTTTGCTGCCGATCGATAGCGAACACAATGCTATCTTTCAGTGTTTGCCTAATCATCGCGCTGACTACCTTGCCGATGGACTTAAATCGAGTGGTGTCAGAAAGATCCTGTTAACCGCCTCTGGCGGCCCTTTCCGTAATACTCCCATTGTTGATCTCGCCAAGATGACGCCTGAGCAGGCTTGTGCGCATCCCAATTGGAGCATGGGGCAAAAAATTTCGGTTGATTCGGCCACTATGCTGAATAAAGGCTTGGAGTTGATTGAGGCTTGCTGGTTGTTTAATACCCGGCCACAACAAGTGCAAGTGGTGATCCATCCGCAGAGCGTTATTCATTCGATGGTTGAGTATATCGACGGCTCGGTACTGGCGCAGTTGGGCAACCCGGATATGCGCACCCCTATCGCCCATGCATTGGCGTGGCCGGAGCGGATTGAGTCAGGTGTTTCCAGTCTCGATTTTATCGCTACTGCCCGGTTGGATTTCAGCGCTCCGGATTATGAACGCTTTCCCTGCTTGCGCTTAGCGCAGGAGGCGGCAGAGGCATCGGGTACTGCGCCGGCGATTTTAAATGCGGCCAATGAAGTGGCTGTCGCTGCATTTTTGCATCGCCGTATTCGTTTTGATCAAATAGCACAGGTGATTGATCATGTGCTTACCCATTTGTCACCCAGTGAACCACATAGCTTGGAGCAGATCCAAAGTGCTGATGCTGAAGCTCGCGCTATGGCTCAGCAGTTGATTGCTCGCTGGTAATTCTTATTCTGAGGCTGTATCCATGGAGTTAATCCAGACGATTGTGTCTTTTCTGGTGGCGTTGCTAATTCTGGTTTCAATCCATGAATTTGGTCACTTTTATGTTGCGCGGCGTTGTGGCGTCAAGGTGCATCGTTTTTCTATTGGTTTTGGCACAGTGCTCTGGTCTTGGCGCGATAAGCAGGGCACTGAATACGCCTTGGCTGCGCTGCCTTTAGGTGGTTACGTGAAAATGCTGGATGAACGCGAAGGTGAGGTTGCACCAGAAGAGCGTCATATGGCATTCAACAACAAAACCGTTTGGCAACGTATCGCAATTGTTGCGGCTGGCCCACTGGCGAATTTTTTGTTGGCGATACTCTTATTCTGGGGTTTGCTCTTACAAGGGCAGCGCGATTTGATTCCGGTGATTGATAGCATTGCTCCGGGCTCTATAGCGGCGCAAGCGGGCTTGGAAAAAGGGCAGGAAATTGTAGCGATTGATGGTCAGCCAACGCCTACTTGGCAAGCCCTCAATAGAGCACTGCTTAATCGTTTGGGTGAGTCGGGGAAGATTAGTTTTAAGGTTTCTTATCCAGATTCCAGTTTTAATTATGAATCCGAAGCTCAGCTTGTCGATTGGTTACGCGATTCTGCTGACCCTGATCCTGTAGCGGGCATAGGTATTACTTTATTCCTTCCTAAAATTCCACCCGTTATAGGTGAGGTTGTTGTGTCAAGTCCAGCAGAAAAAGCAGGGCTAAAAACCGGAGATAAGATTCTTCAGGTAGATGAACTCACGATCACTGATTGGCAATCATGGGTTGAATATGTGCGTCAGCGTCCAGGCAATGCGTTACAAGTAAGCTTGGAGCGAGATACTCAGGTATTGCAAATTACCCTTGTTCCCGAATTAGTGGAGGAACAGGGGCAGCGCCTCGGGCGTGTTGGTGTTGGAGTGAAAGCCTACACACTTCCTGAGGATATGATCAGATCTTATGAGTACTCTGTGGTCGGCGCTTTTGTTGCTGGCGTCAATAAAACCTGGGAAACCTCGGGTTTTGTTCTTTTATCAGTCAAAAAATTGATTCTTGGCGAAATTTCCACGAAAAACTTGAGTGGACCGATAACCATTGCTAAGGTGGCGGGCTCTTCAGCCGAGGGTGGCCTGCGGAGCTTTATTGGTTTTGTCGCCTTGCTCAGTGTATTCCTGGCAGTTTTTAACCTTTTACCTATCCCGGTATTGGATGGTGGGCACTTATTTTATTACTTGATTGAAGTAATTAAGCGGAAACCGGTGTCCGACAAAGTGCAGATGCTGGGGTATCAGGTTGGACTCTTTCTGGTGATCAGCCTAAGCGTGCTAGCACTGTATAACGACATAATGCGGCTTTGATCTGGCAGTTCTGTGCCGGGCTGCGACCAACATTCATTTATGATTAGAACAGATTCTATGAAGCGAGTTTTGATGCGAGTTATTGGCTGTTTTCTAGCGCTTTTCCTGTCTTTTGCGGTGCAGGCGCAAACCTTTCGTGTAAGCGATATCCGTGTAGAAGGTTTGCAGCGCGTATCCGCAGGTACTGTTTTTAGTGCGATGCCTATCCGGGTGGGCGATGTTCTAAATCAGGCCGATATTCAAAATGCGACCCGCGAGCTATTTAAAATCGGGTATTTCTCCGATGTTGCCATCAAGCGCGATGGCGACGTGCTGGTATTGGTGATCAAAGAGCGCCCAGCGATTAATAAAATCGAGCTGAAGGGCAACAAAGCCATCAAAACTGAAAACCTGATGGATAGCTTAAAAGATAATAATTTGTCCGAAGGGCAAATTTTTCAGCGCGCGACGCTGGAAGGTATCACCCAAGCATTACAGCGCGAATATGTAAACCAAGGCCGATATGGTGCGAGCGTTAATATCGAAATTGAAGATATGCCACGCAATCAAGTTAAGGTTCTGGTCAAGATTGATGAAGGCAGTCCTTCACGTATCAAGCAAATCAATATCATTGGTAATAACAGCTATACAGAAGAAGAATTAATTGATCTGTTTGAGTTAAAAACGACGGGTATGTGGTCGTGGATTTCCGGTAACGATAAATATAATAAAGAAAAGCTGAAAGGTGATTTAGAGCGCCTTGAGTCTTGGTATATGGATCGCGGTTATCTGAATTTCAAAATTGATTCATCGCAAATTTCATTAAGTCCCGATAAGGCAAAAATTTTTGTCACGGTCAATATCACCGAGGGCGACATTTACAAAGTCAGCGATATTGAATTAGCAGGCGACCCTGCTATTGATGAGCAAATCATCCGCAGTATGATTTTGATGCGTAAGGGTCAAACTTTCTCCCAGATTCTGATGACCACATCAGAAGAATATGTGACTAAGCGCTTAGGTAATGAAGGTTATACTTTTGCCAAAGTTGAGGGCATGCCAGAGCGTAATGATGCTGATAAAACGGTAAAAATTACCTTTTTTATTGATCCGGGTAAGCGTGCCTATGTAAACCGTATTAATTTCCGTGGCAACACTAAAACGGTAGACGAAGTTTTGCGCCGTGAAATGCGTCAGATGGAAGGTGGTTCTGCTAACACCGCACAAATTGAAAACTCTAAAGTACGCTTGGAGCGTCTTGGCTTCTTTAAAGAAGTAAAAGTAGAAAATAAAGAAGTACCAGGTACATCAGATCAAATTGATGTTGAGTACACAGTTGAAGAGCAACCATCGGGAAGTATGGGTTTGCAGGTTGGTTATGCCCAGTATTCCGGTCTTTTATTTTCGGCAAGTATTCAACAGAACAATTGGTTCGGTACCGGTAAACAAGTGGGTTTCAGCTTTAGCCATAATCGTTACCAAACCGCGTACAATTTTAATTACAACGATCCTTACTTCACTCCTGACGGTGTAAGTCGCGGTGTAAGTTTGTACTACACCAAGAGCGATTATGGTTCATACAACGTCACTCCATACAGCACTAACATCTACGGTGGGAAGCTGAACTTTGGCTACCCAATCTCCGATATTGAACGTATCGGTTTTGATATAGGTTTGCGTAGCCTTGAGGTGGAGCCTACGGGATATTCATCGCAAGAGATTATCCGTAGCCCGTCTTGGAATTCAGATATTGGATATATTACTCAATCTGAAAACTATGATTTGGTGCAACGCTTTGTGCAGGGGATCGATTACCCCAGTGGCAGCTATGAGCGCAAGCCTTTTACTGAAGATATGCTAGGTGCGCCAGGATTTCTGGATATCTACGGCGATACCTTTAATGATGCCCAAGTCAGTTTGTACTGGTTGCGCTCAACCTTGAACCGAGGAGTGTTGGCTAACCGCGGTGCATCACAGCGATTTACATTTGAGCTATCTCTACCGGGCGGTGATCTGCAATATTACAAGTTTGATTATACGGGTCAAATTTTCGCCCCTTTGACTCGCTCCCTTACTTTGCGTTTGCATACCCGTTTGGGTTACACCGGTGCCTATGGTGACTTGGACGACTTGCCATTCTTTGAGCATTATTATGCCGGCGGCTTTGGTTCGGTTCGTGGTTTTGAACGAAATACTCTCGGCCCACGCAGCTCACCACAGAGAACTGCAGTTGGTAACTCAACTGTTTGGGACGACTTGAATGCTGATGGTATACAGCAAGCGGGTGAGGTTGGCGGCTATGCCTATATTTTGTGTGAGGATCCTGAGGTGCCAGGTGTAGGATCTAGCAATCAAAATGGTGTGGTTCGTATATGTAATCCTGGCGAGTTGATTAGTGATGCTATTCTCGGCAGTACTTACACTAGCCGTACTCGTGGCGCATTCGGTGGTAACGTATTGATTCAGGGCGGTGCAGAAGTGTTGTTCCCGCTACCCTTTATCAAAGATCAGCGCTCTTTACAGACTACTTTCTTTTTGGACGTCGGCAATGTATTTGATACCAACTGCGGTGCGACTCAGTTAAATTGTTACGATGTGGACATTAATCACCTGAATGCTTCGGTTGGTTTTGGTTTAACTTGGATTTCCGGTTTCGGACCTATGACGTTTAGTATTGCTGAGCCGTTTAGGGAGAATGATTATGATCGTACAGAAGTGTTCCAGTTCTCCTTGGGGCAAACCTTTTAACAATAAGTTTTTAATATCATTTCAAGAGGAATAGATTGTGGCTGCTACACAAAAAATGTTTGCTGTTATTGTATTGTCACTCATGTCAGCTGTTTCATGGGCGCAAGGTAAAATAGTTGTGCTTGATCCAACTGCTGCAGTGATGGGTACCGCGGCTGCAAAAGCGAAATTTGAAAAACTGCAAAAGAGCGCTGAATTTGCAGCGGCTAAAGCATCATTAGATGGCTTGGCGGCGGACATTAAAGCATTGCAGGCTGACTATCAGAAAAATAAGTCAGTGTGGAGTGCTGAGCAAATCGCTGAAAAAGAAAAGAAATTACAAAGCCTCGGCCAAGATTATCAATTCCAAGGCAAAAAATTGCAGACTGAACAACAAGCGTTGATGCAGCAAGTTATGCAAGAGCTGGGTCCAAAAATGGAAACGGTCGTTAAGCAATTGGTAGAATCTGAAAACATCAGCATGATTGTTGATGCAAAAGCTGTGATGATGTCAAAGCCTGAAAACGATTTGACTCCCAAAGTAACCGCACTGCTCGATAAAGCCAAGTAAGTTAGGTTCCGCTGTAGATGAAGCGTTCTTATTTATTGGCTGAATTGGCGCAATTGCTAGGTGCAGAATTGCGTGGCAATGCGGAGCAAGAAATAAGCGCGCTCGCAACTTTACAATCTGCTAATGCGACAGATTTAAGTTTTATCGCTAATCCTGCATACAAAAAATATTTATCGTCCACCAAAGCGGGTGCGCTACTGATCAATGCCGAACTTGCTAATGATTACTCTGGCAATAAGTTAGTAGTGAATAATCCCTATGTTGCCTATGCCCGTTTGTCGGGAATATTTGAATTCCTCCGCGCCCCTTACTCAGGTATTCATAGCACTGCAGTTGTGGGAGCGGATTGTGTTCTGGGAAATAATATTTCCATTGGTGCTAACGCGGTCATTGGGGACGGTGTGACTTTGGCAGATGGAGTGGTCGTCGGCTCTGGCTGTTACATTGGCAATGATACTAAGGTAGGCGCCAATACCAAGCTTGCAGCTAATGTCAGTATTTATCATGGCGTAAGCATCGGTGCTGATTGTATGTTGCATAGCGGCTGCGTTATAGGTGCTGATGGCTTTGGTTTCGCACCTGACGCCAGTGGTTGGATAAAGATCCACCAGCTCGGCAGTGTCCAGATCGGCAATAGAGTAGAAATTGGCGCTTGCACTTGTATCGATCGTGGTGCGCTTGATGATACCTGTATAGGCGATGGTGCTATCATCGATAATCAAGTACAGATCGGTCACAATGTTCGTATAGGTAAAAATACTGCTATTGCTGCACATACTGCTATTGCGGGCAGTACAACTATTGGAGCGAACTGTACCATCGCAGGTGCAGTTGCTATCGCTGGCCATTTAACGCTGGCGGATAAAGTGCATATTACCGGTAAGAGCATGGTTTCGGCCTCAATTACTGAGCCAGGTTCCTACTCATCAGGTACTCCCTTGGCACCGACTAAAGACTGGCGTAAAAATGCAGCGCGTTTTCGTCAGTTAGATTCATTGGCAACACGCTTAATAAAACTCGAACGCACTCATGGTGCGGAATAATTTTTCATAGATTGCTTGGGGTTTGTACCATGATGGATGTTAACGAAATTCGCGAATACTTGCCGCACCGCTATCCCTTTTTATTAGTGGATCGCGTAGTGGAGTTGATTGAGGGCGAGTCAATTATCGCGTACAAAAATATTACTGTTAACGAAGAAGTCTTTAATGGTCACTTCCCGCAAAGCCCGGTATTTCCGGGTGTGATGATTATTGAAGCTATGGCCCAGGCGTCGGGAATTCTTGGCTTTAAAACCATGAACAAAAAGCCGCAGGACGGTTCTATTTATTTATTTGCCGGTGTAGATGATGTGCGCTTTAAGCGTCAGGTAATCCCTGGTGATCGTCTGCAGTTAGAGTCACGCGTGATTTCTGAAAAACGTGGGATTTGGAAGTTTGAATGTAAAGCCAGCGTTGATGGTGTATTGGCAGCATCTGCCACTATTCTCTGTGCAGACCGCAAAATTTAATTCGCGTTAGCCTGAAATCAGCGAGAACATATTTTGATAGATTCCTCTGCAATTATTCACCCTAATGCAAAACTGGCACCTGATGTCGAGGTTGGCCCTTGGACTATTATAGGTCCAGATGTGGAAATTGGTGCGGGCAGTATTATTGCTTCCCATGTTGTGATGAAAGGACCAACAACGATTGGCAAACATAATCGCATTTATCAATTTTCATCTATAGGTGAAGATACCCCTGACTTGAAATACAAAGGTGAGCCGACACGTTTGGTTATTGGTGATCACAATGTGATTCGTGAAGGTGTCACTATTCATCGCGGTACAGTACAAGATCGCAGTGAAACAACAATTGGTGATCACAATTTACTAATGGCTTATGTCCATATTGGGCACGATAGCGTGGTTGGCAATCACTGTATTTTGGTCAATAACACCGCACTTGCTGGCCATGTACATATTGGCGACTGGGCAATTCTAAGTGGTTTTACTCTGGTTCATCAGTTTTGCAAAATTGGTGCACATAGCTTTTCCGGTATGGGCAGTGCAATTGGCAAAGATGTTCCAGCCTATGTGATGGTAAATGGCAGTCCTGCTGAAGCAAAAAATATTAATGTAGAAGGCCTGCGCCGACGTGGTTATACAAAAGATGATATAAGTTTACTTACCAAAGCCTACAAAACTATCTATCGTCGCGGCCTAACATTAGATGAAGCGTTGGCAGAATTAGCTCCATTAGCTGCCGAATCTCCTGCGCTACAGGTGTTGATTGATTCCTTGAATAGTTCGACCCGCGGTATCGTTCGTTAAGTAACTTTCTGTGTAACTACTTACGTAGTTTTCCCCCTCGAAAACATTGTAAAAATCCGGAGGCTGAGTGTCTGATCACATACACATAGGTATTGTAGTCGGAGAGGCCTCCGGAGATATTCTCGGCGCGGCGTTGATGCAAGAGCTGCGCAAGCATTTTCCTACGGCAGAATTTTCCGGTATCGGCGGCCCGCGTATGTTAGCGCAGGGTTTTCACTCATATTTTCCTCAAGATCGTTTGGCGGTGATGGGGCTGATCGAACCCTTGAAACGTTTGCCGGAATTGCTGCGTATCCGCAAATTTTTACGTGAACATTTCATCGCGAACCCGCCCGCAGTTTTTATTGGCGTGGATTCGCCTGATTTTACGCTTTCGCTGGAAGAATCACTCAAAGAGCAGGGTATTAAAACTGTTCATTATGTGAGCCCATCGGTGTGGGCATGGCGACAGAAACGTATTATTAAAATTGCGCGCGCGGTAGATTTGATGCTGACACTGCTGCCCTTTGAAGCGAAGTTTTATCAGGATCACAATGTTCCAGTAGAGTTTGTCGGGCACCATCTTGCCGATGAGATTCCACTATCAGTCGATAAAACTGTTGCGCGTCAATCACTGGGCTTACCTGAAGAAGGGCGCATAGTCGCACTTTTACCTGGTAGTCGCGCGAGCGAAGTAGATCGCATGGGCGAGCTATTTATGCGAACTGCCGTTTATTGCTTGGAACAAGATCCGAACTTACACTTTATTATTCCTGCGGCGAGCCCTGATCGCTATCGTCAATTGCATATTGAATTGACTGACTATGTCGATTTTCCTATCGAGTTGCTTAACGGTCACTCTCATGAGGCTATGGCCGCTGCTGATGTGGTTTTATTGGCATCGGGCACGGTTACGCTTGAAGCTTTACTGTTGAAAAAGCCAATGGTAGTCGCTTACAAAATGGCTTCTCTGACCTTCAAAATTTTATCCTGGTTGGTCAAAACTCCTTGGGTTTCATTGCCTAATTTATTGGCACAAAAAATGTTGGTGCCAGAATTATTGCAGGACAAGGCAACACCTGAAGCGCTCAGTGCGGCGGTAATGAACTATTTTGATAATCCTGATGAAGCGCAAGCACTCAGTCAGACGTTTGCAGAAATGCATATCGAATTAAAGCGCGATGCCAGTGCGCGCGCAGCTGATGCAGTAGCGCGTTTAATTCGACAACAATAATTTATTAGCAGGTGGTTTTGTGCTTGAGCCTTTTGTCAGTGTTTACCAAGGTTTTTTGTTTGCCGGTTGTGATGAAGTAGGGCGCGGGCCACTGGCGGGCGATGTTGTTGCGGCAGTGATTCTTGACCCGGGAAATCCTATTGCAGGTTTGGATGACTCCAAAAAACTCACCGAAAAAAAACGTGAGCAATTGTTTATAGAGATTCAGCAGAAAGCCAAGAGCTGGTGTATTGCACGAGCCTCTGTTGCTGAAATCGATAAAATTAATATATTGCAGGCCAGTTTGTTAGCTATGACTCGCGCCGTACAAGGTCTGCATATTCAACCTGAGCATGTAATGGTTGATGGCAATAAATTACCCAAGTGGGCCTATACCGCCGAAGCTGTAGTAAAAGGTGATAGCCGCGTAGCTGCGATAAGCGCCGCATCTATTCTGGCTAAAGTGACGCGCGATCGCGAGATGATTGAGTTCGATAAAATCTATCCGGGTTATGGTTTTGCCGGTCACAAAGGTTACCCCACCCAAGTCCATATGGATGCATTGGACAAGTTAGGTATTACCCCGATTCATCGCACATCCTACGCTCCTGTGCGCGCCAAAATCGAACAAATGAAATTATTTTAATCTTCCGACTCCACTCAGAAAACGATTATGCCTGCTGCTAATTTTGTCCACCTGCGTTTACATACCGAGTTTTCACTAAGCGATAGTTTGGTGCGAATTAAACCGCTGGTGAAGCGCGCCGCAGAATTAAACATGCCCGCCTGTGCCATCACT
>CAXAVL010000091.1:0-15601 GCA_963971905.1 uncultured Cellvibrio sp.
TGTCACCGCGCGCTTGGGTCTGCCCGATGATCCACCCGGTTACCGCAGTTTTATCGAGCAGGCTGCAGCGCCCGGTTATGGCTATTCGGTAGTGAGTGAAAATGGTGTGCGTCGCGGCGAGTGGTCCAAGCGAGAAGCGCTGGGTGCCCAGACGATTTACTACAAAACCCAGTTTATTGAAGTGGATTCCACTGGCTCTGCGCCTGCACCTTTTGAGGTACCCAAACCCGCTCATGTCGATTGGGACGGCCCCTCACAGGAGACCGCCGCGCAGCAGGTGTTAGATACCGCTTATGCCAAATCCAGTACTCCGCAAAGTTTGGCGCGTGAGTTGATCAAACTGTTTAACTCGGAAACCCTGGATCAAAATTCGGCGCTGCTGCTCTCGGCGCAAACCGAAAAGTCCATCTTGCTGGAAAAACTCATCAACCAAGCCGGTATACCCGCCCGTCCGGCGCTGGGTTTGTATTTGGAAGATGCCCGACGTCACCAAAGTCTGACCCGGTTGGTGCAGGTCTTTAATGGCGAACAATGGGTGTTGTTTAACCCCTATACCGGCGAGCAGGGCGTACCGGAAAACTTGTTGCTCTGGCATACCGGTGGCGAATCGATTCTGGATGTGGCGGGCGGCAACCGCTCCCGGGTGAGGTTTTCGATGATTCACCAAACTGTACCGGCACTGGATCTAATCAAAGCCCAATATAAAGAGAGTGTATTTAGTGTTTTGAGTATCCAGCATCTGCCGATTGAAGAGCAGAGCATGTTCAAGTTGCTGTTGCTCTTGCCAATAGGCGCCTTGGTGGTGGTGTTTATGCGCATCATTATTGGCCTCAAAACCTCGGGTACTTTTATGCCCATTCTGATTGCCATGGCGTTTTTGCAAACGTCATTGGTATTGGGGGTGGTGAGTTTTGTCTCAGTAGTCGCTATGGGCTTGGTGTTGCGCACCTATCTCTCGCGGCTCAACCTGCTGCTGATTTCGCGTATTGCGACTCTGGTTGTGCTGGTTATTTTTATCATCTCGGCGCTCAGTCTGGTCGGTTACCAAATGGGCTTTAACACCGGTATGACCATTACCTTCTTCCCGATGATTATCATTGCCTGGACGATTGAGCGTATGTCTATCCTCTGGGAGGAAGAGGGTCCCAAAGAAGTCATGGTGCAGGGCGGCGGCAGCTTGCTGGTGGCGATACTCGCCTACACCCTGATGCAATTCTCGCTGGTTGGGCACCTGACTTTTAACTTCCCTGAGCTCAACCTGGTTGCGCTGGCGCTGATTATGTTGATGGGGCAATACACCGGCTACAAGCTTTCCGAGTTACGTCGTTTCCGCGCTATGGTGGATAACGCTAATGTTGGCAAGTTGAACGACACCAGCAAGGGAGCCGATTAATGACTGCGCCCTCTACTGCTGTAGCAACTCCTGCCCCCACCGGTATTAAACGCTGGTGGAACTCATGGGTTAGTCCCTGGCGTTTGAAAAGTATGGGCATTCTTGGGATGAACTGCCGTAACCACGATTTTATCGCCGCTTACAATCCGCGCAGTTTGTTTCCCTTGGTGGATAACAAACTCAAAACCAAATTATTGGCAGAAGAGTATGAAGTCGCCACCCCAAAACTATTCTTTGTGGTGCATGTGCAACATGAAATTGCGAATATCGAAAATAAGTTGATGGAGCTGGATGCCTTTGCGGTTAAACCCGCCAAGGGCTCTGGTGGCAAGGGAATTTTGGTGATTATCGGGCGCAAGGGCGATAAGTTCATCAAATCTTCGGGTGCAGAAATCACCATCGACGATATCAAACGCCATATGACCAACGCCCTCGCGGGGCTCTATTCGTTGGGCGGTAAACCTGATGTGGTAATCGTTGAAGACCTGATCCAGTTCGATGATTACTTCAAGGACTACTCCTACGAAGGTGTGCCCGACATCCGCATCATCATCTTCAAAGGCTACCCGGTGATGGCCATGCTGCGCCTCGCGACCCATAAGTCTGACGGCAAAGCCAACCTGCATCAGGGCGCTGTAGGTGTGGGTTTGGATATAGCCACCGGCCGCGCACTTAAAGCGGTGCAGCACTCCAAGCCAGTCACCCATCACCCGGATACCAAACGCGCGCTCAATGAGATTCAGATCGCCGATTGGCGCAACTGGCTGCTACTTGCGTCTAAATGCTACGAAATGACCGGATTGGGCTACATCGGCACCGATCTGGTATTGGACAAGGTGCGCGGCGCCCAGTTGCTAGAACTCAATGCCCGCCCAGGTTTGGCCATTCAAGTCGCCAATGGCCGCGGGCTGCTGCCGCGCCTGCGCCATGTGGAATCGCTCAAACCGCGCATGCACCGCACCGCCGAGCAGCGGGTAGATTATGCGATGAAAACTTTTACAGCAGATGGTTTGTAATCTGCTGCATTCTTAATTAGTAAAACTAAACGGAGTAAACAATATGTCTACATCAGCTATGATCGGCCCTGGCCTGTTAATTGGTGCGTATACACTCTTTATCCTGGCTGGCGTTGTACTTTCGCTGCTGGAGAAACGCTTGGAGCCAAAACGCGACCATTAATTATTCACTCCTTGGCGTTAGAGTTTTGCCTTTGTTTTAATAAACACGGCGCTATGCGCTCCAACAAACATAATCACTCCTGCCACAAGGGTATCCTGCATCATCTAATAATGGATGGCGTAGGAAATACCCGCATATGATTGCTATGGTTAATACCCTGAAAGGCTGGGTGCCCCGTGTTGTGGCGATTACCGAGCGTTTCCCTTGGGCGATACCGCTGTTTGGCTTTGGCTCGGGCTTAGCCAGTTTTTTTCTGGTAGAACGCAAAGAAGAAATCGCCCAGATTATTGCAATCCTGATGCTCGCCAGCTGGTGCTGGTTAACCTTAGAGAAGGTGTTACGCAACTATTTCGCGCGCTGGTTTGGCGTGCAATTGCCGCCACCGGTGCTGAGCTTTTTCGCACAAATAGTGCATCAAGAAAGCCTGTTTTTTATTATCCCCTTCTTTTTTATCACCACGTCCTGGAACAGTGGGCAGGTGGTTTTTACTGGTCTATTGCTGGTAAGTGCATTTATTTCGATTATTGACCCCCTGTATTTCCGCTGGCTCGCGCCCCGCCGCTGGCTCTATTTCAGTTTTCACGGGATTACTTTATTTGCTGTGTTGCTCACCGCGCTGCCGATTATTTTTCAGTTACCTACATGGAAGAGCTATATCTGGTCGCTGGCGATTGCCTTAACCATCACCTTGCCCAGTGTGGCGAGTGAAATTCCTTGGCGCTGGTGGCAGCGTATGTTGGCGATTATCGTGTTAGGTGCTGTGGTTACAATCTTTGCTTTGGCGATACGCCCATGGGTGCCTCCAGCCACTTTGTGGTTAACGGAAGTGGCCATTACCCAGCATGTTGATAGCGAAAGACGCGCACCCGAAAATTCGCTGAAAAATATCACTGAACAACAACTGCAAGCCGGTTTATATGCCTACACTGCCATTCATGCTCCGCGTGGATTGCGGGAGCGGATTTATCATGTATGGACATTAAACGGTCAACCGATTGATAAGGTGGCGCTGGAGATTAATGGCGGGCGGCAAGCGGGTTATCGCGCCTGGTCGCACAAGGTCAATTTTCCCAAACATTCGCTAGGTCGCTGGCAAATTCATGTGATGACCGAAGCGAATCAGCTAATTGGTGTACTGCGTTTCAATGTCGTTGCAGCTACAGATACCGTAGCGCAACCCGATGAATCAATGCCTTCGTCAGCGGAATCATCAGCAACTATGAAGCCTGCTGCACCTGCAAGTGCTACACCTGACAGCCTAATGAAAGAGCAATTGTTAGAAATGACCGGCCAGAAGGAATAACCCGGGATATTAGCGCGGGGATTATTTGGAGCTAATTGCCCCTCTGCGCCTATAATGCGCAGACTCAATAAGGTAGTTGCGCTTCATGTCTTATTCACCGCTTACTTATCGTCAGCCTCTCGTATCCCCTAACGATACCGCAGCAGCGTCAATTGCTGCTAATCACTGTCAGAGCTCAGCGCCTTTGCGTATCGCCTTACTCGGCTATCGCAGTCATCCGCATGTGGGTGGGCAGGGGATTTATTTGCATTATCTGAGTAAAGCGCTGGTGGAGTTGGGTCACAGTGTCGATGTAATTTCCGGCCCGCCTTATCCTGAACTTGATCCGCGGGTGCGATTAATTACCTTGCCCAGCTTGGATTTATACGCACACCCTAATCCCACCCGCGCATTGAAATTAAAACACCTGTTATCCCTCGCGGATTTTTACGAATGGTGGAGTAAATTAAGCGGCGCCTTTGGTGAGCCTTATAGTTTTGGTCGCCGCTTGCAGCGCTACTTCAAAAAAAATAAACCGCATTACCATATTGTTCACGACAATCAGAGTCTTTGTACCGGTTTATTGGGTTTGCAAAAATGCGGTGTCAATGTAATCGCTACTGTGCATCACCCCATCACCCATGACCGCGATCTTGCGCTTGCCGCAGCAACAACAAAAGGCCAGCGCTGGTTAATTAAACGCTGGTACAGTTTTTTGCCAATGCAACAAAAAGTGGTGCAACAACACAACCACGTGATCACCGTATCGCAGCAATCACAGCGAGATATAGTCGCGGCCTTTCATCGCCCGGCAGAAAAAATTCAGGTCATTCCCAATGGAGTTGATGCGACTATTTTTAAACCGCTCGATACTGTTGTTCGCACTCCCTTGCGCTTAATTACTACCGCTTCATCCGATCAACCTTTAAAAGGCCTGAGTGTTTTATTGCGCGCACTGGCAAATTTACGCAGTGAGTTTCCCGCGTTACAGCTAATCGTGATTGGCAAACTAAAAGAAAAGGGTGAGACAGAAAAAGAATTACAGGCGTTAAATCTGCAAGACGCAGTGCAATTTAAATCTGGTATTAGCAACCAACAATTAGTTGAAGAATATGCGCAGGCGAGCATCGCCATAGTGCCGTCGCTCTACGAAGGTTTTGGTTTGCCCGCCGCCGAAGCCATGGCCTGCGGTGTGCCATTAATTTGTAGCGATGGCGGCGCACTGCCGGAAGTAGTCGGCAATGCCGCACGTTTAGTTCGCGCCGGTAGCGTGGAAGATTTACAACAAGCGCTAACAGAATTGCTCAGCAATGCAAGCGCGCGCGAACAGCTAGGTGCGCAGGGCAGGGCGCACATACTGCAGCAACTCAGTTGGGATTGCGTGGCGAAAAAAATGGAACAGTTTTATTATCAAACCCTGACCCAACTCGCACCGAGCGAATCTGTTTCAGCCACTGAATTGGCCAGTGAGCCGCTACCCAATGCTTACGATTAATTTCCGCGATTTTCCTCTCGCTACCGGTGACCGAGTATTGGATCTTGGCTGCGGTGAAGGTCGCCATGTGATCAACGTTTATTTGCAGGGTGAAGTTACTGCAATTGGTGTCGATTTAAATCACCGCGATCTGCTCACCAGCCGCGAACGCTTTTTACCTTTCGCGCAAAAATCAGCCCCTAAGCAATTTTATCTGCAGCAGGCCGATGCCACTCGATTGCCTTTTGTCGATCAGAGTTTCGATAAAATTATTTGCAGTGAAGTGTTGGAACATATTCCAGATTATCAAGCAGTGCTGAGAGAGATCGAACGGATTTTAAAGCCGGGCGGTCTGTTAGCGATTAGTGTACCGCGCGCCTGGCCAGAAAAAATCTGCTGGTGGTTAAGCCGTGAATACCATCAGGTGGAGGGCGGCCACATTCGTATTTTTAACGGCCAGCATTTGCGCCGCGAAATCGAACTACAACCGTTTCAATTCTATAAACGCCATTGGGCACACGCGCTGCACTCACCGTTTTGGTGGATGAAATGTCTCTGGTGGAAAACGCAAGATACTAATCCACTGATCAAACTCTATCACCGCCTCTTGGTGTGGGATTTAATGGAAAAGCCATGGCTCACCCAAACGCTTGAAAAAATTCTCAACCCGATTATGGGAAAAAGTGTAGTGATGTATTTTAAAAAAATTAACCCCTCCCTAACCCTCCCCTTGTCAGGGGAGGGAATTCAAACTCCTCCCCCTTATGAAGGGGGAGGCCGGGTGGGGGTTGTGCGGTTAGGAGTGGATCAACAATGAAAAATCTATTACTCACCAAAGGCTTTTTCCCTGAGGGTCTATTGCGCCCAACTATTAACTACATTTTACAAACCCAATTACCAAACGGCTGCATTCCCTGGTTTACTGGCGGCAAAGCCGATCCATGGGATCATATTGAAGCGGCAATGGGTTTAACCATTGGCGGTGAACTGGCGGCCGCGCGCCGCGCCTATCAATGGCTGGTGGATGAACAACTTGCTGATGGCAGTTGGTGGGCAAATTATCTAGATGACCAACCGGTCGATAAAAACCATCGCGAAACTAATTTTATCGCCTATATCGCCACCGGTATTTGGCATTACTATTTAGTCACCGAAGATCAAAACTTTCTGTGCGATTTTTTCCCCGCAGTAAAAAAAGCCATCGACTTTGTGTTGCGCTATCAGGCACCGACCGGCGAAATTTATTGGGCAGTGGCGCAAGATGGCAGCGCCAAACAAGATGCCTTGGTAACCGCGTCAAGCTCAATTTATAAAAGTCTTGAATGTGCTGTGTTAATCGCACAAACACTTGGTGAAGAATCGGCGCATTGGTTTGAGGTCTATCAACAATTGGGCAATACATTGCGCCATTACCCCGAATGTTTTGACCGCACTTGGGAGCCGAAAACCCGTTTCTCTATGGATTGGTTTTACCCGATCCTCACCGGCATTACCCAAGGCAAAAATGCGCAACAGCGTATCGACGCTAAATGGATTACCTTTGTTGAACCCAATATCGGCTGCCGTTGCGTGAGCGATGAACCCTGGGTCACTGTGGCGGAATCTTGTGAATTAACCCTCGCACTCTTGGCTGCAGGCGAACACGCTAAAGCGGTGAATTTATTTAGCTGGTTATTTCAATTTAAGGATCAGGATGGCGGTTATTGGACGGGTTACAATTTCCGCGATGAGGTAATTTGGCCTCAGGAAAAAACCACCTGGACGGCGGGCGCAATTTTATTAGCCGCCGATGCCCTCACCGAACATACAGGTGCCTCCCGATTATTTATTCAATCTACACTGAGTTTAGATTCCGCGCTGACTAAAAACGACCAGCTATTACACAGCAAAACGGAACACTGATTGTTGTTCATCCGAATAGATTTTTTAGCCAAACTCATTTGATCTTTAGCGAAGCTAGCGACTATGCGAATCCCACGAATTTATACCGAGCAAAATTTATTAAGCGGCGAGCAGATAGCATTGGAAGAAGCGGCCTCGCACCATTTAAGCAAAGTGCTGCGCATGCAGCCGGGGCGCGAGCTAATTCTGTTTAACGGCGCTGGTGGTGAATTTGCCGCAACCATTCACCAAGTCACCAAAAAGCATGTGACCGTCAGCATTTCAGAACACACAGTAGACGACCGTGAATCGCCGCTGGAATTAGAGTTAGCGATTGGCATATCCCGCGGTGAGCGCTTTGAATGGGTACTGCAAAAAGCCGCTGAATTGGGCGTCACCAAAATCACCCCGCTGATTACCGAGCGCACTGAAGTGAAAGTGGGTGGTGACCGACAAGAAAAAATGCACGACCGCTGGCAGCAAATTTTGATCAGCGCCTGTGAGCAGTGCCAACGCAATTTATTACCAGTGCTGAGCGCACCGGTGCAAATTTCGGATTGGCTACCCAGTGTGAATTCCGATTTGCGTTTTGTCCTGCATCACCGCGACAGTAAAAGCCTGCCTGCCGAACAAAAACCCGAAAGTGTCACCCTGCTTATCGGCCCCGAAGGCGGCCTCAGCGACCGCGAAATCGCCCACGCCCTTGAGCAAGATTTTAATGCGTTAACCTTAGGGCCGAGAGTCTTGCGAACAGAAACTGCACCAGTCGCGGCAATTAGCTTGGTGCAATATTTGTGGGGGGATTTTTGAGTTTAACTACTGTGATACAGCAAGCTTCTAGCCTCCAATAGGCAATTGGACGGAACTGTAATAGGCAATTAGACGGAGCTGTAATAGGCAATTGGACGCAAGTCTAACCGTCTTCCTGCCCATTCAATGGGAAGATGAGTGCCTTGTACTACTACCTAAAGGCGCCATTAATTTCATCCTTAATGATGATTTGTATGGCGTAGTATTTGTGGGGGGAAGGGGTTTAATAAAAAACGAATGAAAATATTTTTACTCACTCATGAACGCGAACTGCAGCGCTTAACCAACACCGGCGTGTTGGCGCAAAGCGTTGCACCGGAAATCGTGGAGCGAATCGTCTGGTCGAGAAATTCACCTGATCCGTCATTGCTGGATGCAATCAACCACGGAAATACGGTATTGCTGTACCCAACAGACGATTCCGATGTTGCACCGATCGAATCGTTTGAAAATATCATTTTGCTGGATGCCACCTGGCAGGAAGCACGCAAAATATTTAATAAAAGCCCTTATTTAAAAAACCTACCCAGAGCGCAGATCAAACCCCGGCAAGCATCCCAATATCAGCTACGGCGCAATCAGCCGGAGGGAGGTTTGTGTACGGCTGAGTGTGTGGTGGAAATACTCATTGCAAAAAATCACGTTGATATTGCTGAGCGTTTGAGTGCTGCTTTTACGTTTTTTAATTCTAAATAAAAAATTAGTTATCTTCATTTTCCTCGTCTCGGCTGAATTTATAATCCTTGTTTAAACGGCCTTTGAAACCGGCGATAGTTTCCAGTGCTTTGGTTTTACTAATGATAATCACCGTTTCGATTACATAAAGCCACAAAACAAATCCCTTCATTTTATTCATAATTAATTTGTTGCTGTTTTAGGCCAGAAATGAAGGTTAGCGTTTAAGTAGGTTGAGCAGTAATGCCCAACATTTTGATAATTGGATAGCGTTGTTGGGCGTGGTAACCTACCCACTAGAGATTTTTCGTCGAGAATCAGAGGCGCTTTCACTGAGATAAACATGCGCGCAAGGTAAATCGACAAGTTGGTGGCGGTTGCGATAATAAAATGCCATTGCATTATGATTGGCCTTAATAGTTTCCAATGTGTTCGTCGGCATTTGTATTGCTCAACTGATACGAGCCATTCTGATATCTATAAATAGTTTCTTCTCTTGTAAATACCGTCGATTTACATGATTCATTAGTTATGTAATGACCTGATGTGATCTTGATACTCCAGGTTTTACCAATCGGTAAAAATTCCAAATTAGAATAGGGCTTTTTGGAATACTCGCAATCAAACCTGAGTGTATAAAAATGGCTGTAATCTAAAATATCATCAACTGTAGCCTCATTAATTTTATAAACTCGATGATTGATTGTGTTTTCACCTTGCCGACCATACAGATACGAGATAACAATTCCTGCGGAGTCATCAGAGATTTTTTGCATGTGAATGTGAGGGCTAGCGAATGCTTGTATGGAGTAAGGCTTGGATGTACCAACCAATTCCCAAGTTTTAGTTTTCATTTCAAATACTGAAATGTTGATAGTTCTCTCGCAGGCCCCACAAATAAACTCATCACCCGGCTGAGCTGTCATTGTTGTTACCACATAAAGAAATTTTCTATTTAAAAGTTCTTTATATCGAGTTAATGACAAGCTCGCATATTTATTTTCTCCATAGTGAACGGGATGTAATTTGTGTTTCGTGCCAAGCGGGCCATAGATTTTCTGTAGTATTTCAACTTCGGAAAGCATGTCCGGTTCCTTCTTATATTGCACGGAATAAAGCCATTGACTACAAGGGCCTCTATCTGAGGCGCATCCCAATGTTCCGACGGTAACGGAAGAAGAATCACATGTAACTCCTTCGATAGTGTAATAGGACTCCATTACGCCGATGTTTTCAAAATCGACATAATATTTCTTGATATCACCCCCTTCTTTATCTATTTCTGCAAAAACGCGCACCGAACCACACTGACGCTTTAGATCAGTCAATAAAGCTCTACGATTCTTTATGGTTGCATTTTTTAATACGTCTTTATCGCGTTTTAATATTGTTTGGATATCTGATAAAGCCCAAGACAAAGGTGTGTTAGGTTGCTTCTGAAAGGGAAGAATGTTGTATTGCTCTCGTTCGAATTTTACAAGCCTCAAGTTTTTGTTTTTATCAGAAACATGGTTCATGTATACCGAGTTGTTTGTATAGGTAAAAAAGTGACTATCTGTTGGCTTGTCTAGAGTTACAACGCGATGCCGCATTCCAGAAATATCATGAAATGTAGAGTGTTCATCAAGTGACGTTTGTTGTTGCTCGATCAGCGAATCATTCGCAAATGCTTTGCCATGAAAAGAGAATGTAAAAAAAATAAAACCGATAAAATTCAGGTGCATAAAAAATTTCAATTTAAAAGATTCCTTAAACTGTTGCAAATCAGTCATCCCTCGTCAGCACTTCCAACAACTCAATCTCAAACACCAAATTCGAATTGGGTTTTATCAGCGCGCCGACTTGGCGTTCGCCGTAGGCTAAGTGGGCGGGAACTTGCAGTTTGCGTTTGCCGCCTACTTGCATGCCCATCAGGCCTTGATCCCAGCCTTTTATCACGCGGCCGGTGCCGATAACACATTGGAAGGGTTTGTTGTGGCGGTGGGAGGAATCGAATTCGGTGCCGTCTTCGAGCCAGCCGGTGTAGTGGGTGGTGATGAGGGCGCCTTTGACGACGGTTTTACCGTCGCCAAGTTGTAGGTCTTCAATGATGAGGTCGTTCATAGCTGAGGGGATTGCGCGGGCGATTAATTATCTACGTGCAGATAATCCAGAAACGCGCGCTCCATGGCTTCTACATTGGGTATTACCGCTTCTTCGCCCGCCCAAGAGACGTGCATAAGTTCGAAGGGTTTGTTGTCGCTGTCTTCGCGTTCAGAAATTTCTTCTTCAGTGACACGCGCCAAACGGGGCAGGCCCTGGGTGAGAATGGCGATAAATGGCAGGGATTCGTGTGCGCCAGTGGTGTTGAGTACGGCAAAACGCGAGCGGCTGGCGACGCCGGGTGCCTCCTTCGTCAAGATCGACGGAATGCTGGGCTTGTCTTCGCCGTTCATCACTTCAAAGGAGAAGAGCGGAATGGTCTGTTCGCGCCAGTTGCAGTTGCCGAGATACCAAGCGGGTGCGTCGGCGACAGGAATCACTTGGGACACAGGAACAATTTCGGCCACGGTCACGTTGGGGGCAAGCAGCAGGCGCCCCTGAAGCGGAATGAGCAGACTGGCGACTTCTTGTATCTTTTTCTCGATGCGCTGGGGAGCTCTCATGAAGATCTGATCCTGTTGGTTCTTGTTGTGCTTATTAATTGTCGCTAACGAATGCCCTGATCAGATTCGTTAGCGCTTTAGCTGTGCCAGTGCGCGCGCCAAATATTCGGGTGTGCCATTGAGGCTGACACAACCAGTGGCGAGGGCGGAAACGGGCATTGAATCGCTAGTGCAATCCGCGGGCGATTGCGCCCAGGCCTTGCCGCCTACTTGTTTAATCAAGCGGCAACTGGCCGCGCCATCATCACCCATGCCGGTAAAAATAATCAAGCCGCAGCGCTCGCGGTAAATGCGCGCGGCATTGGCGGCTAACTGGTCAATCGAGGGGGCATAACTGCCTTTCCATGACTGGCCATAATTCACTACTAGCGTGCCGTTTGCCAAAATTTCAACCGGGTCGCGGGCGGTTACCAGGGTCAGACTATTGGCTTCTAGTACCACACCTTGTGTTGCCACCATCGCTGGATAGCTACCTGCATTGGTCATCATGCGGTTCAGTGTTACCGCCTGGTTTGCATCTATATGTTGTACATACAAAAAGGCGATGCCCAGATTGGCGGGCAGTTGCGCCAGAAACCGTTTTACTGCTGCCGGGCCGCCGGTAGACGCGGCTAGTACCCAGAGTTCACTGGCGGGATTGGCCTGTTGCAGGTTGATGTCGCCGCGCAGCCGTTGCAAACGTAGGCCGGTGCGTCGCAACCAGGCGCTGTGTTCGTCGCTGCCCGGCGCAAATTCGCTGCTGTCGCTGAGGATAATCGGCACCCGGCTCTGCGCGAATAACTGCTCCAGCAGTTGTTGGTCGTCGCAATAATCCTCGGCGACATCGACTACCCAGGCATCCAGCGGTTGTTCAAGTAATTGTTGAGCTGCCGCTTCGCGCGCTGATAGCAGTAGATGGCAGCCCACCTTGTGACCCGAGTGAGCAATCAACTGGGTTAGCGCCTGCTGCTTGTGGGCACTATCGACCAGTATTCCCAGCTGCAGCATAGCGGCGCCTTATTTCACGGTTTTGCCGAGCAATTCGTTGATGTTGTTGAGCAGCAGATCTTCCTGATAGGGCTTGCCCATGTACTTGTTCACGCCGAGGCTAAAGGCGCGCTCACGGTGTTTTTCGCCAGTGCGCGAGGTGATCATGATGATCGGCAGATCTTTCAGGCGCGAACTGGTGCGAATATTTTTGGCGACTTCAAAGCCGTCCATACGCGGCATTTCGATATCCAGCAGCATCACATCGGGGATATGGTCTTGCAGCACTTGCAGTGCTTCTACCCCGTCTTTCGCGGTGATGACACGGAAGCCTTCGCGTTCCAGGAAGCGGCTGGTTACCTTGCGTACGGTTACCGAGTCGTCCACTACCATAACGGTCTTTTCCGACAGATCTTCCTCTGGTACGGCGCCCGCTTTGGCAGACTCCAGCAATACGGTGCTCTGCAGACCGAGCGCCAGTTGTTCACGAATCATGGCGTGCAGATCCAGAATCACCACGACGCTACCATCGCCCATTACCGTGGCGCCGGATACACCGCGCACCGCACTGAACTGGGCACCGAGGGTTTTCACCACAATCTCACGTGAACCGAGCAGGCGATCCACTTGCAGCGCGACCGTGTGTTCGGTACTGCGTACTAACACCACCGGCAAAGGCAGGGTTTGGCCATCGAGTTTCGGTTGGGCGCTGGAGTCGAGCAGGTTGCCGAGGTAGCGCACCAGATAGTTTTCGCCGGCGTAATCAAAGCGGGCGGTGTCATCTTGATAGTAGTGCTCCAGCTCAAACGGGCTGACGCGCACAATACCTTCAATAGAGTTGAGCGGGATGGCGTAAAGGTCATCGCCAATTTGCACCATGAGCGCGCGGTTCACCGATACGGTAAACGGCAGGCGAATCGTAAACTCGGTGCCATTGCCCCAGTTGGAATCGATAAACATGGCGCCGCCGAGTTGTTTGATCTCGGAATGCACTACGTCCATGCCCACACCGCGGCCGGAAATTTGCGTTACTTTCTCTGCCGTACTGAAACCGGCATGCAGAATAAATTGGATGATGTCTTGATCGGCGAGTTGGGCATCAGCCGACATCAGGCCGCGTTCAATCGCTTTTTCTCGCACGCGCTTGAGGTTGATACCGCGCCCGTCGTCGATCAGGCGTAGGATCACATCGCCACCTTCGCGGCCAAGGGTTAGCAGGATGCGGCCATTGGGATTTTTACCGGCGGCGATACGCTCATCGGGTGTCTCGATCCCGTGGTCAACCGCGTTGCGCAGCATGTGTTCAAGGGGCGCAACCATGCGCTCCAAGACGCTACGATCCAGTTCGCCTTCGACGTTATCCAGCTCGAAATCTACCTCTTTGCCCAGTTCGGTCGCGGCTTGGCGCACGATCCGGCGCAGGCGCGGTACCAAGCGGGAGAAGGGCACCATGCGCGAACGCATGAGGCCTTCCTGCAGGTCGGTATTAATCCGCGACTGTTGCAGCAGCAGGGTTTCGGTGTCGCGGGTTTTATCCGCGAGGGTGTATTTCAAGTCCATCAAGTCCGATGCGGATTCGATCAGCGAGCGCGACAGCTGCTGCAACTGCGAGTAGCGGTCCATCTCCAGCGGGTCGAATTCTTCGTGTTGCATCATTTGTTCCTGACGGAACAAGACCTGTGCTTCGGTTTCGATATCGAGGCGGCGCAACTGTTCTTGCAAACGCTGGATGGTGGAATCCATCTCCTCGATAGATCCGCTCAAGTCGATGACTTGTTGTTCCATACGGCCACGGCTGATGGAGGTTTCACCGGCAAGGTTTACCAGTTCTTCGAGTAATTCGGCCGAGACCTTAACCACTTCTTGCGGGCCAGTGCGGCGCGCCGCCAAATGCTGTACTTGCGCCGGGCCGCTGTTGCCAGAGCGCAGGCCGCTGCCGTATTCAGTGCCGGGAATAGCGCCTGGAACCGGTGCAACCGGTTTGGCTTTGGGGGCGAAGGTCAGTACATTAGGTTTCTGACTGGGGCCATCATTGCGTGTATAGCTATCATTATCAGCGCTGTTGTCAGCTAGATCGCGGGTATTGTCGACAATAACAGTAGGTGTGCTGTAAGCAGGTTGCTCGTCGTGTAATACCGGAGGATCTTCACTGAATTGAATACCTTCAACTACCTCATCAACGCTGACGTACTTATCCTCAGTTGTTAACTGATCGTCAACCGCGACATAGTTATCCAGTACCGGAATATCGGTTGCTTGCAGCTCATCATGGCTTGTTGCACCGTTATTCATACGGGCTTGGGCCTGGCTAACGCCAGCGTGCATGCGGTCTTGGTAATCGTGCAGACGATTGAAGAAAGACTGATCCAGCTCGGCATCGTCATCCATTTCGATCAGGATGGTTTCAAAGTCATGCGAAAGGTCGCCCAAGTCGCTCAAGCCCGCTAACCGCGCACCGCCTTTGAATGTGTGCAGTGAACGTTTCAGTTCTTCGACGCAATCGGTGTTATTCCAATCGTCCTGCCACTCATTGAGTGAGGTGTCGATTTCTTCCAGCAATTCGGCCGCTTCTTCCAGGAAGATCTCAACGATTTCAGGATCAAAGTCTTCATCTGCCTCTTGGTCAGCCTGCGGTTGTGGCGCCGCAAATTGAACCTCAGCCGGGGGTTTAATGCTCTCAGCAACGGGTAACTCAGCCACAAGTTCGTAGGCTTCTTCTATTGCTTCTGGGAGTTCGCTTGCTACTGGATCTGGATTTACCTCTAGCTCTATAGCGATTTCGTCTTCGCTGCTGTCTAGTTCGAGGCTGTCTTCCTCAACCAAACTGATTTCGGGCAGCAGGGTGTAGGCTGTGTTATCTACTTCCTCATCAATAAGCTCGATGGTCTCATCATCAGCTTGAGCCAGCGTGTCGTAGGGGGCCGGTTCGTCGAATTCAATCTCTTCATCCAGCTCGGCAAGAGGGATTTCTTCGGCGAATGATGCGTCATCTGCTTCAATTAGGGTGACTTCATCGCTTATCGCGGTTTCGTTCGCTGTATCTTCATCGGCTGGCGCCAGGTCTTCGATCAGGGGAATATCGTCTTCAATTGAAGAGATTTCTTCGTTGATCAAGGTGCTCAGTGTGACCGCTTCGGTGCTGAGTAATTCATCCAGCTCATCGTTAACAGCGTCGGGAATGCCATTCAGATTTTGACCGGCGGCAATCGAGTCCACCATGTCCAACAAGGCGATATGGGCATTGTTAAGCGTGGTGCAGACTGCGGGTGAGCAGGCCAGTTGCTCGGCGATCACGG
>CAXAVL010000092.1:0-15471 GCA_963971905.1 uncultured Cellvibrio sp.
GCGTAATTCGGCAGGCGTCGTAGATGCGATTAGCTCAGAAGACATTGGTAAGTTCCCTGATACCAACCTGGCAGAATCCCTCCAGCGTATCACTGGTGTATCCATTAGCCGTTCAAACGGTGAAGGTTCGCAAATCACGGTGCGTGGCTTTGGCGCAGACAATAATATGGTGACCCTGAATGGTCGTACCATGCCGGCGGCATCAACCGCCAACGGTGGTGGCGGTGATTCCAGGGCGTTTGATTTTGCAAACCTCGCTTCAGAAGGTATTAGCGGTGTAGAGGTATACAAAACGGGTAAAGCGAATATCACTACCGGTGGTATTGGTGCAACCGTCAATATTAAACTGCCAAGCCACTGGATAATCCAGGCTTGGTAGCAAGTGTTGGCGCCAAAGCAGTTATGGATACCACTAACCGTGCTGGTGATGACGTAACTCCGGAAGCATCAGGCCTTTTCAGCTTTTCTAATGACGACTCAACGTTTGGTGTAGCTCTGAGTGCTAGCCATCAGCAGCGTGATTCAGGCACTGTTGGCGCTACAGTCAACGATTGGGGTATCTACACCTGGGACAGCATTAATGCACCACAAAGAACCTGGAACAACGCTAATGCCCAGGTGACAAATGCACCGGATGAGGGTCAGTTGTACTCGCGCTTTTTTGACTTGCGCTATGAGTTTATCGACACTCAACGTACTCGCGACAACGCACAGCTAACCCTTCAGTTTGCTCCTACGGAAGATTTTGCCGCTACTGTGGATTACACCTTTGCTGAGAATGAAATCAAGTCACAGTTGGGTCAAGCGGGCAACTGGATGCAGCAACAAGGCAATTTCCAGGCGGTTGAATTTGACAACCAAGATATCGCTACCATGATCTATGCCAAAGAGGCATACGGTAATGCGATTGATGAAGGTTTTGAACAACAGTGGAGAGAGCAAACCAACACATTGGATTCTCTCGGCGTAAACTTGAGTTATCAAGTGAATGATGCCCTTTCGTTCAACTTGGACGTACACGATTCAGAAATGCACAGTCGTGGTACTGGCCCTCATGGTACTGGCCAAATCCGCATGGCGCTTGCTGCCCCTGTTGTTGTAGAGCGGGAATGGTTTTTTGGCGGATATTTCCCCACCTATCTGAACGTTTATGATGATTCACGCCGTCAGAGACCTCAGTCTGCTATAGACCAACAACCTTGGACACCTAATGGCATGGTTGATCCAAGCGATCTGAGCTCCACTATGCTCAACCTGGATCAAGCTGATCAGTTATCTTCTGTTACCCAGATTAAACTTGACGGTCGTTTCGAGCTTGACAACGGTCACTTTGATTTCGGTATAGAGTCACGCGAAATGGAATCTAACACCCGCCGATACGCATCAGGCAATACTTCTCTGGGTAACTGGGATGGTAACTACCCAGGTGAGTTTGGTGATCTGGTTCGTCCGTTTGATCTTCAGGGTGAGTTCGACGACTTCTCTCCAAGAGCGGGTGGTTACGGCTTTATTGCCAATGCCGCTGAGTTGTATGAAGCTGCCATCAATATCCCTCGTTACAGCAACATATTGCCTGCAACAATGAACCAGTCTGCCCACAACATTGTGGTGGAAGACATGCAGTCCGCTTACTTCCAAATCGGTTTGGAAGGTAACATGGGGGCTATGCCGTTCAGTATTTTGACGGGTTTGCGCTATGAGACCACCGATGTAGACTCAAGCTCTCTGTCTTCTGCTTACTTCTACCGTTGGGAGAGTGACAACGACATCTCTATCAACGTTGACTCATCCAAGCCACAGACTTTGGCTTCTGCCAAAGCCAGCTATGACAATTTGCTGCCTAGCTTCGATTTAACCTTGAATGTGACCGATGATGTGGTCAGCCGCTTCTCGTTCAGCAAAACCATTGCCAGAGCGGGCTTGGGTTCTCTGGGTGTATCTGCCTCTAACTTTGGCAGCGGTGGTGGCCCTACCTATTTGGGCGCTATTCCAACCGCAAGCGCATCAAACCCTGGCTTGTTACCTCTGGAGTCAACTAACTTCGACCTTTCCGTGGAGTGGTATTACGACGAGGGTAGCTATGCTTCTATTGGTTTCTTCGAAAAAAATGTGAAGAACTTTATTGGCTCTGAGACAGTAGATCGCGAGTTGCTGGGTATTCGTAACTCAACTAACGGACCTCGTGTACAGGCAGCGGCAGCTCAGTTGAAAGCAGCTGGAATCGCGATTAGCGATGTTTCCCTGTTCAGTCAGACGGCATTCAACGAGTTTGTCGCTTTGCCTGGCGGCGGCCTCAATGCAGCTTGGGTAGCTGAATTTGGTAACACTTCCTACACAGGAACATCTGAGCAAGATCAGTTCATCCTCGCGCAACCGGGTTGGGATATTTACGACAACGCAACTGATCCCTTGGCTGTGTTTAGAACTAATACGCCAAACAATGGCCGCGAAGCCAAAATTCACGGTATTGAACTCGCCGTGCAGCACTTCTTTGGCGATACCGGTTTTGGTGTTCAGGCTAACTACACTCTGGTTCGCGGTGACGTAGGCTTCAATGACCTGCAAGACCCCGCACTTGGGTCTCAATTTGCGTTGGTTGGTTTGAGTGATACTGCAAACCTGTCAGGTATATACGAAAACGACCGCTTCCAGGCGCGTATTGCGTATAACTGGCGTGGCGAGTACTTGAATGAGACAAACAGAGGTGCCTTCAGAAACCCACGTTATATAGAGGATTATTCTCAAATCGATCTTAACCTGAGTTACTCGGTGACTGACGCACTTACTGTGTCTTTAGAAGGTCTCAACATTACTGGTGAAGATAGCCGTTCACACGGTCGTAACGACGCTATGATGTGGGATATGTACGACTTGGGTGCTCGTTACCAAGTGGGCGCTCGCTACACGTTTTAATTAAATCGCTAGATTAAATTAAACGTCTTATCGTTGATAAGTTAAAAGGCCGCTGAAAAGCGGCCTTTTAACTTATTCTGTTCTTTTAGTTCTGCTGAACGTTTTCTGCGTTCTCAGGTATGCTTCACCTATATTCGCCACATAGAATACAGATAAAATCTGATAAATACCCAAGAGTTTTAAACGTCTGGAAATCAAACAATGGCAAACACAGTTTTATTGAATAACTTGGCACATCAGGATTTCAAAGTAGTCACCCGCTTTGGAGCCGAATTTGGCGATAACATTAGTAGCGCATTAGCGTTTCCTACCGAATTTATTGAGCTGCAAAAAGAATATCCAATCCTGTTCAGGAAAAACCCTGAAACACAAAAATTTCACGCAACCGTTTTGTTGGGGTTGAGTCAAGGTGAAAACCTGTTTTTAAATCCAAGTGTGAAAGCGGGGTGGGATGCATATTACATTCCCGCGGTGATTGCGAGAGGCCCTTTCCTTATCGGCTTCCAGTCCGATGGGGACAATCATAAAGTTCCTGTCATCCACATTGATTTGGATCATCCGAAAGCTAATGATGAAAAAGGTTATCCATTGTTTTTGGAGCATGGCGGTAACGGTCCGTATCTGGATCACATTGCCAGTATTTTGAAAATTATTCACGAGGGCATTGCGATGCAAGATGCAATGTTCCATGCGTTTAGTGAACTTGGTTTAATTGAGTCTGTCGATATAGAAATCGATTTAAATAGCGGTGAGAAACAGCGTTTGGTGGGTAACTTCACAATTAATGAAGAAAAATTGATAGCGCTCGGCGGTGATCATTTGGAAAAATTGAGCAAGCTTGGTTTTTTGCCTCTCGCCTATGCAGTAATAAGCTCAATGACAAATATTCGAAGATTGACGGAAATCAAAAATAAGAAAAAGTAAGGTTGTCAGAATAGCCTAAAAGGCCAGCGTGAAAAATATTATGTCAATGATTACCGCTAGAACAAAAGTTATTACTGATTACCAAAGCCGGGCTTTGGATGAAGAAATTTTTTCATCCAAAGAACCGGTTGTTATTAAAGGTTTAATCAATCACTGGAAACTTGCTGAACAAGGGCGACTATCAGATAGTCATGCAATTAACTACTTAAAGTCGCACTATAACGGGTGCCCTTCAACGGCCTGTATTGGATCATCCGATGTCAAAGGTCGTTTCTTTTACAACGAAGAACGCACACAGCTAAATTATGATTCCCGTACAATGCGGGTGGATGAAGTCCTGAATCTGATTCAGGAAAATTTTGATCGGGAAAATCCCAGCTCTTACTACATAGCATCAAACGTCATTGATACCCATTTTCCAGATTTCAGGCGCGAGAATGATATTGTTATTCCCCGGCCTGAATCGATAGTTCCGCTTGAAGATTTACGCATCAGCATATGGATTGGCAATCGTACCACCGCTTGCTGTCACTACGATGCTTCAGATAATTTAGCCTGCTGTGTGGTAGGCAATCGTCGGTTTACGCTATTTCCTCCAGATCAAATCGCCAATCTATATCCAGGACCTTTATCACCAACACCAGGCGGCCAAGTGTTAAGCATGGTGGACTTCAATAATCCCGATTTCAATTTATACCCTAAATTTGCTGATGCCATACAATACGGGCAAATTGCCGAATTGGAGGCAGGTGATGCATTATATTTGCCAAGTATGTGGTGGCATCAAGTCGAGTCCCTAAACCCATTTAATGTGTTGGTGAACTATTGGTGGAGTAATTCTGCAAAATATATGGGCCCAGCAATGAATGTGTTATATCACGCACTGTTAAGTTTGCGCGATAAACCGGAGCACGAAAAGTTGGCGTGGAAGCATATTTTTGATTACTACATCTTTGGTGATGCTGAACAGGCTGCCGAACATTTACCGGAGCCAGCGCGAGGGTATCTTGGTGAATTGGATGTAGCAAAAAGCAAAATGCTACGTGCAATGTTATTGAATAAACTTAACCGTTAAAAATATTATTTACCTGCAAATGTATTGATGAATGTGATGAATTGATGAGCTATGGCGATGAAAAATAATAGCGTGAAAAAAGTGGTAGTTGCGGGTGGTGGTACTGCAGGTTGGGTTGCCGCCGCCGCACTGTCCAAGCAGCTTGGAAAACTCTTGGATGTGGTGCTTGTTGAGTCTGATCAAATTGGCACCGTTGGCGTGGGCGAAGCCACTATCCCGCCAATGAGGACATTTCACTCATTGCTAGGGATTGATGAACAAGAGTTTATGCGGGCTACCGACGCTGTATTCAAGCTGGGGATTTCGTTTAAAAATTGGGGCCAAATTGGCGATGAATACATTCACCCTTTTGGTTCTACGGGGCAAGGTAGTTACCTTGCGGATTTCCAACATTTTTGGCTGCACGGCAAAAGCAAAGGTATAAACGCGGAATTTGGTGAGTACAGTTTGGAGGTGCAGGCGGCTAAAGCGAATAAATTTGCTACGTCAAAAACAGGCAGCATCAATTATGCATATCATCTTGATGCTACCCGCTACGCACAATTTTTACGTCAATTTAGTGAAAAGCATGGTGCCAAGCGTATTGAAGGGAAAATTCAGCAGGTGCAGCAGCACCCTGATGGAGATATCAAGGCGCTCTTATTGGAGTCGGGCGAGATTATTGAAGGTGATTTATTTATCGATTGCACCGGTTTTACCGGCCTGTTGATTGATAAAACCTTAAACACACCTTATGAAGATTGGTCTCACTGGCTGCCTTGTAACAGCGCTATTGCTCTACAAACCGAGTCGGTAGAACCGCCTAAGCCTTATGTAACCTGTACAGCTCATCATGCCGGTTGGCAGTGGCATATTCCGCTGCAGCATCGGGTTGGCAATGGAAATGTTTTTTGCAGTGACTTTATGTCTGACGATCAAGCAAAAGCACATCTTTTAAATAATGTTAAAGGAAAAGTGTTAACAGATCCCAGAGTCATTAAATATAAAACG
Source organism: uncultured Cellvibrio sp. (assembly GCA_963971905.1). Taxonomy (GTDB): domain Bacteria; phylum Pseudomonadota; class Gammaproteobacteria; order Pseudomonadales; family Cellvibrionaceae; genus Cellvibrio. The sequence goes on from CAXAVL010000092.1 coordinate 5,903, forward strand.
GGGCGGCGCAAAGTTTTTTGGAATCAAAATTGTATTGCCTTGGGGCTTTCGAGTGGATTTGTCGAGCCGCTGGAATCAACAAGTATTTATCTGTTTATGATAGGTATTGTCCGGCTAATGAATATGTTCCCATTTAATGGCGTAACCCAATCAATCATCAAAGAATATAATCAACAATTGATAGCGGAATTGGAAAATGTTCGCGATTTTATTATTTTGCATTATCACGTAACCTCGCGTGAAGACAGTGAGTTCTGGCGCTATTGTAAAAATATGAGCGTCCCAGACTCATTGTCCCATCGACTGGAATTATTTAAAGAGCACGCGCTTTCTTATCAGGATAGTCGTGAATTGTTCAGGCGTGATTCGTGGTTGCACGTTATGTTGGGTCAAGGCTTAATGCCTAAACACTATCACTCAATTTTTAAAACCATGTCAGATCAAGAGATGGTCGGGCACCTGACTAATATTCGCACCAAAATTGCAGAGGTAGTAGCAAAGTTGCCGATGCATCACGAATTTGTTAACCATTATTGCAAGTCACAGCGTTGAATCTGTATATGCAACGATCTTTACATGCAAATATTCATTGGTGAGGCAGCTCACTGATCAATGGACCTTCTGCAACGCCTTCCCCCGTTTTGATTCAACCAAGCGCGATGAGTTGGCCGCAGTATTCTATTTATTCAAAGATGATGTGGGCGGTACGCCCTTTTATCGCCAAAACTTACTCACTGGCTCGATTAGCCCCCTGTTTTGTCTCAGAGCCCCGAACATGCTCGGGGCGTACTAGGGCCACTAGACGAGATTAAGGTGCGGCAACTGCGCAGTATCATCATCAATAAACTGAATCGCTAATCACTCTTGTTGCAGGGTGTTTAGGCTCGCAATAGTAAATATAAATCGAACATCGCTTGCGATACTGCGCCTGAATAGCGAATATTCGCTCACCACTACTGGTTTGATTACCGGTCACAAATACACAATAAAAGAGCAAAACGGGGTTTCCTGTGCAGTTATCACCTGTAAAAAAATTAGTCATCGCCGGTGGCGGCACCGCTGGCTGGATGGCGGCGGCAGCTATTTCCAGAAAATTCGGCGAGTTGCTGGATATAACGCTTATAGAATCTGACGACATTGGCACTGTTGGGGTGGGTGAAGCGACGATTCCTCCAATCCGCGTATTTCATAAATTGCTGGGTATTGATGAACAGGAGTTTATGCGGGCGACCCTGGCTACCTTTAAGGTAGGTATCTCGTTTGAGAATTGGGGGCAGCAGGGCGATAGATATATCCACTCCTTTGGTAAAACCGGCAAAGAAACCTGGCTCGGAGATTTTCATCATTTTTGGCTGCGCAGTCGCGAGTTGGGAATGGACTTCGAATTTGGCGATTTCTGTTTGGAAGTGCAGGCGTCGCTCCTTAACAAATTTTATACCGGCCCCAATGCCGATATTAATTACGCCTATCATCTGGATGCCACTCGTTACGCAAAATTTTTGCGTGAGCTCTACGAAAAAAATGGCGGTAAGCGTGTAGAAGGAAAAATTGTTGAAGTAAAACAAGATCACGACACTGGTTTTATTACCGGCTTGACTCTCGCATCCGGAGAAACAATTGATGGTGATTTTTTTATCGACTGCTCCGGCTTTCGCGGTTTGTTAATTGAACAAACACTGCGTACCGGTTATGAAGATTGGACACATTGGCTGCCCTGCGATTCTGCACTCGCGGTGCAAACTGAATCTGTGCGCCCCGCAGTGCCCTACACTCGCTCTGTTGCACATCACGCGGGGTGGCGTTGGCAAATTCCCTTGCAACACAGAGTTGGCAATGGGTTAGTTTATTGCAACGGTTTTATGAGCGATGACGAAGCGCGCACCACTCTCTTGCAAAGTGTAGAAGGCAACACTGTCACTGAACCGCGTCCGATTAAATTCCGCGCTGGGCGCAGGCATAAAAGTTGGAATAAAAATTGTGTGGCATTGGGCTTGGCAAGCGGATTTATTGAGCCATTGGAATCAACCAGTATTCATCTATTTATTATGGCGATTACACGCCTGATGCGCCTGTTCCCCTTTCGCGGAGTCGAGCCTGCACTGGTCAATGAATACAACCGCGAAACACACGCGGAAATTGAACCTATCCGCGATTTTGTGATTCTGCATTACAAAGCAACAGAGCGGGATGACAGCGCTTTTTGGCGCTATTGTAAAAATATGGAAGTGCCGGAAACCTTGGCGCATCGCATTGAGTTATTCAAAAAAACCGGCCATGCATATCAGGCGCCCGGTGAACTATTCCGTATCGATTCCTGGACTCAAGTGATGTTTGGCCAGCGCATTATGCCTGAGCAATATCATCATATTGCACACTTGATGAGTGAAAACGAGCTGCGACAATTTTTCACTAAAAAGAAAACCGTTATTCGCAGTGAAGCGGAGAAGTTACCCCTGCATGAGGACTTTGTGCAACAGTATTGCAAAGCGTCTGTGTAGGTTTGTTAATGCAATAAAAAAATCCCCGTCAGCTTTTTAACTGGCGGGGATTTTTTATGAGCCAAATGAATTCTATTGTGTGCCATTTGGATTTCTGCCTGTGATGGAGTATTCAATCTGAAGCAGTTGTCCACATTTGCGTGGCTTTACGGAATGCGCCATCGATAAAATGATGTGCCGTCTTTGATCATCCCCCCCCGTTTTTACCTACACGGAGCGTAATATGCCCAGCCCTGTCAAATGCTTTATAAAATTTTTAGTCACAATATCTATAATTTTTTACTGTGGGCTAAGTGTCGCCCAGACGCCTGAGCCTCGCTATCCCATTAACGGCGATAGAGTATCTCCAAACCCTAAATTTACAGCTACCGCGACGAGCCTTGTTTCAGCTGTAACCTATAACGTAGTTGTTTCAGAGCAGCCGCGGGGTGGTGGACCAGGTGTCGATCAGTATATAGACTTTTGGGTCAAGGATGGTTTGTCCTCTAGTAGTCTTCTTGAGTCGAATTTAAGTCGCTTAGGTTGGGATTCTACGTGGGTAAAAAAAACCAGGAACGGTTCATATACCGGTGCTGCGGTAACGGTTGCCAATGCGACACCTTCATCGCTCGTTTACGGAAAAAAATATTACTGGCACATAGTGGGAAGTAACGGAAGCAAGTCTATAGAAAATACATTCACAATTATTGACTCTGCAAGGCCAGCACCCATTCACCTTTCTCCTGCTAATGGCGCGATAGTAACGGCAAGCTCACAAAATCCATGTTTTTCATGGGCGATGAGTAATGCTAGTGGCTTTAGTTCTTACACCATTATGGTTTCAACTACGCCGGACTTTCCTACTACTCGCTGGCAATACCAAATCTCCTCCATCTCAAGTACGAGTGTATGTTGGAACAATGGTTCTGGCTGGTCAGCTAAAGGCTCATTGCCACCAGCTGCTCCGGGCGCTTTGCAAAATGAAGGCATTTATTATTGGCGTGCATTAGCGACTTATACCGATGGCGCTATTACTGGTCGTGATTTTGTCGGGTATTCATTTACTAATCGTGCTGCATCAAGTTCAGTAGCGGCTATTAGCTCTTCTCGTGCAAGTAGTAGTGTTGCGCTGATATCTAGCTCAAGAAGTTCATCATCAAGTATTTCCTCTAGCCGAAGTTCGAGTAGCTCAGCAGCTGCGATTCAATCCAAAACTATACGTTACACCTACGACGCATTAGGGCGCTTGACCTTTGTTGAAGATTCGCAAAATGGTAATCGTGATTACGATTACGACGCTGCTGGAAATCGGCTCCTTGTCTCAATAAACGTTGCGAGTGATACAACAGCAGAACCCAATGTTTTATTGCCTGCACCCACAAATTTATCTAGAAGCCTCATTTACAGTTGTGCTTGGAAAGCGACTTGGAGTCCTGTCGCTGGGGCCGCTAAATATTTAGTAAAAGATACCAGTGGAGCAAGCCAATGGGTTACTGCTACTGAGGCTGTTGTGGCATGTCCTGTGGGCAACTCGGCGGGAAATATGCCGCAAAGTGTACAAGCATGTAGCGTGAATAACGTATGTGGCCCCATGGCTAACTTCTAATTTATAGGGAAAAAAATGAAAATATTTTTGCTAATTCTATTGAGTATTTCTTGTTTCGCCTCTGCGCTCGAAGATAATCCAATAGCGCCGCCTAAAGTCGAAGTTAGCGATAAGTTTGGAGCTAATTTGCAAATCGGCGCACTTTCGAAAAATCTCAATACAGTTTCTATTGGTGGAGAGCTTGGCTTGAGTCATCATGTCCAACTTTACACCGATTTATTTGCAGATGGTAATTTCTATGGGTATGTCGATGCCTTTGCAGGTAGTGTTAACCCGAAAAAGATTTCTGAAAATATAATTTCGATAATTAATAACGCGAATGGAGATCCTATACTTTTTCGAGATTCGGGCGAATTCGAACATGATCATACCAAGCGAGTTAGTGTAATGCGACCGTATGGACCAGCAGGTAGCCAAGACTTTTTGGTGTACAAAAATGGAATCCTTAGTCGAGACGCCTCCGCTGCTATAGGCTCCTCTGATATGGTCGGTGTTACGTTTAAGCCGGTAGGGGATACAAGACACACCTTGGTCCTGAGTTCTGATAAAAACTATCTAATCTGGACGACACCCGATGGAATAGAATCAAAGTATGGAAACACCAATCGACGCCTAATGGAAACTACTTATCCTAATGGCTACAAAGTACGTGTGGCGAGCAGAGGTGTTACTACCAATACTGGCTTCATGCTGAAGTATCAATTAAATACTCAAGGGTTGAATGGAACACCTGATCAAATTGTTGCTATTAATCTGGCCAACCAATATTGCTCTCCAGATGCCACGACATGCGGCACAAACGGCTGGCCAACAGCAACATTTACATGGCCGGTTGGAACCCCTTCGAATTTCTGGACTCCCGGAATGCCCTCATCTAACTATTTGGTTAAACTTACAACGGCCGCCGGTGTGACCGAAATTCAGTATCAGCCGGAGGATGTGTGCAAATTGGATAACGGGACTGTGCATTCCTCTTGTTCAGTCACTAAAGTTTCTGGTTTGGCAAGGTGGTCACCGCGGATAAAAAGTATCAAAACGCCAGAAAGCACGACTCCAAACTTTCAATACACTCATCGCAACAACGGCTCCTTAGTTAACCAACCCAGTGGCAGTGGATCTTTCTGGTTTATCGAAACTCGAGTGGGGGAGCTTAATTCTGCAACATTGAATGACACTGATCAGCAATTCTACGGTGGTCCCACTGTCAGCCCGGGCATAATAACGCGGCATAGTAGTAACAATGGAGTCGTTGATATAACGGTTGAGTCAGCGCAGTACGACCTGAATGTAATCAACTCAGTGACGACCAGAAAGGGAGGGCATTATGTTTACTACAAAGATTTGCGAAACTTTGTAGAGTTCTATACACCGATTAAAGGTCGTGGCCCCAAACAGCATTATTATTATTCCGGGCCACGGGGGAATCTTAATAAAATCGCTGCTGTTAGCGCATCCGGCAGTGAAACCCCGCTGCAGGAAGTGCTGGAATTTGTCTCAAATAGCAATGCCTGTATCCACCCCAAAACCTGCAATAAACCCAAAAGAATTCGGGACGCACGCGGCAACATAACAGACTATGAATACGATCCCGACGGCCGTTTTGGTAGTCCAATTAAAATTACCGCACCAGCCGATAAAAATGGTAAGCGCGCAGCCACTATTTATAACTACGAGCCTAAGTACGCCTACTACAAAAGGAATGGCGAAGCCATAGCTCAAGATCCTGATCCAGTGTGGATGTTAACGAGTGAACACACCTGCCGTAACTCTGAGGCTACCAACACAGGCTGTGCGAGTGGCAATCTCGATATGGTCAAAACTTCCTATTACTACGGACCACAAAGTACCGCGCAAGCAAATAATCTACTGCTGCGCGGAAAAAGCATAGTCGCTGAAGGTAGCTCCGGGGCGTTAGAGACCCGCGTATGGTGCTATGAATACGACAAATACGGAAAGTTAATTGGCGAAACCTTGCCCAAGGGTAATTCCGCCACTCTGGAAAGCTGTCAATAGGAGATGACTATGAAAATTTTAGGAAAGAATAGATTTTTATTTGCGTTTAGTGGCGTTGCGTTTCTGGCTGCAATTTGTTTTAGCGGAATGACGCAAGCTGCGCAGTATCAAGCACAACATAAAACTGCCTATAGATATTCTGCAACAGGATTAACGTTAGGCGTTATCAAACCAGATGCCGATAGTGACTCGCGGAATTTTTTAGCAGAACGTTATATCTACAATACTGCACGCCCAACGTTGGTTGATCAAATTGAGTCAGGCAATTTACTTTACTGGTTGGATGACACAGTTGCACCCGCGCAGTGGACAAATTTCACGGTATACACAACTAGAGGATTTGAATACGACAATTATGGCCGGAAAATAAAAGAATGGATAAAGGGAACGAATGGCACTATTGAGGCATTAACTCAGTATACCTATAACGCTAAAGGATTAATTCACTGCAAAGCGCGGCGCATGAATAAAGCGTTTTATAATTCCTTGCCAACAGATGCTTGCACGCTGAGCACGCAAGGAGTTGAAGGGCCAGATAGAATCACGCGTTACACCTATGATGGCTTGGACCAGATGTTGACTGAAGAAAGAGGTGTAGGCACTCCACTCGCACAAATTTATGTAACCAACACCTACGACGGCTATTTGTTAAAAAATCAAACAGATGCGAATGGCAACTTAACTCAGCTAGAGTACGATGCATTTGATCGTTTGCAGTATCGGTACTATCCATCCAAAACCGCACCTGGCATTTACAGCGCTGTGGATTACAACGAATACGCCTACGATGCCAATAACAATATGGTCATGGAGCGTAAGCGCGATGGATCGGTCATTACCAATACTTACGATAGTAACAATCGCCTGATAGTGAAAGACCTCTCCAACAATACCTACTCGCAGGATATCTATTACAACTATGACTTGCGTGGCGTTACTTTGCATTCACGTTTTGGTAGCGATACGGGTTTGGGCATTGTTAACAAAGTTGATGGCTTTGGTCAGGTTGTGGAAACCACCACGAATATGGGTAGCTATAGTAGAAAAATTAGCTACAGATACGACAACAATAGCAACCGCACCCGCGTCACCCACCCGGATAATAATTACTTCACCTACTCATTCGATGGGTTGAATCGTATTAATGGTTTGTTTGAGTCTGCCAATACAAATTTGCTGACGTTGGATTATTGGGAAAATGGAACCCGCAAATCCATTACCCGCACTGGCGGTGCAAAAACGTCTTATGCGCGTGATAACGCTATGCGTTTGGGGAGTTTTTCACAGGATTTTGTTGGAACAGCCAATGACTTGACCAATACGTTTACCTACAACCCTGCGAGTCAAGTTACGCAGTTAACGCAAAGTAATAATCTTTATAGTTATGTTGGGAATGTCAATAAAACTGGTGCCTATGTCCCTAATGGATTAAACCAGTACACGAGCATTTCAGGCCTGACGATTACCTATGATAACAATGGCAACCTCACCAAAGATGCAAGTGAAAGCAATTTGACTTACACCTACGATATGGAAAACCGTTTGGTGAGTACGGCTAACGGCGTCAATTCCAGTTTTGTTTATGATCCTCTAGGGCGTTTGTTCCAAACCACCATCGGCGGTGTTGTTACCCAATTTTTGTATGACGGCGATGCACTGGTGGCGGAATACAACAGCAGCAACGGCCTCACTCGCCGCTATGTGCATGGTGATCAAGTTGATGAACCCTGGGTTGAATATGGCAGCAGTATTATTGGGGTTGGTAACCGTACGTACCTACATGCAGATCACCAAGGCAGTATTATTGCCCGTACCGATGGCACAGGTAATTACCTCGGCAAATTAACCTTCGATAGCTTCGGGATTCCAGATTCGAACAATGTGGGGCGTTTTGGCTATACGGGGCAAATCTGGTTTAAAGAGTTAGGGTTGTTCCACTACAAAGCGCGCATGTACTCGCCGAAGCTCGGACGATTTTTACAAACTGATCCGATTTTCTACGCAGACAATATGAATATGTATGCGTATGTGGGAAATGATCCGGTGAACAGCGTTGATCCAACAGGGATGAACACGGAAATTCTTGAAGAGGTTTTGGTAACCGCGCCTAAGCCCATAGAAAATCCCTTTTGTTTTTGCTTAGTGGGAGCAGCTGCTCAATCTCTTGTAAATGCAATGGCAGAACAACAAGAGCGTAATATGGCGATGATGATGACGGGTATTGCGTTGGCATCATCAATGTTAAATGAGAACTCAAATGAAGAAACACCAAAAAAGGAGCCAAAACCTAATACAAGTGGGAAAGAAGGTGCAAAAGATGCACCCAGTTGGGCTAGAGGTGAGCGTCCTTATGTTGGTGAAAATGGTGAGAAATTTGCCGACAGGCTGCTGGGCCAGAAGTATGGTCCAGGTAATTATCCGAAAGGGCCTGGATCGGAACATAACAAAATAAAAAAATGGGGCGATAGAAGTTTCAAATAAACTGGCGGAGATCGTAATGAAAGTATATGTACTTCAACATGTGCATGAAATTAATAGCGATATTGAGGATGTAAAATTTATTGGAGTTTTTTCCTCTGTAGAACAGGCAAATGCAGCTAAGAATCGATTAAAAAATAAACCGGGATTTTTTGATAGTCAGGATGGCTTCTCTATAGATGAGTACGAATTAGATATTACCTATTGGGAAGATGGTTTTTGCACTGTTTAGTTTTTTAAATAAAAATCTAGTGAGATCATTTGATCCCGGCCAGCTCGCTGCCCGGGGTTGTGTTCTTATGAGTGTTTGATTATTGTTAATTCGCCGTCAACACCAAACACCCTCGCATAACCCGAATCGTCTCCGGTGAGTTAATGAAGAATCCCGTCTGTTTCGAACAATGTCCGTCTGTGGAGTGTACGGGCTAAAAAAATCCCCGCCAGCTTTCACTGACGGGGATTTTTATTTTACCGCGACAATTATTTTCTTACGGACAAGCCACGTCTTTACCTGCTCCTTTGACCACACTCACTTTGGCGAAAGTAATATCCAAGGTGCCGCTGGTGATTAGCGAGAAAGGTTGCAGGATTTGTGTCCAGTACTCTTCTGGTGGTTGGTTGATGCCGAAGTTAGCGCCTGAGTTTGGATAGCAGCTAAAAGGCACGGTAACGGTTTGCCAGCCTTGACCAACGAAGCTTTTCAGTTTTTCACTCATGTCGATATCCGATGCGCAGTAAGAGCCGCAACCCAAACGCAGGTAGGCAACAGCACTTGGGGCCGCATCGACTTTGATATCAAATACCAGTGCCGAGTCGCTGGTGTAGTAATTGATAAAATCCTGACGGTTGGCGATGGACATGGCAACTTGCCCGCTGCCGGAACCATTCCATTGCACGCGGCGTGCATCTTCTTGCACTTCGCGGTCAACAGCTTGAATCATTAGCGATGAGGCTTTCACCATTTTGCTGTTCATCGGCACTATATCGTTTTGGTA
>CAXAVL010000093.1:0-15448 GCA_963971905.1 uncultured Cellvibrio sp.
CAGCCAAAGCAGCTTGTGCACCGGCCAAGGTAGAACCGTCAGACTCTTTGAAAGTTGCATCACCTAACGCAATAACGAAACGCGATGAACCTGGTCTCCAAGATGTGTTTTCAGCCGCTAACTTAACGGCATGAATACCTTCTTCAGGAAAGTCACCGCCATAACCGCCATCACCCAAGTTAATAGCATTGATTGCTGCTGCACCTGCGACGGCATCAGTAGTGAGGTCAGTATTTAAACCCGAGCCCGGCTCACTGTAGTAGCCGGTGCCAGTGGCCAAACTACCAAAGCCAGAAAGACCAGCCAGCAAATTACTCGCCGCTGTTTTAGCAGCATTAATAACGCTACCCATACTGCCAGAGGTATCAATCAGGAATACGATATCAAGGACACCACTAGAAATGGATTCTTCGATGGTGACAGTTTTGGTGATAGTTACGCTTTCACCTAAGCCCAAGGTTGCAGAGTAAGTGTCAGGAGAGATGGTGTCAGCATTTACCGCAACTGGCAAAAACAGTGCCGCCGACAATGCGATTTTTTTAAACAGATTCATGGCTTAAGATCCTTCATCAATAAAACAAGTGATTGGTTTAGGTATAACAAAATTAATGTTGCCCTAAATTTTGTAAGTCGCGGATACACTTCACTGAAAAGGCTCTTATATAACAACGAGCCTTTTAACTGTCCTTAGCGACATACAGCAATACCAAAAAGCAAAAAATGAGCCAGCCCAATAAAAATGTTTAATATCAAGCACAAAGAGCAACGCAATGGCGCGCCACTGTATTTGCCATGTAAATATCTTCGACAACCAAAGGCTGCGCGATGAAATAAACAAAAAGTCGGCGAGCCCCCAACAACAGCGGCACCCGCCTCTAAGTAGAGGATTGAGCAGAAGGGTTATTTCAACAAATAGACCACATACACCTGCGCGGTAATTTTCATCACGCCCGGCTCAAAGGGTTCTGAACTATCTGACGCTCTCATCACACCCATTTCTTTTGCTGAGCTACCCATCAACTGGCGATTGGGGCGCAGTTCCCAGCGCTCGTTGCCGCGATTATTAAATTCCGAAATCGACCAGGGCTCACCTGCGGTTTTGCCTTGGGATTTTGCCAAGCGATTTGCGCGCGCCTTGGCATCATTCATGGCCGCGGTTTGCACTTTTTCTTCCACCGCTTTTTTATCGGCAAGCGTCAGATTGGTGTTGATGGTTTCAGAAATGTTGGCATCGACCAAAGCCTTCATCATCTCGGGATATTTTTTTAAATCGCGCAGATTAATATCCACCTGACGCGATACATTATTGCCGGTTAATACCCGCTGGCCGTCTTTGTATTCATAATCGGGGCGAATATTGAGCGCGGTGGTGGCTATATCATTAGCTTTGATACCAAATTTTTTCACTGTCTCTATTAATAGACGCGAGCGCGCATCCACATCGGCTTTGGCCTTGGCGAGATCCAAATCGGACTTTTGAATACTGAGAGTAAAAGTCATCATATCCGGTTCCACTTCCAGTTCCGCCGAACCTTCTACATAGACATGGGGCTGTGCAGGCAGAGGGGTTGCCCAAACACCAACAGTCGCACCGACACTTAACAGCAAAGCAGTAATAACCATTGTCAATTTCATAAAAAACTCCAGTGGGAAAACGTGGCTTCACTATAGCGGCCGAAAGTGAATATCACCCGAATCAAATGTTTAAAAATGTAACCCCGCCAGTTTTCGGGCAAAATGCCCAGCTTCACCGATTAATGAGCTGCCATGTCAAACCTCGATCTCCAGCAACTTGCCGCCGATATCAAACTCTGGGGCCGCGAACTCGGCTTTCAGCAAGTCGGTATTACCGATATCGACTTGGGCGACGCGGAATTGCGCCTGCAAGAGTGGCTGGCCAAAGGCTATCAGGGCAGCATGGAGTGGCTCGCGGCGCACGGCAATAAACGCTCGCGCCCGGCGGAGTTATTGCCCGGTACAGTGCGGGTGATTTCGGTGCGCATGGATTATCTGCCCGGTGACACCCAGCAAATCAAAATCCTCAAAGACCCGACCAAGGCTTACATATCCCGCTACACCCTCGGGCGCGATTACCACAAGCTGATCCGTAAACGTCTGAGTGTACTGGCGCAAAAAATCGACGATGCACTGCCCTGCGACTATCCGAACAAAGGTCAAAACCGCGCCTTTGTCGATAGCGCCCCAGTGATGGAACGCCCCTTCGCGGAAAAAGCCGGTTTAGGTTGGACGGGTAAACACACACTGATTCTTAACGATACGGCCGGCAGCTGGTTTTTCCTCGGTGAGATTTTTACTTTTGTGCCGTTGCCCGTTGATCAACCCACCCAAGTCAATCAGTGTGGCGAGTGCACCGCCTGTCTAAAAGTCTGCCCCACCGACGCCTTCCCGCGCCCCTATGAGCTGGATGCGCGCCGCTGTATTTCCTACCTGACGATTGAAAACAAAGGCGCCATTCCCGAAGAATTCCGCGAACCCATTGGCAACCGTATTTTTGGCTGCGACGATTGCCAGGCCATCTGCCCTTGGAATAAATATGCGCAATTCACCGGCGAGACGGACTTTTTACCGCGCCACGGCCTCGCCGATAGCGACTTGGTCGATCTCTTTAATTGGAGCGAAGAAGAATTTCTCGCCCGCACCGAAGGCTCGGCGATTCGCCGTGTAGGTTATGAAGGCTGGCTGCGCAATATCGCCGTAGGTTTGGGTAATGCGCCCAGTGATGAGCGAATTATCGCAGCCTTAACTGAAAAAAGAGCGGGCAGTTCCGTGCTAGTGCAAGAACATATCGACTGGGCGCTAGTGCAACAAGCCAATCCTCAGCGACGACGCAAGCGGAAAATCCGCAACGACACCAGGTGAGTGTCGATTTTTTTTACCAAAAACAGCAACAACAGAATTACGTCACACTTTAATCAGTTTCAGCGCCCAAAAAGTATGCCGTTTTCGTAGACTGCGGCGCGCAGTAGCAACTGCGTTTTTATCATTACATCAAGGGATTTTTATCAGCATGAAAGTCAATAAACTCGCACTGGCAATTGGCATTGCCTTCACTACACTGGCAGCGGCTCCCTCTTACGCACTGTTGATCTCTACCAGCGTAAAAGCAAGCACATCGGTTAGCATCAACGGCACCACCAATGCTGATAGCATTAGTTCCTCAACCTACGCCCTCAGTGAATCCGGACTTAACACTGAGTCGCCGGTAAGAGCGAATGCTTCCGCATCAGCCTATGGCAAAGACACAGGTGAAAGTGGCCTGAAAAGCTATGGCTCACCATTTCTGGACAGAAGCTTTCTGTCAACCAACCTGGATTTATCCTCCAACGCGAGCGTCCTGCATACGGCAACTATTACTAACGATACCGGTACAGGACAAAATATCGACTTCAGTTTTTTAATCCTGAGCGGTGAATTAGGGCTTGGCTATTCGGACACATACAGCGACGACAGCACTCTGATTCAATCGGGCTACTCGGCGGATATCCGCGTTAATGGCGTAAGCCTGTGGGATAGCTCTGCCAGTCTTACTGCGGTTAACGACTGGTGGAATGGCCAAAGCCTAACCACAAACGGCACCACTCTTGGCGCACTAAGCGGTGATGGTGTGACTTACCAATGGGGTAGTTATGCGGGTGTATTGAACTTGGGTTATCTCGCCGCAGGCGCCTCATTAACTCTGGAGTATCAACTCAATACTTACGTTAATCAGTATTTAGCTGATGCAGGTTATGCTCACACACCAGAGGCTCGCTTCGACGATCCATTTGGTTTTGGTTCCACTCCCATCTTTGATGTGAGCAACTTTGTTACCACCAGTAGCGGTGCTCCGTCGACAGTGCCCGAACCAGCAAACACCTTGCTGCTGGGTGCTGGTCTTGCTGCTTTGGCGTTCCGTCGCCGCAAAGCGCGCAAAACCGCTGTATAAGTAGTATCAACTGCTATCCCCTTTAAGGGGATAGTAGTTCCAACATATCCTCTACCAACGCATCTATCTGTTCATCCTGTGAAAATCCCCGATACTGCTGCGCCAGCATTTGGCTGTTGTTAGCCAATACCTCACAGCCCAACGCCTGTTGAAAAACAGCAGCATAGTCAGTATTAGTCGCATCTGCTTTCACGGCATAAACCAAACCCATATCACTTAACCGACGCGCCAGCATGGTTTGCTCCATCTGCGTGGGGACTATCACATGGCGCACACCGGCCAAAAGGCATTGTGCGCTAACACCCATTCCACCCTGGCTAACTACCATCGTCGCTTGCGCTAACACACTGCGCATGCTGACTGGCTGGGCTTCAATCCGTAAGGAACTGCTAGACCACGCCTCGCACTGGGTTTCGCTCAAGCCCGGAATGTGGAGCAGAACTGCACAAGGCAATTGCGCGAGAGCGGTGACCACTTGCTCCAGATGCGCCAATTTCAGCGTGAGATAAGCAAAAACCCGCGCTTCCGCCCGCACGTCCGATAACACCGGCCACTGGGGCTCCAGACCTTGATCAGCACTGAACAGCGGCCCCCAGTAATCCACATCCGCGCGCGCGCTATAGTGATCTAACTCCGGCAAGGTACATAAATAGGGTTCAGCGCGATCAAAGATATCGCCCAGGCTGCTGAGAGCCTGACCACCACATTGGTGCATGGCGTAATTGATATTAGCCAGTAGCTGCTCATCCAAACCGGCATCTGGCTCAGACAGACTCGGGGTAAATAGTGGAAATCCTGAATCAAAGGGAGGGATAACAAAACCCGTGCCGATTGCAGCAACCGGTAGGCCGAGAGCCTGCGCCGCCAAAATAGCTGTAGGGGCATGATCGGCAATGACTAGGTCGGCCTGATACTCGCTTAACAATGTTTGCCAAGCCGCAACGTACCCTGCTAACACCGTTTTATCGAGATAACCTATAGCGGCCAAAATACCGCTGTAAGAGTAAGAATCGCGCTGGCGCGGGATAAAATTTGGGATCGGCGCTTGTACACAAGTCACCCCATCGCCCAACAATCCTGCGTGCTGCAAATTGCGCAGCGCAAAAATCACCTCGCAGCCACGCGCCTTGAACGCCTGCGCCAAGCTAATAAAACCGGTGATATGGCCGTAATTTCCACCCAGCTCCCAACAAAATACCACTCGTGCCATTGTTATCTCTGCCTTGAATATTGAGAAGGAGCGCAGCCTAACCAATGCATCACAAGGCGGCAACATCCAATCACATTAGATAAATTGCACCTCGCTATGACGAAAATAGCCATAAGTTTTGCCCCTTGGCTGTTTTTTTGCGCCACAAACAGGAATAATACGCACCCCCTCAAGAGCGCAGCCGTTAGAGCAGCGCCGTTAGATAGAAATCGGTCAATCTCTGCTCCCTGGAATACACAGGAAGGGTAACGGGTGATAGGGACCGGAACCGCCCTGTTGAATTGCGCCTGAGAGCCAGGACATCAACCACAACGATAGGCTATTACTACTATGAAACCACTTTCCGATATAGGCTTGGTTGGCTTGGCTGTGATGGGTGAAAACCTCATCCTGAACATGGCTAGCAAAGGCTATACAGTCACCGCTTACAACCGCTCCGTAGACAAAGTAGACAGCTTCATCGCTGGTCGCGCAGCGGGCAAAACCATTCGTGGCGCGCGCTCGATTGAAGAGCTGGTCGCCTCATTGGCTAAACCACGCAAAATTATGTTGATGGTTAAAGCCGGTAAAGCGGTAGATGATTTTATCGAACAACTGATTCCGCACCTTGAAGCTGGCGACATCATTATCGATGGCGGCAATACTCACTTCCCCGATACCGACCGTCGCACCGCGTACCTCGCGAGCAAAGGCTTACGTTTTATCGGCACCGGCGTTTCCGGTGGTGAGGAAGGCGCATTGACTGGCCCATCTATCATGCCCGGCGGCTCACCTGAAGCCTGGCCGTTTGTGAAAGATATTTTCCAGGACATCTCCGCCAAAGTAGATGACGGCTCACCCTGCTGTGACTGGGTTGGCGAGAACGGCGCTGGCCACTTTGTAAAAATGGTGCACAACGGTATTGAATACGGCGACATGCAGCTGATCTGTGAAGCCTACCAATTGCTCAAAGAAGTGGTTGGCCTGAGCGCAGACGAAATGCACCAAGTCTTTGCCGAGTGGAACAAAGGTGAACTCGACTCTTACTTGATCGAAATCACCCGCGACATCCTCGCCTACAAAGATGAAGATGGCTCACCACTGGTTGAGAAAATCCTCGACACCGCTGGCCAAAAAGGTACCGGTAAATGGACTGGCGTAATCGCACTGGATCTGGGTGTACCTCTCACGCTGATTTCTGAAGCGGTATTTGCGCGCTGCCTGTCATCGCAAAAAGCTGAGCGTGTTGAAGCAGCGAAAGTCATTAAAGGCCCAGCCGTGAATTTCACTGGCGACAAACAAGCCTTTATCGATGACCTACGCAACGCGGTATTTGCGTCAAAAATTATTTCTTACGCACAAGGTTATTTATTAATGCGCGAAGCGGCCAAAGAATACGGCTGGCACCTGAACTACGGCGGCATCGCATTAATGTGGCGCGGCGGTTGTATCATTCGCTCATCTTTCCTCGGTAATATCAAAGAAGCATTCGATAAGAATCCTGAATTGAAAAACCTGTTGCTGGATGACTACTTCGCCAAAACCGTTGATGCGGCCCAAGCTGGCTGGCGTCGTGTAGCTGCAGCGGCAATTGTTAACGGCATTCCCGCCCCGACAATCACCTCTGCCCTCACCTACTTCGACGGCTACCGCACTGCGCGCCTGCCAGCAAACCTGCTGCAAGCCCAACGCGACTACTTCGGCGCGCACACCTACGAGCGCACCGACAAACCACGCGGTGAATTCTTCCACACTAACTGGACCGGCCGCGGCGGCAACACCGCATCGACCACCTACAACGTTTAAGTTTTTAAACGCGGTGTGAGAAATGAAAAACCCGAATCAGCAATGGTTCGGGTTTTTTGTTGTTAAGCGTGAGCCAAATAAATAAAAGGTAATTCATGAATTATTTATCGCTGTTTAGAATGCCTACCCCAATGAAAATCACAGGTAGATCCTCAACTATTACCAACTCATTTATTAACTCGGTAATTCCCATCATCCAACCTACCAATGAGCAAGTGAAAGAAGCACTTGAAATTCTCGGAATGAGCCTAGAAAAAATCGAGTGCGCATACTGCGGGAGCATTGCATCAGAATGGGATCACTTGCGGCCACTTGTGATGAACAAAACACCCACGGGGTACATATCGGAAATTCACAATCTTGTTCCCGCCTGCGGAAAATGCAATCAATCCAAAGGAAATAAACCATGGGAAAGCTGGATTCAAAGCAACGCCAAACTCTCACCAAAAACACGCGACATAAAAGATATACAAAAAAGAATAAATAAATTAAAACTGTACGAAAGTTGGGGCGCACCAACCATTGTGGATTTTGAATCTATAGTGGGCAAAGAAATGTGGCAGCAACATTGGAAAAACTGGGAGCAGGTGCAATCCACAATGCGCTCCGCTCAAATATTAGCATCGGAAATAAATGCAGCTGTAGCAAAGAAGTTCAAGCCAGAGTAACCCGTAGGCGGTGAGGAACGAACCTCAACATGACCATGTATCCGCAACCGCCAAAACCAAGATGCATGCGCCGTTATTTTTCGTATCAATACAACAATGTGCCGTTTGTTATTACGAATGTTGCGGTTCGCAAACTCACCATTAACCTACATTTACACCGATAAAATTATTGAGTATCGCCATGAAAAAACGAACCGACAACGCACCACCAAAAAACCCGAGCGACTCGATACTGGAAGGTATCAAAAGAGGCGAAAAAGCCATCAAGGAAGGAAATGTATATACACATGCACAAGCCAAAGAAAAACTTAAAAAGTGGTTTAAACCATAAAAAATGTTGGGCATTGCAGCCCAACCTACGAAATTAATTATTCAATAGCTCCAGTTAAGGGAGCGAGCTTTTCCATTGCTGGGCAATCCCAAGTTTCTTTTAATTCTGACTCGGCGCCCATTTTGAATATTTCATAACGCTGCTCAGCAACAGCGTAGCTCACCGCATCCCATGAAACACTTGCCGCACTTGCTGGAATATTCTGCTCAATGCGCGCAACTATAAATTTGTTACGTTCTTCGGTTGTCAATGAATTAACATTTTCCTGACGCTCCAATTCTTGGAAATAGGTGCAGACCGCCTGAAAATCATTGGTAGCTTTATTATTGTCGGCACAGCCCAACAGAGCAGCGCCCAACACCATAACAGCCAAAGCAATCAAATATTGACTCATCGAGAAATTCCTTCCCTGTTAATGAAAAAATCGTTAGGTATAGCGGCAAAAAAGCCGAGCAATCCTATAAACTTAGCCAACAACCTGCTGGCATTAGATCACAAACCTCGAACACCCACGCTAGAAAACAATTTACCCACTAAAGGAATACCATGAACAACCACTGGCTTTACGAAACCACATTCAAGGGCAATCGCGTCACTCTTGCTCCGTTAAAACGCGAGCACGCGGCAGAATTACTCGAAGCCGCAGCTGATGGTGAATTGTGGAATCTTTGGTACACATCGGTGCCCAACAACGAAACCATTACCGCGTATTTGGATCACGCATTTACAGAGCAAGCTAACGGGCGCGCCCTGCCCTTTGTGGTAATTGAAAATACCACGCAAAAAATCATTGGCAGCACCCGCTATTGCAATGCAGACAATGCAAATCATCGCCTGGAGATTGGTTACACTTGGTACGCAAAAACTTTTCAGCGCACAGACGTTAATACCGAGTGCAAATTGTTATTGCTTAACCATGCCTTTGAAGCACTTGGCTCAATCGCTGTTGAGTTTCGCACGCACTGGCACAATCAGGCATCGCGCGCGGCGATTGCTCGATTAGGCGCAAAGCAGGATGGGATTTTGCGCAACCATCAGAAAAACGCAGAGGGGATTTATCGCGATACAGTGGTGTTTTCAATCATCGATCAGGAATGGCCAACAGTGAAGAAGAACCTAGAATTCAAAATGCTGCCATAAATCAGGCTGCGGCACCCAACATCACAGGTAAAAAAGTTTTTTTGCCGCGTATTACCGCCCAACCTCCCGAGCACCCTATTTCTCGTGCCACATCACAAACCCGTCATTTCTACCATGAAAACCCGCCAAATCCGCTCCTAGCTGCTATAACTTAATGCAGTTCGGCCACACATAACCGCGCAAGAGCGATAACAAATTTGCGGTCGACAGCACCCTCTACTACAGCTAGCGATATAACAATGACACCACGCTTGATTCTATTTCTGACACTTACCATTGCGCAGTTTGCGCTGATGCCTGCCAGCCATGGGGACACCACTGTCGCGGAGGTTGATTACCCCAAAAAAATCCACTTCCGCAACATTATGCAAAATCAGGACATCGCCCTCGGCGAAGTTGAATCCATTTTGCAGGACTACCAAGGCTTTATGTGGCTAGGTGGGCGCAATGCGCTGCTGCGTTATGACGGTTATGAGTTTCTGCCGATTTCCGCTGTGAAAGACCCGACCAATGTGACTGAGACAGAGCCGGTCAATCAGGTGTTGGAGTTACTGGAAGATAAACACCACAACCTCTGGGCGGCGACCCGCTCGGGCCTGTACCGCTATGATCGTGATCGCGAAGTTCTGCTGCCAATAGATGTGCCCGCCGGCTTGCTGGAAGCCGGCGGCGCGATCAATGCCATTGCTGAAAGCCCGACGGGTGATATTTTGATTGGCACCGCCACTGGCTTTGGCATTCTCGATCAAGGAACGGGGGCAGTGACTATTTTGAACCAACAAAACGGTGGCCTGCCAAGTAATCAGGTTAACGATATTTTGATGGATCAAGACAATGTGGTATGGCTTGGTTTGGACAGCGGTTTGGCGCAAATGGATTTCATCACACGCAAGGTCATACTGCATCTACCCAGCCCTGAAAACCCCAAATCAACTTTGGAAAATACCCTGCGCACACTCGCCGTTGATCGCGCGGGCAGAGTGTGGGGCGGCAGTGATTTAGGCATTTTTCGCTTTGACCGAAAAAGCCAAGCATTCACGCGCTACCAGCACAATCCCAAAGACCCAACCAGTCTGCCGATAAATTTCTTATGGAGCCTGTATGTCGATAATAGTGGCCGGATGTGGGTGGGCACAGACGGCGCAGGACTAAGCCTTTACAACGAGCCTCAGGACAACTGGCTCAGCTATAGCCGCAGCGACGGCGGCGCAGGCCAGTTGAGCAGCAATGTTGTCAGACGTATTTATGAAGATCGCACCGGCGACATTTGGGTCGGCACCTATCCCTCGGGTGTGCATTTGTATGACCGCTCAAGCATTGGCATCAGAGCCTATCAAAAATCAGCAATCAGCCACCAAGGGCCAATGGACAACAATGTCGAGGCCGTAGTCGAAGACAAAGAGGGCAAAATCTGGGTGGGCGCCAATGGTGTTTCGCGTTTTGATCCACAAACTGATTCATTTACCCACTATCCCTATGCCCCGGGGGAGGATTCTCCAATTGCCGCTCCCAACATGCTCTATGGCACTATCGACTCCCAAAATCGTCTACTGTTTGGATCTTGGGGCGCGGGAGTACAGGTTTACAACCCCACAACGGATAGGTTCGACAGTCTTCCGGTTGACCCGGACCAGAGCAGGCGCGGCGAGAAGACAGGAAGTACGCTGAATGACCTAATGGTGTGGAATGTTTTTGAGGACAGAGAACACAACATCTGGTTCGGCACACACTACAACGGACTGACTAAATTCGATCGTAAGACCGGCGTATATTCTTTCTTCCCGCACAGCGAAAGCGGCCCCCACAGCTTATCCAGCGCCGTGACCTGGGTTTCCTATGAAGATTCCCAAGGACGGTTTTGGGTGGGTACCGCCTATGGACTGAACTTAATGAATCGCGAGAATAATAGCTTTAAGCGCTATCTACCCGATGACAAAAACCCCCGCAGTCTCGCAAATGGTTCCGTGCTCGCCATTTACGAAGACAGTAAAAAACGCCTGTGGTTTGGCACCGATATGGGCTTGCACTTGTACCACCCGGAGACTGATGATTTTACTCACTATGGCACCCGCAACGGCTTTGCCGACCCTGGCATTCGCGCGATTACGCAGGATCATCAGGGCAACCTGTGGGTCGGTACCAATAACGGCGTAGTGCGCTTTAACCCCGATACCCTGGCAGTAAAAAATTACACGCGTTTTAACGGCGCCTTAATTGGCGGCATTACCACTGGTGCTGTGACATTTACCCGCGCAAATGAAGTGGTGTTTGGGTCTCGCAATGGTGTGTATTTTTTTGATGTTGATCAGCTCGAAAGCAATCAAAACCAACTTGCTCCGGCTATCGCAATTACTGACTTTCGCCTGTTTACTGAAAAAGTGCCCGTTCACGGACCACACAAGTTATTAGATAAGGTGATCACCCAAACCAGTGCTATCACGCTGAATCACACCCAATCCATGATTTCCTTTAGTTTTGCCGCGCTGAATTACCGCGATACCGAAAAAAATCTTTACGCCTATAAGCTGGAAGGTTTTGACAATCAGTGGCGCGAGGTGGGCAACCAGCGCACAGCGCTCTACACCAATTTGCCTGCTGGCAGTTATCGGTTTCGGGTGAAGGCCAGCAACAACGATGGTATCTGGAATGAAGAAGGACGCAGCCTACAACTCACTGTGCTGCCGCCACCGTGGAAAACCTGGTGGGCCTACACCCTTTACATCTCGGTTGTTATCGGCCTGCTTCTGATGTTTGTCCGCACTCAACATCAAAAAGTAGTAGTAGCGCGCAATATTAGCCGCGAGCTGGAACATAAAGTCACCGAGCGCACCGCTGAATTACGCAATAAAAACGCGGAGCTTGAAGGTGCTTATGCGCAACTCGAGGCAATCAGCCTGTCCGACCCGCTGACCGGTTTAAATAACCGTCGCTACCTACAAAAATTAATCCCCATGGATATAGCCAAAGTACAGCGCGAATACGCTCCACCTGCCCCCGATCGCCTGCTTCGTCCAAATACCCGAGACCTCACATTTTTTATTCTGGATGTGGACTTCTTTAAAGCGGTTAACGATACCCACGGCCATGCGGCGGGGGATCAATTATTAATTCAACTCTCGGATACGTTGACTAAGATTTGCCGTGAATCGGACTGCGTAGTGCGCTGGGGCGGCGAAGAGTTTTTAATTGTGAGCCGGTTCGCCGATCGCGACGAGGCACCATTGATGGCTGAGCGCATTCGCAAAAGTATCGAGCAACATAATTTCACCCTACCCGACGGCAATATTTTGAAAAAAACCTGCTCTATGGGTTTTGCCAGCTTCCCTTTCTTGCGCGAACACACTGCAACCCTGTCCTGGGAGCAGGTGATCGATATCGCCGACCGCGCGCTCTATGCTGCAAAAAAATCCGGCCGCAACCGCTGTGTTGGCCTTGCAGCTAACGACAATACACCAGAAGACAATTTGTACCCGCGAATAAGCCGTGACCTGTCCAGCATGATTTATAACAATGAGCTCGCCGTGATAAGCCCATCAGAAACACCACTCGTTTGGGCGTAACAACTACTCATCGAACAGAGACGTTACGAGCAAGGCCAGATCAGGTGCGAGTTTAAATTCGCTACCGGATCTGGCTGCTGGGTATAGCCCTATTATTTTTTGTGCGCCGCTTGTAAATAAGTTGGCGCAATCTCGGTGGCGAAATACATTACGGGCACTAAAGATGCATTAGCGTCGATAGAAATTTCACGCGATGACCAACCGGTCTCCGTCAGCGCAAACATTTTCATCCCCGGTTGCGAGCCAAACTTGGGCATGGCAGGATCATTGGCATTGGTCCAATTGTTTGGCCCCAATACGAACTTGCCACTGTTTTTATCATCGACCAACGCATCGTGCGTGCGCTGAACAGCATGCTCTATGTGCGGGTAATCGGGCGCTGTCAACATGGCTAGCGCAACCCCATTCGTACCGAACATCTGATCTAAGACGCGCAAAACGCCGTTGGTATAACGAACAGCCGCCGAGTGCTTGCCGCGCGCATGGCTGATATCCGCTGCCCGCATAAGGATACGCGCATCATTGAGTTGCATACGGTTAGAACCCCAACGGAAATTGTTATCCACATCGTTTTGGTCTGCCGCATCCCATTTATCGGATTTCACATCAAAGGTTATGCCGGGATACCCAACCTCTTGGTGTACCAGCACCTGTTCAGCGTAATGAAACAGATTTTTTTCTGCCTGGGTGAGATCAATGCCAGCAGGTTTTAGGGTTAAGAGGGACAAGGTTGCCTCGGTCGATACGGCTCCCCAGAAAAATTGACTCACACGTTGATGGTGATTATGAGTGAGAATTTTTGACTTGAGTGCAGCAGCATCTTTCTCGTGCCCTAATGTTATTGCGGCGAGATACACTTCAACCAACGCAGCGTAGTGATCATCGTTGACATTATCATCACGCGGATCGAACTCGGGGCCCGACGCACATGGGGTGCGATCACCCTGCGGGTCACGCCATAATCCCCAATTATCATTGTTGGGGTAGTAGCCACCCTCACCACCAAACGAATCTGGCCCAAGGCATACAAAATCTTCTGTTTCGGCATTGCGAAGCGCGTTGTACGCATGCTGGTATGCAAGAGCGGCATCCTCTGCCGAACCATAACGCGTGTGCAAGCGAGCCATAGCACCCAAACTGCGCGCCACTGAATAAGTAGCTTTAGTTTCCGGCATAGAGATACATGAACTGCCCTTTCCTGTCGTTTCCGTACACTTAGCCCAAGTGTCATTAGAGTTGGTGTGCAACTTGGCGACAGCGAGCTTTTCACCAGGGAAAATCAACTGGTACATGGGGCTCGCAAAAAATACCAATTCATCAAAAACGCTACTCATACCTGCCCGCTTATCGCTGTAGTAGGTATTAATCGCAGGATAAGACTCCAGCAGATTGATCAATGACCACTTGGCCTCTGCGGCATTGACTGGGTAATAGCCTTGATCGCCCGCATCGGCAATAAAATTCATGGTGAGCTGATGGTTCGTCCAATCTTTCACTGAACGGGAAAACACATCCCCTTCGCGACGATGGCTTTTGAAGTATCCGTACACATCCAGTTTGAGATCGCCGTACGGATCATTGCTGAGTGCAAAAGGGTGGGAGGTATGCTCACCCACGGCAAGAAAATAGCCGTCGCCGGGGGTAGTGAAATGAGAGAAGTCTATTCGAAAAAAGCTGTCGCCCGATGCGTGGTCGTTTTGATAAAACCGCTTGCTCTTACCCTGCGTAAGAACCTCGCCTTTTGCATTCAACAACTGCCATTTAATTGGTGTTTTATCGCTCGACATGAACAGAGCGATTTTCTGTTGCAAGGGTAAATATCCCGCGTAATTGATTCGAAAGGGATTGGCGAGCTGAGAGCCATCGTCGAGATTGGGCAGGGCTGCAGCCGTCAGGCGTGAAGATGATTGAGCAGGCTTCGTCGATTCACATGCTGCCAGCACCAAACCGAAAATAACGAATGAAACCAAGGTGAGCACTCGCCCACCTGCAGTTATTGACCGAGAAAAAATGTTAGGCATTGTAGTGTCCTTTTCACCGCACAGGTGTTAGTTATCGTTATGGGGCAAGACGAGCGCCTGCCACTAAATTGCTAAAAGCCCACCTATCATAGGTTAGGCATAAAGGCGCAGCAAACCCCTACACGCCAAGATACGCACCATCGCTCGATAAACGGGTTAACGAACAATCCAATAGCGTCACAAAACTGTAAACGAATAGCGGACAAAACCCGCTATGCTCAGCACACCCAAGATTGTTGCGGCACTGCTTATGACCAATCGCGAAATAATTACCGCTGTGGAGCAACCCTGTTTTCGCAGCGCCGACGTGCAACAAGATTTCCACCAAAAAATTCCCGAGCTGTTACAACTGGAGCAGCTGATAGGCGAGCACAGCCACCTGCTGCACGCCTGTTGCGAAACTACCGTGCAGCATGGTGCGATGGAATTCCCGCTCTACTCACTCAGGCTCGGCTCAAGTGCGCCCTGCGCGCCAACCCTATTGCTTACCGGTGGCATTCACGGCATTGAACGGATCGGCAGCCAGGT
Organism: uncultured Cellvibrio sp.; assembly: GCA_963971905.1. Lineage (GTDB taxonomy): Bacteria > Pseudomonadota > Gammaproteobacteria > Pseudomonadales > Cellvibrionaceae > Cellvibrio. Next base: position 15,190 of record CAXAVL010000093.1, read on the forward strand.
ATTGATCGCATGGCTGCAATCTCTGCTGGAGCGGCTGCGGTGGGATACAGGTGTGCAACAGCAGTTGCAACAACTGCAATTAGTGATCATGCCGATAATGAATCCGGTGGGGATGTATTTAAATCAGCGCGCCAATGGCAATGGCGTGGATTTAAATCGCAATGCGCCGATTGATGCCGAAGGCCCAGTGCCACTGCTTGGCGGCGGCCACAGGCTCGGGCCATTTTTGCCCTGGTATCGCGGGCGTAAACGCGGGCAG
>CAXAVL010000094.1:0-15440 GCA_963971905.1 uncultured Cellvibrio sp.
ATGTCAACGCTGCCACAAAAAGCGGATGAGCATGCTGCGCCTATACAGATGGCGGTGTTTTTACGCAAAACGGCAGTCGAACAAATACTTTGGGAGCAGACTCGCCAACAGCTCAATCAGCAAAATCCAACTACCGTGGATGACTGGCGGCTGGAGAATACAACTGATCCACAGCTGCATGCCTGGTGGAAACAGGGGTTGGTGCCAATCAACCAACAGGGGCAATTGCTGCATACCGAAGGTAAGACCTACATAGCCTCATGGTGGCCGTTGCAACAGTGGGATTTGCCTCTGCCGGAGTCAAGCTTGGCGATGCTGGTATGGACCGATATAACCTCGGTCTATAAAGATTATGTATCGATTCGCCAACGGGTAATTGCCAAGTGGCTGACTGCTCTGGTGTGTGCGCAGGTGTTATTACTGGTATTTATTCGCTTGTACCGCTCCTATTTGCGCAGCCTGATCGAACAGCATAGCGAGCAAATGCGTGAAGAGCATGCGGTGAGTGAGCAGGCTCTGCAGCGGTTAGCGCTGGCACTGCGCTCCAGTGATTCCGGTTTTTGGGAATGGGATATAGCCCACGATAAAGCCAGTTTTTCCCCTGAATGGCGTCAACTCTGCGGCATAGGCCCAGAGTCACCCAACTCACTCGACCTGGATGAGTGGATGAGCCGTGTCCACCCCGCCGATAAGCGCACCAGCTACAGTGATATTATTCGCCATATCAAAGGCGAAACCCTCATGTACGAAAACGAATACCGGCTCAAAATTCACGATGGTAGCTACAAGTGGATTCTTACTCGCGGCAAGGTGGTGGAGTGGACTGCAGAGGGTAAGGCGGCGTTGATGGTGGGGGTGTATACCGATATCACCGAGCGCAAAAATACTGAGCTAATCAGTATTCGCCAACAGGCAGCACTGCACTCGCTCAATGAAATCGCCTCGCTCTCGGCGGTCGATCCAGATGATCAATTGCACCGTGCGCTCTCTTTGGGCGCGCGCTATCTCGGCTTGAGCAACGGCATCATCAGTCAGATCAACGATGAAGAATACAAAGTTCACGTGCAGTTTTCCGCTCAGGGCCAGCATGCTGCGCCCAGCGCCAGTCCACTTGGCAAAACCTATTGCAGCCTCACACTAAAGCGCCTAGAGGTAGTGGCGGAAGATAATATTCCCGCCAGTCAATATCGCCAGCACCCCGCGTATTTGCTTAGCCAAATAGAAAGCTACATTGGCGTTCCGCTGTGGATAGGGGGAGAAATTTACGGCACGCTGAGTTTTAATTCGCGGAAAAGCCGGCATCACCAATACGATTCGCTCGACCGGGATTTTGTCCGCCTCTTGGCGCGCTGGATCAGCTCCGTAGTGGAGCGCTGGCAGCAAGATGCCGAGAAAAAAATTATTCTGCAGCGCTTCCAAAAACTCAGCGAGCGTCTGCCGGGGTTTTTGTATCAGTTTCAACTGCGTCCAAATGGTAGTTCGTTTTTTCCCTACGCCAGCCCGGGCATTAAAAATATCTACGATGTTAGCCAGGAAGATGCTGCGCGCAGCGCCGACAAAATATTTGCGGTTATTCATCCAGACGATGCCGGTTGGGTGGGTGAAAGTGTTTCCTACTCGGCCGCCCACCTCACACCCTGGGTGGCGACGGTGCGCGTCAATAATCCCCAGCGCGGCATGATCTGGACTCATATAGAGTCCATGCCGGAAAAATTGGATGACGGCAGCGTGTTGTGGAATGGCTATGTATCGGATATCACCGCGCTGAAACAAACTGAGCAGCAACTTAAAGAAACTAATGCACTGCGCAAAGCCATTCTTGATGCGGCCAGCGTGTCGATTATTTCAACCGACAAAGATGGCATGATCAAAACCTTCAACCACGGCGCAGAGGTGATGTTAGGGTACAGCGCCGAAGAGCTGATCGATAAACAAACGCCCGCGCTGATCCATTTGCCAGAAGAAGTTACCACTCGTGCGCAACAGCTAACGCGTGAACTGGGTTATGAGGTAAAACCCGGGTTTGAGGCATTTATTGCCAAGGCTCGCGAAGGTGGTATTGATGAAAATGAATGGCACTATGTGCGCAAGGATGGCAGTCAGTTTCCAGCACTGCTCACCGTGTCAGCACTACGCGATGCTGAAGGCGAGCTCACCGGTTATTTGGGGATAGCGCGTGATATCAGTGAAATAAAACGTATCGACCAAATGAAAGCGGAATTTATTTCCACTGTCAGTCATGAGCTGCGCACACCGCTTACCGCAATCAGCGGTGCGTTAGGGATTTTAGTCGGCGGGTTTGCCGGTAGTCTGCCTGAATCATCGGTACGCATGATTCAGATTGCACACAACAATGCCCAGCGGCTGATTTATTTAGTTAACGATTTACTCGACATGGAAAAGTTAGTTGCTGGAAAAATGCATTTTGAGCTGCAGCCCCAAAAGCTATTGCCTTTGCTGCAGCAAGCGGTCGAAGCCAATGCCGCCTTCGCGCAGCAATATGGTGTGACCTACGAATTAATCGCACCTTCTGATGACGTGGAAGTGTCAGTGGATGATCAGCGATTATTGCAAGTGCTGGCGAATTATTTGTCTAACGCGGCGAAGTTTTCGCCGTTGAATGAGGTGGTAACAATTCATATTGAATCGCATTTTGGTTATGTACGAGTGCTGGTAACTGATAAAGGCCCGGGCGTGCCGGACGACTTCCGCGCGCGGTTGTTTCAGAAATTTTCTCAAGCTGATTCATCGGACTCGCGTCAAAAAGGCGGTACGGGTTTGGGGCTGGCTATCTGTAAAGAAATTATTGAGCGTATGGGCGGCAATGTCGGGGTGAATTCAGTGCCGGGTGAGGGGGCAAGCTTCTATTTTGATTTGCCCTGTGAAGATTCCACACCCAAAGTTCCAGCCTCTCGCGTCGAACCACAAAAACTAAAACCACATGTGTTGCTTATTGCCGATCCAACTGAAAAGGAAAACGCAATGCTTAGCGCTTTGCCCGCACAAGAATACGAGGTGGATTGCGTAACGACTGAGCAGTCGGCTTTGGAGCATTTGCAATTGCGTGACTATGATTTAATTACGCTCGACCCGCAATTGCAGAGCATGGATGGCCTTTCTATAGTGAAGCATATTCGCGAGCGGGAATCCCATCAGCTCAAGGGCAAGAAAAAAATACCGATTATTATGGTGGTGGATGCTATCGAACAGAGTAAAACAAATTTGTCCTCGCTGACCGAATGCGATGATGTTTTCTGGTTACAGAAGCCAATAATAAGCAGTCAATTAAATACTATGGTTAGGCAGGTATTGGCAGAGGTGCCGGTTATGTCGCGAGGGTCGGTGCAATGAAAGCAGCTAATCCAATTGATGAAGATGAACGGCTCGCACACTTATATCGTTTGGGAATTTTAGATACTCAACGCGAACAAAGTTTTGATGATATAGCCCATTTGGCCATGACCTTGTGTGAAGTTCCGATTGCGGTTGTCTCGCTGGTTGATCGTGAGCGTCAGTGGTTTAAAAGTTGCCTTGGCTTGGGGGCGACGGAAACCTCGCGCGACCTCGCTTTTTGCGCACATGCCATACTCACACCAGATGACGTATTGGTGGTTGAAGATGCTTTGCTCGACTCCCGTTTTAACGATAACGCGCTGGTGTCGGGTGAACCCTATATTCGTTTTTACGCGGGCGCACCTTTGGTAACCAAAGCCGGTTATGCGTTGGGCACTCTTTGTGTTATTGACCGGGTTCCGCGTCAACTCAGCCCTCTACAGTTATCGACACTGAAGTTATTAGCGCGGCAAATTGTTCAGTTGCTAGAGCTGCGCGAGGCGAACTACGCACTGGTGCAACAGCGTGAGCTTCTTGATGATGTACTTAAGGGTGGCAACCTAGGTACTTGGCATTGGAATGTGCAGACCGGTGAGACGGTCTTTAATGAGCGCTGGGCAGAGATGCTCGGCTATAGCCTCGCTGAACTTGCGCCAGTCTCTATCGATACCTGGCTGTCGCTCACTCATCCAGAGGATGCAAAAGTATCCTGGGCACTGTTGGAACAACACTTTAGCGGTGAATTGGAATTTTACGAAAACCAATTCCGCATGCGGCACAAGCTCGGGCATTGGGTAACGGTGTTTGCGCGCGGCCGGGTGATTAGCTTTACCTCGGCAGGTGCCCCCTTGTGGATGGCGGGTACTCATGGCGACATCACTGAGCTGCATAATTCGCGGATTCAGCTACAGGAAAGTGAACTTCGTTTGCAGACCATGATCAGCAATTTCCCCGGTGCGGTATATCGCTGCGAAAATGATCCTCTATGGACAATGTTGTATTTGAGTCCTGCGGTGGTGCACTTGACGGGCTACCCTGCTGACGAATTCCTGCGCCCGGATTCGCCGCGTAGTTTTACCGATTTGACTCATCCAGATGATGTGCCTTGGATCGCTGAAAAAGTTCATGCAGCGCTTCGCGAGAAGGGCACATTTGAACTCTTATTTCGTTTGTCCCATACCGATGGTCATTGGCGCTGGGTGCGGGAGTTTGGACGAGGAATCTATGCGGAGAACGGCGATTTAAAATACATTGATGGTTTTTTGTGGGATGTGACCGAAACAGAGTTAGCCAATAAAGCGATTCAGCTTAATGAGCAAAAACTATCTTCACTCTACGCACAGGCGCCTCTGGGTATTGCATTGAATGCCCTGAGTGATGGCCGCTTTCTGGAATGTAACCCGGAGTTGTGCAGATTGGTTGGCTACAGTCAGGCTGAATTAATTGCTTTAAATTATTGGGATTTAACCCCTGCAGAATATCAAGCTCAGGAGCTTGAACAGATTGAATGCCTTCATCAAAGTGGCCGATACGGTCCCTATGAAAAACAATATCGGCACCGCGATGGTCGCATGATCCCCGTGTTGTTGAACGGAGTATTGATCGACAGTCCGGATGGGGAGCAGAAAATTTGGTCCTTCATTCAAGATATCACCGAGCGCAAACGGATCGAGCAGATGAAAAATGAATTTGTATCGGTCGTTAGCCATGAACTGCGTACCCCGCTCACCTCCATTTCCGGCTCGCTGGGATTGATGAACAGTGGCAGACTTGGCGATTTACCGGCCAAAATGAAAAGTATGTTAGATATTGCCTACAAAAACGCTCAGCGCCTGACACTATTAATTAACGACTTGCTGGATATGGAGAAAATCCTCGCGGGGGAAATGGTGTTTGATATGCAGGAGCAGGCGCTCCTGCCAATTTTGGAGGCATCGCTGGAGAGTAACAAAGCCTATGCCGCTACTTTTGATGTCGCGCTGGTGTTGCAAAATGAGGGTGGCAATCTGTGGGTGCGTGTCGATGCGCAGCGCTTGCAGCAGGTGTTGGCCAATTTTATTTCCAATGCGGTTAAATTTTCATCGGCTGGAGGGCGAGTTGAAGTGCAATTATCGCGGCAAGGTGAGCAGGTGATGATTGCCGTAGTCGATTATGGTCCAGGTATTAGCGACGCATTTCGCGCGCATATTTTCCAGAAGTTCGCCCAAGCGGACGCGTCTGATTCACGTCAGCGCGGCGGTACCGGTTTGGGGTTGGCCATCAGTAAAGCGTTTGTCGAGCGCATGCACGGCAGTATTGGTTTTGAGTCAGAACCGGGGCGGGGCGCGACGTTTTTTGCCTGCTTTCCGGTGATTGATCAACCGATTTTTTTACAGTAATCCCTGCGCAGTTGCGCATCATTCGTTCCTTTATAGGTGATTGATAATGGCACACGAGTTGAACCGTATTTTATACGTTGAGGACGATCCGGATATTCAGGCTATCGCGGTGATGGTATTGGATAGTATTCACGGATTCACTTTGGAGTCGTGTAGTTGCGGCAGTGAAGCGCTGCAAAAAGCCGTGCCGTTTAAGCCGGATTTGATATTACTCGATGTGATGATGCCGGGCATGGATGGTCCGGAAACGCTCAAAGGCTTGCGTGCTTTTCCCGAGCTGGCAGACACGCCAGTCGTATTTATGACTGCCAAGGTGCAGCCGCAAGAGGTGGAGGGCTATCTCAATTTAGGCGCGGTCGGTGTCATCGCCAAACCATTTGATCCTATGACGCTGGCGCAGGAGTTGCTGGATATTTGGGCAAAGCAATAAATCGGACTAGCCAATACCTGACCAGAGCATATCGAGATTTTTAAAACCCCAGTCATCGGGCGATTCGCGCCCGATAATTTTCTCTTTTCCTACTAGCGTCGCCAAATCCAACGTTTCTTGAATAATTGGCATTTTGGTTTTGGCTGAAAAAAACACCTTCACTCTGGGGCTGAGCAAAGAGCTTTCGTGCTGCTCCACTACCACAGCCAACCGTCCACTCTCTAGCCGCACCAGTGAACCCGTTGGGTAGATGCCTACGGTTTTAACAAATGCCTGAAATACTGCCTCATCAAAATGGCCTTTACTCCACTCGGCCATTTTGCGAATCGAATCCGCTGGCGCCCAGCCTTTCTTGTAGGGGCGGTTGGAGGTGATCGCGTCATAGACATCACAAACTGCTCCCATTTTGGCAAACAGGCTAATAGTGTCGCCCTTAAGCCCGTGGGGATAACCGGTGCCATCGACTTTTTCGTGGTGATGCAGGCAGACATCGAGCACCAACGGACTAACTTTATAGCTTTCAATTAAAATTTTGGCGCCCACATCGGGGTGGGATTTGACGATGGCAAATTCACTATCGGTCAGCTTGCCGGGCTTGTTGAGTACCTTGAGGGGGATGCCGACCTTGCCGATATCGTGTAATAAGCCGGCAAATCCGGCTTCGTGCACCATGTCTTCGGTAAGGTTCAATTGGCGCGCAAGGGCAATCATTAGCGCGCAGACCGCCACCGAGTGCATGTAGGTATATTCATCAGCAGTTTTCAGCCGCGCCAAACTGATCAATGCATGGGGCTGGCGCAAGACAGAATTAGAAATGTCTTCCACCAACTCCCGCGCCTGCTCGATTTGAATCGCCTTGCCCATACGTGCATCGCTGAACATGGCAATAACGGCCTCTTTGGCTTTGGCACAGAGCTTGGCAGCTGTCGCTATTTCATCTTCAAGTGCAGTTCTTTCTTTACTCGGCGCACTTTCCGCTTCCATTAACACAGCTTCAGTTTCCCGCGCGACTTCCTCTTCAGTTTTCCCCTTAATCGCAGCGGTCAAATCAGCGCCTTTCTCTACATCGATCCACAGTTCTTTAATTCCGCTGGCTTGTATATCGCGAAGGTCTTTTTCATCGGTTAACAGAAATTTGGTTTTCCAAAACGGGTGCTCCATCCATGAACCGCAAAATTCACAAATGAACATGCCGAGCTGAATGTCTTTAACTGCAATTCGTTTGAGCATGTCGATCCAATAGATGAAGACAAAAGGGGGATTATTGATGTGCTCTGATGAGTATAGTCAGGGTTTTTTTAGCCAGCGGAATGAAAGCGGAATAAATTGTTCGGTGCGCTGATGGGGCTATGTTGTTATGCCGTAAGATTGGCTAAACCCTGAATTCATTCCTATTATTCAGGTTAAACCCCCTGCCGAGAATAATGGCGGTGCAGGTGTCAGTAATGCGTGCGCGCACTATAATAAGAATTTCCTTCTGCCCCCAACACCGGTTGCCCATGGATAAAAATGCTGAAATTACGCGAAAACTGCAGGCTCTGCGTGACGACTATGCGGCGCGTTTGCCTGCAGAGATTGAGTCGCTACGCGATTTAGTCAATAAATTGAGCGATCCTGAATTACAGCGTGGTGCATTGGATCAACTAAGCCAGAAACTGCATAAGTTAGCAGGCTCTGCGGGCAGTTTTGGTTTTGCGGACTTGGGTAAGCAAGCGAAAAAACTGGAGTTGCAAGCACAGACATGGCTCTCGGCCAAGCAGTTGGATATGGGCATGTTGCGTGTTTTTGCGGTTGCGGTTGCGGCGCTGGATGGGCAGGCGCAAAACGATAGCGCAAAAAAAATTCCCTTGGTATCGCAAAGTGCGCCACTCAAAACCAACACCCTGATCTATGTATTGGAAGACGACCCGGATGTAGCGGCGGAGGTCTGCATGACGCTGCGACACTTCGGTCATCAAGTTGTGCATTTCTCCACTGTCGCGGCGGCGGAAGTAGAGGTATTGCGACAGCCGCCTGATTTCATGATTTGCGATATTATGTTTACCGAAGAGGGGCGTGAAACCCCCGCTGCAGTTGCTAATTTACAGTCCCATTTACCAGCCCCCATTCCCGTTATTTTTGTATCTACACGCACGGATTTTGATGCCTATCATGCCGCTGTGCGCGCAGGGGCAGTGGGTTATTTTGTGAAACCGTTGGATATCATTCGCTTAGTCGAGTGTTTTGAATACTATCTTGATCGGCATCGCAGTACACCGCATCGGGTGCTTATTATCGATGATGATTTGGCGCTGGCGGAGCATTATAAGTTGGTGTTGAGTTCAGCGGATATTCGCGCCGAAGTCAGTAATAACCCGCGCGATATTTTTGAAGTGCTACAGGATTTTCACCCCGAGTTAATTTTGCTCGACATCAATATGCCCGGTTGCAACGGCATCGAATTGGCACAGGTTATTCGCCTTAATCAGGACTGGCTGCGCGTTCCTATTACCTATCTTTCATCGGAGCAAGATGAAGAAAAACGCGCGATGGCAATGGGCCGGGCGGGCGATGACTTTTTAAGTAAGCCCCTGGGGGATCGCGAACTGATTACCGCCGTGTCAGTGCGCGCAGCGCGCAGTCGTCAATTAAGCGATGCGCTGGATCGCGATAGTCTGACAGGGTTGCTCAAACATTCGCGTATTAAGGATCAAGTGGATGCAGAATTGAATCGGGCGGCACGTGGAGGCGAAAGCCTAAGTGTAGTCATGCTTGATCTCGACCATTTCAAACGGGTTAATGATACCTACGGCCACCCGGCTGGCGACAAAGTGATTAAGGCAGTTGCCCATCTGCTGCGTCAACGGCTGCGCAAAACCGATGCCGTGGGACGCTATGGGGGCGAAGAGTTTGTCGCTGTGCTGCCGCGTTGCAGTCGCGAAGAGGCGCAAGCGTTGATGGATGATGTGCGTCAGCGCATGCGAGATATTACTTTCACGGTGGATCAGCGCAGCTTTAATGTGACACTCAGTGCAGGTATTGCCGCTTATCGGCCTGGTGTGGAGCGCGCTGAGCAGTTGTTACAAGAAGCTGATACTGCTTTATACCGCGCTAAAGCTGAAGGGCGTGATCGTATTTGCTTTGCCAATTAAATGATTTCGTTACCCCATAAACAAAACGCCCGGAAAGCCGGGCGTTTTGTTTAATCGGATTGGGGCTGCTTTTTTACTCAATTTCTTCTGGATCTGGCACTTTTGGCGGGGTGCTGTCTTCAGTGGGAACTGGCACATCGCGGTTCATGTCATCTAGGTATTTTTCAGATTTATCGCCTGACAAGGGCGCCTTACCAGGCAGATAGTTACCTTCAGTCTTTACCAACTTGTCATTTTCAAAATACACGGTGTAAAGGTATTGGGTAATGTCACCCTGCGACCCGCGACGCACACTATAAGGGTAATCCCAGCGATCATCATTGAAGCTGTCGGGGAGTAATGTATTGCCGAGCACAAAGCGTACTTGCCGCTTGGACATGCCCAGTTTCAGTTGCTCCACCATCTCTTGGGTGATGATGTGCCCCTGCTGGATACCGACTTTATAAACACCGGGAAAGCGGAAGCTTGAGCAAGCGGTGAGGCTGGAGATTAATATCGTGGCCAGGAAAACACGGCTGGCTAATTTCATACAAGGGCTTCCACTAACGAAAATGAACGGGGATAATACCCGAACCACAGGAAGACTGAGAAGGGTTTGGGGGAAATAATGGCAGACGGTAACCACGAACTGCGCAAAGCGGGTCTTAAAGTGACCTTGCCACGTGTGAAAATTTTGCAAATGCTCGAATCCTCTGAACAGCATCACATGAGCGCGGAAGATGTTTATAAGGCGCTGATGGAGCAGGGTGATGATGTAGGTTTGGCGACTGTGTATCGGGTTTTAACCCAATTTGAAAGCGCTGGCTTGGTAGTGAGGCACAATTTTGACGGCGGCCATTCAGTTTTTGAAGTGGCGCGCGGTGAACATCATGATCACATGGTTGATATAGATTCCGGCAACATCATTGAGTTCCATAATGATGAAATTGAAGCCTTGCAAAAACGTATTGTAGCGGAGTATGGTTTCGAGCTGACCGATCACAGTTTAGTGTTGTATGTGAGAAAGAAGCGTTAGTGCAAGAAAAGTTGATGTTTTAAGTAGCTTTTGTATTTTTAAGTAGCAAAGCAAGTGTTAGATGCGGTAAACGTTAGTGCTTTATGAAAGAAAACGTTGATTTGTGTTACCCGCTTGGGGGCGCGATTTATCGCGCCCTTTTTATTTTCCGGGTATTCGACATGCTTAGCGAGAATACCAGCTCACTACAGCTCCAGCATTTCGCGCGCGTGCGCCAGTGATTGATCGGTAATCTTTAAGCCGCCGAGCATGCGGGCAATCTCCTCTACTTTGCCCTCCCCTTCCAGTTCCACCAAGGTGGATTCTGCGCTTTTTTTGCTGGCGGTTTTTACCACTTGCAAATGCTGATGTCCTTTGCTGGCCACCTGCGCCAAGTGGGTGACGCAAATCACCTGCCCGCGCTCACCTAACTGCCGCAGTAACTGTCCGACCACATCGCCCGTTGCACCGCCAATGCCTACATCGACTTCATCAAATACCAGTGTCGGTGTGGCGGAAGTTTTCGCGGTGATAACCTGAATTGCCAGACTGATACGCGACAATTCGCCACCCGAAGCGATTTTGGCCAGTGGGCGCGGCGCCTGGCCGGGGTTAGTGCTGATGAGAAATTCCACATCTTCCAAACCATTAGGCCCGGGTTTTTCGGTGAGTGGAATTAGGCTGACACTGAGATTAGCGTTAGTCATCGCCAGCAACTTGAGTTGCTCATTTACTTGTTTGGCGAGACTGGTACCCGCTTTGCTGCGCTTGGCGGAGAGTTGTTCCGCCAGTTGGCGATAGGCTTTTTCAGCCTGTTCGACTTGTTTTGCGAGCTGGTCGAGTTTGTCATCGCCGCCTTGCAACTGTTCCAGTTCAGCGCTGAGTTTGTCGATAAATGCGGGCAGTTCTTCCGGTTGAATACGGTGCTTGCGCGCCAAGTCATAAATCGCCGAGAGGCGATCTTCCACCAACTTCAGGCGCTCAGGATCGAGATTAAAACTATCAATATGGCGATCAATTTCGTGCTGCGCTTCTTCGACTTGAATCTGGGCGCTGGTCAGCAGCTCTTCTGCGGTCTGCAGCGCCTGCGACTTCTCTGGCAAATTGCGTAGTATGTGTAAGGCGCGATGCAGGTTGACGCTCAAGCCCTGCTCGTCGTCGCTGCAAAAAGCAACTAGCTGTTGGCTGCCGTGCAATATTTCTTCGGCATTGGCAAGGCTGCGCTGCTCCGTTTCCAGTTTTGCCAGCTCACCCGCTTGCAGTCCAAGCTGTTCTAATTCATTAAATTGATAGCTAAGCAGTTGGAAGCGCGCGCTCACATCGGCGGCGTTATCGCGCAGGTGGATAAAGTGTTCGAGACGGCTCTGCCATTCGCGGAATGCGAGACGTACCTGCTTGGCCAGGTCGGTTTGGCCGGCAAATTCGTCGATCAGGCGGCGATGGGTATCTTTAATCAGCAGCGATTGGTGTTCGTGCTGGCTGTGAATATCAATTAGCATTTCACCCAACAGGCGTAATTGCTGCAAGGTGACAGGTTGGCCATTGATATAAGATTTGGATTTGCCCTCGTTATTGATCAGGCGGCGTAACAAGCATTCTTGTGGGTTGTCAGGTTGCTGCAAATCCATGTTCAATAACCACTCCTGAGCACTGGGGATCGCACTGGTGTCAAAGGTGGCGGTAATGTCGGCGCGGCTGGCCCCGGCACGTACCCGGTCAGCCTCAGCCCGGTCACCCAATGTCAGCGCGAGCGCATCTAGTACAATCGATTTTCCCGCGCCCGTCTCACCGGTAATCACTGTCATACCGGGCTTTATATCCAGATCGAGTTGGTCAACCAGCGTAAAATTTTGGATATTCAGGTGAGTGAGCATAGGCGCCTCGCAAGCGTTGCAGCAATAAAAAAGCCAGACACTTAGGGTGACTAAATGTCTGGCTATTTATACAGTAATTGCGGCGAGGGAGGCAAGTAACTCGCCGCATTAAAGCGATCTAATTACAAGCGAAAGCCTTCGAGTCGGCGGCTGAGCTCGTCGGATGCTTCGCGAATTTGTTGCGATGCCATCAAAGTGCCGCGCGCTGCATCTTTGGTGCCCAGGGATGACTGCTCCACCTGGCTGACGTATTCCAGAATTAAGCTGCTCGCCTGCACGTGTTCGATGAGTGAACTGCCGATATGAGCCACCATTTTGGCGACTTCATCGGTCTCGTGGCGCACGCTTTCCACAATTTCACCGCCTTGCCGGGTTTGATCAATTCCCTCTTTGAGTTGGATCACCATGTCATCCATGTTTTGTTTGGCGACACGGCTGGAGTTCTGTACTGAGGTAATAGTCTCACTTATCTCGCTGGTTGCTTGGGTAGTGCGTTGAGCCAGTTGGCGAACTTCATCGGCTACCACTGCAAAACCGCGCCCTTGTTCCCCAGCGCGAGCAGCTTCAATTGCGGCGTTGAGTGCCAACAGGTTGGTTTGGTTAGCGACTTCGCTGATGACCGAAATAACGGCTGAAATACTATTGATCCGGTTGGCCAAGTCATCAATGCTGCCTTGGGTTTGAATCACACTGTTGTCGATTTCAACAAAACTATTTACCGCATTGGAGATGAGTTGCTGGCCTTGAGTTGCCGTTTTGGATGCATGATCGGTCTGGTTGGTGGCGACTTTGGCTTGTTGCATTGCATCCTTAGTCTGCATATTAAATTCTTCAGCAGAGGAGGCGATCTTAATGGTATTGATGCTTTGATCTTCTGCCATGGCGGTGCTGGTTTCGGCTTTATGGACTATATCGTCACTAATGGAATGCAGGCGCGCTACCATTTGCGATATGCCGCCAATTACTTCGCGCAAGGCGTGGCGCATCCGTACCACGGAGCCGTAAATACTATCTTCCGGTGCCTGATGGGCATTGCGTTCGGTCAGGTCACCACTCGCCACGGCGCGTACCAGAATTAACACCTCTTTCAGCTCGGCGCCCAAACCGCGATCTAGCTTGCGTGCGAACAGCACCACTGGTATTACAATTGCCAGCATCACCAGCAAGCACACAGTAAGTTGCCACTTGGCGGTTTCCCAAAAGCGAGCGTTCACTTCATTAAAACCAATCCCGGTGCCTACCACCCATCTCCAGCGTGGTGAGAGCTTGGCGATGGAGAGTTTGTCTTCAATCGTCCCATCGGCTTGTTTTTGGGTCCAGTTGTAGCGTGCGAGTTGGCCATTGGCTTTGTTGACGGCTTTGAGCAGGATTTCACCCACGCTGCGGCCATTGCCATCTTTAAACTCATGAAAACTGGTGCCGTGAATTTGCGGGTCGAGTGGCGCGGCGACAAAATTAAGCTTCTCATCGGCGACGTATACGTATTCCGATTTGTGATAAATATTGTTGCGCAGCAGCGTGGCGGCGATTTTTTTAGCGGTTTCATCATCCATTTCACCGCGTGCCGCCATCTGTTCCATCTGAATCACGGTGGAATAGGTGCTATTCAGCAGTTGTTCTACGCGCGACTCATTGTCCTGACCACTGGAATAGCGCACGGTATACAGGCCAATCAGCATAATTCCCAGTAGGCCAATTAGAATTTGAGCAGAGACGATCCAAATTTTGATGCGAAGTGACATTGTGCCCCCTGGGAGTGGCTAAGTAATAAACAAGTAACAATCGACATTATGCGCACAAGACAACGTTGTCAACTGGTTTTTGGCGGCATAAGTGCGGTTTTCGGTTTTCAGTAATTGAAGCGCTACGGGCTCGTCTTTATTGGTGCATAACCCTTTGTTTTTGCTTCTGCTTTGTGCGTTTTGCCTATTTTATACTGGTCTCAACCGGGTGGGGTGCCCCGCTGAATCCCAGATTTGAGTATAGGCATTAATTCGCTGCTGCTACTGATTAAACTTACATATTTACTATTGCGGCAGCATTCAGAAAAACTTTGACATTAAAACTTGAATCCCCTCGTGCCAACCCCATATAGCCCACACAGTAATTCAAGCGGAGCAGTGTTTTTCCTGTTATCTGCCCAACCTGCGAGTGGAGAAAAGAGTGTCAACCCAAGACTACAACGATATTCAAAATACGGCCGAGCCGCACAATGCCGCCGAAGGCGAAGCGGAGCAGGCACCATCATCCAATGAGCCGAGCATGGAGACTTTGCAGGCGCAGCTGGCGAGCTTGGCGGCAGCTTACGAGTCTGCCAAAGAGCAATCCCTGCGCGCGCAAGCGGATGCGCAAAATGCCCGCCGTCGCGCTGAGCAAGATGTAGAAAAAGCTCATAAATTCGGCTTGGAGAAGATGGTCAATGACCTGCTTCCTGTGGTGGATAATTTGGAGCGCGCACTAGCGGCTATAGATACCAGCAATGAGGCGTTTGCTGCTGTGGTTGAAGGTATCCAGTTAACCCACAAATCCTTTGTTGATGCGTTGGCGCGTCATCAAGTGCTTGCTGTTAGCCCGGAAGGTGAGCCGTTTGATCCGAATTTGCATCAAGCGGTTTCTGCAGTGCCCAATCCAGATGTTGAGCCCAATACTGTGCTCAATTGTTTCCAAAAAGGTTACACCCTGCACGGTCGTCTGGTTCGCCCGGCGATGGTGGTTGTTTCCAAAGCGCCCTAAGTCTTCGCGCGCGGGGCAACAAAAGGGCGTGCTGGAAACCACAAAGAAAGTATGGATTTTTTGTGCGCAGGGCTTGAATTAATTTCCTGCGCGCCAATATAGAAAACAACTGCCAACTAAGCGCAAATCGTCACAGATCTGCGCTAACTAGGGCAAGAAACTAACAATTCAGTACAAGTTCTCGTGTAATTGTACTCAGCAACACATAGCATTTTTAGGAGCAGCACCATGGGCAAAATTATCGGCATTGACTTGGGTACCACCAACTCTTGCGTATCTGTATTGGAAGGCGGCAAGCCAAAAGTGATCGAAAACGCCGAAGGCGATCGCACTACGCCGTCCATTATTGCATTCACCAACGACGATGAGATTCTGGTTGGCCAATCCGCCAAGCGTCAGGCTGTTACCAACCCGCACAATACATTGTTTGCGGTAAAGCGTTTGATCGGCCGTAAATTCAAAGACGATGTAGTGCAAAAAGACATCAAAATGGTGCCCTACAAAATCGTTGCGGCCGATAACGGCGATGCATGGGTAGAAGTGAAAGGCGATAAAAAAGCACCGCCG
>CAXAVL010000095.1:0-15380 GCA_963971905.1 uncultured Cellvibrio sp.
GGCTGCCATTATTGGTTGTGGCGAGGCGGACCTCTTTTTGCTGTTGATGCCAGGCGATAATTTTGTAGTAGTTGCGCACGTTATCGACAAATCCAACTGGCTCCCAGCCCCGCATGTAACCGTGTTTGGCGCGGCTGTAATATTGCTGCTTGGCGAGTAGCGGCATGTATTTGCGCACATCTTCCCACTTGGTGGGGTCGCCGCCCATGCGCTCGGTTAGTACGCGGGCATCTTCCAAATGTCCAAGCCCTTGGTTATATGCAGCCAACGCCATGTTCAAACGATCTTCACCTTTAATACGTTTGGGAAGACGTTTCAGCACGATACTAAAATACTTGGCGCCACCCTGAATGCTTTGTTGCGGATCTTCACGGTCTTTGATGCCCATGGCTTTGGCAGTGTTGCGGGTGAGCATCATCAAACCGCGCACGCCGGTATGAGAGCGGGCATCGGCCTTCCAGTGAGATTCCTGATAGCTGATGGCAGCTAGCAATTGCCAATCCAGATTGTATTTAGCTGCCGCTGCTTTCATATCATCTAGCCACTGTGGCAGGCGCTGCTCAAGGCGATAGGTAAAGGCCATGGCCTCACCCGTCGTTACTTCTTCAATATGGCGATCAAAAAACTCTTCAGTTACTTTGGCCAAACTGCCATCGGCTTTGATGCTGTTTAAGTATTGCTGGGCTGCATCAAATAAGGTGGTGTCGTGCTGCGTGGGAAATGCCCAAGCCAATGGCTGCGGATCGCTTACATCAAAAGCGAGTCGCGCTTTAGGGTAGGACCAGCGATTGAGATCGTAGGCGGTAGAGTCAATAACGGCGTAATCGGCTTCGCCTTTATTGATCATATCCAGCAAGTCGATCATTTCAATATTGTCCAGCGCTCGCCAATGCAGCTTGGGAAACTGGGTTTGTAGTGCCTTAAGGCGCTCAGCGTGTGAGTTGTTAGCGATTACTAGTACTTCTTTATCTTGCAAGTCTTTGATGCTGGTGGGTTGCGGGCGACGGCTGTTGTAAATCAACTGCTGCGTAACCTGCATAAAGGGGGTGGCAAAGGTGACTTGGGTGTTACGGCTTTCCAGCTCAGTCAAGCTGGCTGCGGCAAAGTGAACCTTTTGTTTGGTAACTCTATTGAGCATCGCGCTCAAATCAGGCTCATCTTCAATCACTAATTTTAGGCCGAGTGAGTCCGCAAAGCCTTTTACAAGGCTATATTCAAAACCCGTCAGGCCATCGGAGCCTTCGTAGTAGGTAGTAGGGCCATTGGTGGATACAACACGCAATTCGCCTGCTTCAAGTACTTTCTCCAACTGAGTTGGAGGGGTGCTACGTACCAGCAGTACACTGCTGGCAATAAATAACGAACCTATGATAAAGCTCGTTAAGATGGACTTAATCACTAACGCTGATCGTTTGCGAATTTCCATAAAGGGGGTTACTCCGGTTGCTGAAGTGCAACGCTCGAAAGGTTGTTCTCTTCGTGTGTGCGCATTCATGCCGAATCCAATCCATTAATGACCCGTGCAAATACCCCGCCATTTTATCTGTGGCGTTTGAGGTCGCCTAGCTTGTTTTTTGAGCATACATGGGCTAGCGAGTTGGTTGTAATTTGATCTTTTTTGCCTTTCCCCCTTAGTTTACAAGGGTTTTGGTCACTTTCAGCGCGACTGGAACAGCCGACAAACGGTCAAAAAAATACTAAAAAATGTGACTTTTGACGCCTTTGGCGTATTAGAGAACATCAAAAAAGGATCAGAAGGAGTAAGTTTTTGTTAAAAAATTGCACAAAAAAGCGCCAAAATTGAGATTTTTTAGTTATAAGCTGCAATGCGGTTCGGTTTTATCTACACCAATAAATCCAATTGCCAGTCACGCCTGTTTATTAAACTTGATCGATAACCCGACTGGCGGTAGGAGGTAGGGGCGTTAATATCAGGAGGATTTATGTATTGGGCAGACGTAGCTATAAAGATATTGAGTGATATTTTGCTCAATATGGCCAATTAAATATAATAATGTGCAAAATATTTCTCTTTTTTCAATTGAATGTTAATAAGGGCGGGCGTTTTGATTGGATTAAGATTGCCCATGCATTGGCTGATGTTGCACCGCCGGAAGCTATTATTGAAGAGCTGATGGGGCTGGCCAAAAAACTCAAAGGTTTGCCTGAGCGGCTTGCCGAGCGCGGTGTATCCACACGATTACTGCAACTGCCAGCGATAGGTTTTGATTTTTTGGATGAAAAATTAAAAGCCTGGGAGCTATTGAACTAACTTTTTGTAGCGGCGAGATGATGAAATTACTAACACCACAAGAGCGCGAAGCATTGCTAGTTACCAGTTTGCAGAAGATTTTGGATGGCGAGCTAAGTGAGGGCAAGGTTTTACGGCAATTACGCAAAGAGGTTTTAGGGATGAGCCAGGATCAATACGCCGCACTGGTAGGCGTTAGCAGGCGCACCCTGTCCGATATAGAAAATGATACCGGCAGCCAATCGATTGCCGTTATTAATTCGGTATTCAAACCCTTTGGGCTTCGTTTGGGGTTGCTGCCTCGCAGTAAATATTTATTTGAGAAATTAGCCCAAACCCGCCACACAGAGGATGTTCTATTTACCGGGCAGGATAGATTGGTCGGTTTTAAAAGAGAGGCCTAAATGCGGCCCCCAATTTTATAGAGCGCTAATTATTGACGAAGGGGCTGTATAGCCGCTTAAGCCTAAGGGGTAGTTGTTGCGCTGTGCGCGGATAAAAACCTGCGTGATCTGCTGGAAAATCCAGTACAATGGCGGCCTTTTTCATATCCCCCCGATGCTGAGGCTCTTCCCACTATGCTGATTCTGCGTGGCGCTCCCGCTCTTTCCAGTTTCCGTACGCAAAAACTTTTGGCTAACCTGCAACAGCGCGTTCCCGCTGTGACCGGTGTGAGTTCCGAGTTTGTGCATTTCGCTAATGTTGCTGCGCCCTTGAGTGCTGAACAGCAATCTGTGTTGCAACAATTACTCACTTATGGCCCCAAGGTTGAAGGTCAAGTGAGTCATGACGGCGAGCTCTTTTTGGTAGTGCCACGCTTGGGAACTATCTCCCCCTGGGCATCCAAAGCCACTGATATCGCCAAAAACACCGGCCTTGAGTCAGTGCGCCGGATTGAGCGCGGCATTGTCTACTATGTGACAGGTGCTGTAAGCGCCGCTGACCGCGCTGTTGTCGCCGCGCTGTTGCATGACCGCATGGTCGAAACGGTATTTGATCGCCTCGAAGCCGCTGAACAATTGTTTGTATCCCAATCACCAGCGCCGCAGACCTCGGTTGATATTCTTGGCGGGGGCCGCGATGCGTTGGTTGCCGCGAACAAATCCCTCGGCTTGGCCTTGGCTGAGGATGAAATCGACTACTTGGTTGATGCGTTCAAAACCCTCGGTCGCAATCCCATCGATGTTGAATTGATGATGTTTGCCCAAGCCAACTCGGAACACTGTCGCCACAAAATCTTCAATGCCTCTTGGACTATTGACGGTGTTGAACAAGAGCGCAGCCTGTTCAAAATGATCAAAAACACCAACGAAGTCGGCGGTGAAGATGTGCTTTCGGCCTATGCCGATAACGCCGCAGTGGTGGTAGGTCACGAAGCAGGGCGCTTTTATCCCAACCCGGATACCAAAGCCTACGAATACACCCAGCAACCGATTCATTTATTAATGAAGGTTGAGACCCACAACCACCCAACCGCAATCTCCCCATTCTCGGGTGCCGGTACTGGTGCCGGTGGTGAAATTCGCGATGAAGGTGCGGTTGGCCGTGGCTCCAAACCCAAGGTGGGTTTGAACGGGTTCACCGTATCCAACCTGCAAATCCCCGATTTTGTACAGCCCTGGGAAGAGAATTACGGCAAACCAGGTCGCATTGTGACCGCACTCGACATCATGCTCGACGGCCCTATCGGCGGTGCGGCGTTTAACAACGAATTTGGTCGCCCGAATATCTGCGGCTACTTCCGTACCTTTGAAGAGAACTTTGACGGTGAGCGTCGCGGCTACCACAAGCCGATTATGCTGGCCGGTGGTTATGGCAACATCAAAGCCGAACATATCGAAAAACCGCCCTTTGCGGCCGGTTCCAAATTAGTCGTGCTCGGCGGCCCCGCCATGTTGATTGGTTTGGGCGGCGGTGCAGCATCTTCTATGGCTTCCGGCTCTTCGTCAGAAGATCTGGATTTCGCCTCGGTACAGCGCCAAAACCCGGAAATGGAGCGCCGTTGTCAGGAAGTGATCGACGCCTGCTGGCAATTGGGCGATAAAAACCCGATCGCCTTTATTCACGATGTGGGCGCGGGCGGTTTGTCTAACGCCTTCCCTGAGTTGGTGAAAGATGGCGGCACTGGCGGCAAGTTTGAGCTGCGCAATGTGCCCAATGATGAGCCGAGCATGAGCCCATTGGCGATTTGGTGTAATGAATCGCAAGAGCGTTATGTATTGGCGATCAAACCGGCGGATCTGCCGCGTTTTGAAGCTATCTGCCAGCGCGAGCGCGCAGCCTATGCAGTAGTGGGCGAGGCGACTGACGAGAAACATCTGCTAGTTAACGACAAACACTTCGACGCTAAACCGGTCGATCTGCCTATGTCGGTATTGTTTGGCAAAGCGCCAAAAATGCATCGCGCTGCCGACAAACACCAAGCCGTCACAAAAGCATTTGCAACGGATGGCATTGCATTAAAAGAAGCGGCGGAGCGGGTACTTAAGCATCCTGCAGTGGCGAGCAAAAACTTCCTCATCACCATCGGCGACCGCTCGGTCACCGGCATGGTGGCGCGCGATCAAATGGTCGGCCCATGGCAAGTTCCCGTAGCTGATGTTGCGGTGACCACCGTGAGTTACGACAGCATCAAAGGTGAGGCCATGAGTATCGGTGAGCGCACTCCGCTGGCGCTGCTCGATGCTCCCGCGTCTGGCCGTATGGCAATCGCTGAAGCGATTACTAACATCGCCGCAACACGCATTGAAAAATTGTCCGACGTAAAACTCTCGGCCAACTGGATGTGCGCTGCTGGCCACAAAGGCGAAGACGAAAAACTCTATCGCACCGTGCAAGCGGTCGGTATGGAGCTTTGCCCTGAACTCGGCATTACTATTCCAGTCGGTAAAGATTCCATGTCCATGCGCACCGCATGGAAAGACGGCAATGAAGATAAAGCCGTGACTGCGCCGCTCTCGCTGATTATTTCGGCGTTTGCACCAGTAGTCGATGTTCGCCAAACCCTGACCCCGCAATTGCGCACCGATAAGGGCGATACCGAATTGTTGCTGCTCGATTTGGGCAACGGCAAAAACCGTTTGGGCGGTTCGATCTTGGCGCAGGTTTACAACCAGTTGGGCGATGTTCCCGCTAATTTGGATTCCGGCGCACAACTCAAAGGTTTCTTTAATGCGATGCAAGCGAGCCTTGCCGCCAATGAATTACTCGCCTACCACGACCGCAGCGACGGCGGTTTGTTTACCACCCTGGCTGAAATGGCGTTTGCCGGTCACACAGGTGTTAGCGTTGATTTGGCTGGTTTGGGTGCTGATGCACTGGCTGTGCTGTTCAACGAAGAAGCGGGTGCAGTAGTGCAAGTCACCCGCGCCAATTCTGCAGCAGTGCAAGCGCGTTTTGCGGCGGCAGGTGTGAGCGTGAAAGCGATTGGTGGTTTGAATACAAACGATACCTTGGTGATTAAACAAGGTGCAAATGAGCTGTTCAACCAAGCCCGTGCGCAATTGCAATCACTTTGGGCAGAAACCAGCTATCGCATGCAAGCCTTGCGCGATAACCCGGCCTGCGCCAAATCTGAATTCGATGGCATCCTAAAAACTGATCCGGGCTTGAGTGTAAAACTCAGTTACGACATCAACGAAAACGTTGCTGCACCTTTTATCAACACTGGCGTGCGTCCATCCATCGCCGTATTGCGTGAACAGGGTGTTAACGGCCACATCGAAATGGCCGCCGCATTTGATCGCGCTGGTTTCAACGCGGTTGATGTACACATGAGTGATTTGCTCTCTGGCCGTGTATCGCTGGAAACCTTCAAAGGCTTGGTGGCTTGCGGTGGTTTCTCTTACGGCGATGTGCTCGGCGCAGGTGAGGGCTGGTCAAAAACCATTTTGTTCAATAACAAAGTGCGCGATGAGTTCGAGCGTTTCTTCCACCGCGATGACACCTTCAGTTTGGGGGTGTGTAACGGTTGTCAGATGATGGCGAACCTGAAAAATATCATTCCCGGCGCAGATCATTGGCCGCGTTTTGTGCGCAACTTATCTGAGCAATTTGAAGCGCGTTTCAGCTTGGTACAAGTGCAGGAATCTTCATCGGTATTGTTCAAAGGCATGGCCGGTTCACATATGCCAGTGGCCGTCGCCCACGGTGAAGGTTACGCCGAATTTGCCAATGCCGATGCATTAAAAACCTGTAACGACAGCGGCACAGTGGCGCTGCGTTTTATCGACAACACGATCAACGCGACTGAAACCTATCCTGCCAACCCCAACGGCTCGCCTTTGGGTATCACCAGTGTTAGCAGTAAAGATGGCCGTGTCACCATCATGATGCCGCACCCTGAGCGGGTATTCCGCGCGGTGAGCAATTCATGGAAACCGGATGACTGGAAAGATGATGGCGCCTGGTTGCGTTTGTTCCGCAATGCACGGGTGTTTGTGAGTTAATTAATTCTCGCGATATCTAGATGCAGTAAAACAACAAAGGGGGCTTCGGTCTCCTTTGTGTTTTTTAGGATTTGTTTTTTTATGCGGATTTTTGTCAGCTGTCTACTTAACGAAGTAGGGCTACAAAATATTACAAACTCCCTTACAAGCATTACATCTCAGGATTTATATCTATGCTTCAATAGCTTACGACTCTGGTGCCGTTTTGTTGTAATCTGTCAGGCGCCATGTTGGATGAGCATCCACTGAACCCTGATTTACGAATAACGTCTTATAAGTACACTGCAGCACCGGCTGCCAAACGCTCTCACAGAGATACAGGTAGGTAACTTATGAAAACCATGAAAAATCTTGCACTAGTTGTGTTGGCCGCCAGTATCGTGGCGGGTTGTTCATTCACTAAACCGCACGAAAAAGAAGCGCAGTTAAAAGCGGATAAGGCCGGTTTAACGGTGGTGGAAAAAACCCGTTTTGACGGTACTTTTATCGCTAAAGGCGCAGAGTTTGCGCAGTACAAAAAACTGCTGGTTGAACAGTTGGATTTGAGCGATGTGAAAATCCGTAAGCCTTCATCCACTAACTTGATCGACGATACGCCCTGGGAGTTGAACGATAGCGATCGTCGCTATTATCAAGAGCGTTACACCGAGGCCTTGATGAATAATTTAATTGCCGATGGCACCTATTCAACGGCGATGAAAGCGGGAGCCGATGTGATGACCGTGTCGGCCAAAGTATTGGAAATAGCACCGCTTGCCAGTAAAGATGATATGAAAGGGCGCCCAACTCATGTGAAAGTGTATAGCGAAGGTATGGGCACTATGACGCTGGAAATTTCGCTCTACGATTCTGTATCCGGTAAACCCTTGGCCATTATTACCGACCAGCGCGATTTGGGGCGCATATGGGAAGAGAATAATCGTGTGACCAATAACATTCAGGTACGCCTTGCATTTAACCAATGGTTGCGTCATTTGCGTACAGAATTGGATAAACTCTCCGCCAGGCCTTAACCCGGTAGAAAATAAAAACGCCTGACCAATGTTGGTCAGGCGTTTTTATTTTGGCGCTTGTCGAACTTTAGAACTTTACGGTGACACCTGCAAAGATGCGTGGACCGTAATCATTCACTTCACCTAAATTATCTTCCGCGTAAAAGTATTGCTCTTTAGGTGCGCTAAACAGGTTAATTGCTTCCAGTTTGACTTTGACGTTATCGGTAATGTTGTACGACGCTCGCGCCTCCCAAGTCCCTACATCACCGACATAGCGCAGGCGAGTGCCGTTACTGGTGTAAGGTTGGAAGTAGCCGCTGCGATATTTGTAGATGATCGCGGCGTCAAATTCACCGATTTGATAGTAGACCTGACCGTTGAATACATGCTCAGAGAAACCGGGAACCGATGCGGGTGGAACTATTCCGGCGGTAAGCTGGGTTGTAGTGCCGTCCAAACCTGTTACATAAGTATCGCCATAGTTACTGTCTTCAAACTCAAAGTCAGTATCGGCCCAGTTGTAGCCAAGTTTTACCCCTATACCGGAATCAAAGCGGTAAGCCACAGATGCCTCAAGGCCATAGAGATTGCTGGATTTGTCCGTGGTCACTGCATTGGTGATCGGCAAACTAACGTTTTGGCCATCAATGACGAAGTTTTCCATAACGGTGCGCTGTTCAAAACCACCTTGGAACTTCTTGTAATAAAGACCCGCCGCAAAAATAGCGTCATCATTGGGGTACCATTCCCACGACACATCAGCGTTCCACGACATGAGTGGCTGCGCATCAGGATTGCCTGAACCATTGGCACCAACGAGCAGATCGTCCAGCGTAGTGGGATCGGCGTCATCATCCGTGGTAAAGGTGCGCGAGTAACCCATGTCAGATGGATTTATGCGCGACATGCCGCGGTAAATGCCACCGCGAATGATTTTGTCGTCGTCGTAATCCCACACGACATTAATGCTGGGCAATAACTCGGTATAACTGCCACCACCTTTTACCGATTCAATATCGCCATCAATGGTGTCGATGCTGACAACACCGGTGACCGGGTCGGTCGCTACTTGATAGCGATCGCGATAGCCAATGGAGCTGACATCGGTATCTACCACACGCACACCAAAGTTACCGCGCAAGCCCCGCTGCATGAATTGGGTTTCATAATCGGCCATCAGGTAGGCAGCGTAAGTCGTTTCGGTGACGTTAGTTGAGCCGGGATTTGCCAGTTCGACATCGGGATAAGCAAAGGCTTCACCGTTTGCATCTGCCAGCGAGTTAGCCACACATTGATTTCTAAATGCTGCAAATGAGTTGCCCGTACCTTGCGCAATAATATTGCCATCGCTGTCCAGATTGGTAATCAAGTTGCCGTCACGCACAGAAGACAAGAAGCCGCTTTCGGGGAAATCAATAGCACAATTGTCGATAATTGCATCTACTACAGCGCTGTTGCTCGAGGTGTATTCGGTGCGTGAGCCATTGCCCTGACTGCCGCCGAACTGCACAAAGCGCAATTCTGAACCGCGTAAACCACCCTTAATGCCAGTGATAAAACCGCCATCGGTTTCATAATCAAAGTCTACACGCAGGCCTTTAATTTCATTCTCACGCACATTCTCGCGGTCAACGCGCGCGCGGTAACCCCCGTCAAACCAGCTGTGATCGGTAAGGTCCTGATTTTCTACCGTGATAGTGGGAATGGTGCTTCCCATGGTCCAGGTAAGTGGAATGCGATCGCCCTGGGCGCGGTTGGAGATCTGTAATTCTTCACGCAAAGTCTGTGAATAGGAGGCGTCCACATCAATTTTCAAGCGATCATTGACCTGATGCCCAACACTCAAGCCATAGGCTTTGTAGTTTTCTTCGCGTGAAAACTTCTCGCCGTTAGCCTCAATGCGCGGAACACCTTCCCAGTGCAGGATGCCGCCATTGCCATTGGTTACCAGGGTTTCGCCAGTTACGCCCGGGGTGACACGCTTTTGCTCAAAGATAAGATCATGGCGATCTTCAGCCTGAGTGCGATCTGAAATCTGTGTGTCTAGGTTGATGTCCCAATCCTCAGACGGCTGATATTGCAAGGCGAAAAAGATCGAGTCGCGCTCATCCGAAGTTTCATTTTGACGGAAGCTGCGTGAACTACCGGTCCAGGCATAGGGAGTTCCATCGCTAAACGCTTTGCCGGTAGTTGGGTCAATTTCAGTATCGTAGCCCTGATTGCTGCCGCCTGAGCGTCTGTCTTCACAATCGCCAGACGAACCGCGGAAAAAGCCTTCATTGGTGTTAGTGGGGTCATTTAAACAGGCCCATAGGGAAGAGCCAGTAGGGCTTGAGCTGCGATATTCTGCTTCTGGCTGCGATATGTTTTGGCGCTGCATGCCGAGAGATATACCCAATGCTTGGCCATTGCCCAGTTCAAATTGATCCACATAACTGAATGTGCCGCGATACCCCAAGTCACTTTGCAAACTGTTATCGACGTTTTGCTGATCCGGGTTGTAGTTGGCTTTTGCATCTATCTGGATGCGCTGTTTGCCGTAGGTCAGAGGCTTCAGTGTTTCCAGCATAATGACACCGGCCACGCCGCCTTCAATCATTGACGCGTCCTGAGTTTTAGCGATAGCCACTTTACTCATCAGCTCGGACGGGAATTGTGAAAAGTTAACTGAGCGGTCGCCGCTGCCGTTGGTCGCTTCGCGGCCATTAAAATGAGTTGCGCTCAGGAATGGGCCCAAGCCGCGAATAGTGATCTCGGTAGCGCCGCCGTTTTCACGGTGCGAAGCTGCGCCAGTAATGGCTTCCAGTGCTTCACCAATGGAGAGTGCAGGCATCTCGCCAATATCAGATGCAGACAAGCCGTCAACGATGGTAGTGGCGTCGCGTTTGATTGCAATTTGGTCTTGAACCAATTTGCGGGTGCCGGTCACTATGACTTCCTCGACCGCACCTGCTGCCGGTTTTTGTTGTTGAGCAAGTGCTGCTCCGCTCATCAGAGGGCTGGTAATACCAGCGACTGACAGCACTGCAATCCAGCGAGTCAAAGGTCGCTGTGTGAATGATAATTGCTGCGCTATCGTTGATGATTTGCGCTGCTTCGTTTGCTCTATCGACATGATGTTGCCTCCGCTTTATGGTTATCATCGTTTTTTAGTATATGTATCATAATGCATCAGGTCAACCAATTGGTATTACCAATATTGGTGATGGTAATTACCTGTATTTCGATTTTTGCACCAAGTATGTGCAATTAATGCTAAATATAGGTTAGATGGGTGAATTTTAAGCTGTAATAGGGTTTATATTTTGTTTTTTTAATAGCTAATAGATCTAAAAAGTATTAGTCTATTGTATGTTTATTGTCCGTCGTTCTTTGGTATGAAGTTATACGAAGGAGTGTTTGGCTCTGGTTCGGCTTATTGGTAATACCTGTTTGCGAAGAAAAAGGGGCGCCAAATGACTGGCGCCCCTTTATTCGGTCGATGATTTGAAAAGTGTTTTCCGTTAGGGGAGTGCGCGATAGACCAAATTGCGAAAACGCACTTTGCCTTTGCCTGCGGCATAAATTGCTGGGCGCAAACTCATAAAGCCATAGGCGACATTATGGTGATAACCGGATACGTCCATTTGCACACCGTATTTCACCCAGGTTTTGCCTGCATCGGTGCTGGTGTGAATCGTTAAGATGTGGCGATTATTGGTGACACGAATGCGCAATGTATTTTGCACCCCCTCGGGCTTGGGGGTGGTACGTTGATCCATGCCATAGCGATGCAGCACCATGCCATCTTTATTGATGCCGACACCGGCATAGAGTTTATCGTTGTAAAATAATAAGGCTCCGCCTTGGGCATCCGGATCAATTTCCATATCCACTTCAAATTGATACGCCTGATCGCCAGCTAAAAATGTCAGCGGCGATGTGTTGCTGGGCGATGTGCCTTTTGCCGTTAATTCGAGTGCGCCATCTTTATATTTCACTCGTTGATTTTCGCTAACATCACCGCGGAAAAAACTCCACTGCACGCCAAATTTATTGGTAGAAAAATCATCGGATAATGCCATGCCGTGCGAAACCGCTTGGCCACCTTTTGGTTTGGTAATCGGCTTGCCGGCATCGACACCTTTGGCTTTAAACCAGCCGTCTTTGGTCCATTCAATCGGTTCCATCATCGCTTGGCGGCCAAGGGTGTAAAAACCATTTTCGTAGGCGTGATACATCATGTACCACTCGGGTTTTCTGTTGGTGCTAGTGGGGCCCTCTACTAAAGTGGCGTGACCTTTTGACCACCATTTTTCTGCGGCGGATTCGGTGCGGATAATCGGATTGTAGGGAGAGTTCTCCCATGGGCCGTGAATGGATTTTGAGCGTGCCGACACTACCATATGGCCAGTCGGTGGGCCAGCGGTGCCTCCGAGCGCGAGGGTCATGTAATAGTAGCCCCCATGTTTCATCATTTTAGGGCCTTCTTGCGCGTAGCTTTCTACATCCCACTCTTCGGGATATTGCCAGCCGTCGTATACATGTTCCATCTCGCCCACTATTTTTAATCCGTCATCACTTAGTTGCACGCGGTCGCCGTGGGATAAAAACAAATAGCGCTTACCGTCCTCACCGACAATATGACCCGGATCAATTCGGTCATTATTGAGTGCAACAGGTTCCGACCAGGGGCCGCGAATATCGTCCGCCCAGATAACGTAAATATTATTGTTGCCTGGTAATTTTGCCGGGATATACAAATAAAAACGGTTGTTGTGTTTGGTCAGTTCCGGTGCCCAAATACTGCCAACATATTTTGTCAGTGCCGGCGCTATGGGTTGCCAATTCACCAAATCTTTTGAATGCCAAATAGTGAGGGCAGGGTAGGCCTCGAACGATGAAAACGTCATGTAGTAGTCGTCACCGTCTTTGAGCACGCTGGGGTCGGGGTGATCACCCGCCATTATGGGATTTAAATATTTTCCGTTGCCGAGGTCGGCTTTGCGTTGACCTTCAATGCCTTGCGCCCACTGCTGGCAATGCTTAACAAAGGCGTTGCCTAAATGCGGAGTGCATTGTTTTTTGGTGTCAGCTTGGCTGGCGCTACTTATTATTAGCAAGAGCGCGCTTAACAGTAGTGGATAGGTTTTTTTCACATTTGTCTCCCAATTATTTTATTAAAGTGATTAAGGGTGTGGTAACCCTTAAGTCACTTTGTAAGTGGTAGAGACCGAAATTAGATGCCGAAAATAATATTATTTTAATGTTGCTGGTGTTTTGAAACCGGAGGTGAATGATTGCGTAAAAATTTACTGTTGTCAGCTTGGGCTTAAATTTATTACATATCATTACTTTGGTGTGAAACCCAAAAAGTGCTGGAGCTTACGCCGTGCGTTGGCTCAATAGTTGTGGGGTGGAATCGTAATAGCGCTATATGCATCAATAATATGCTGTACCGCGGCCTCGGGGTTTAGTTGGTTTTTGTTGTAGTGAGCTAAGGTCTTTTGTAAGTAATTGCCTGCAATTTTGCTTTGTTGTGGCGTGTTGCTTTGCCAAATCAGGCTGCCAACAGGGTGTATTTTTGCGTGTGGATTGTCGGTTGTGGATACTAATAGGATTTCATAAAAACGTTGGTTCTCAGTGATGAGTCTTTCGTTTTTCAGACTGAAGTCCAGCTGGATTAGTTGCTGCCGCAGGGTGAATTGGTGGTGTACAGGGCAGAGTAGGAAATCGATATCGAATGTTGGATTTTTTTGGTGTATCGCTGTAACCAGTTCGGTCATCAAGTCGCCGCCTATACCGGCAATGATTACTAGATGTCTACCGTTGAAGTCTTGCAAGGGCAGGGTTGTCGCATCCAGACAATGTGTGTGCCAGTGTGAATTTGATTCAGTGTTTGTGGGATAAAATTGAGAGAGTTTAATTTCCAGTGCGTGCATCAGTGCGGGCGCTACATCCACGAAATGAATGTGTGATGCGGCTTGCCGCGAGAGTAACGCAGCACCTAATAATCCATGGTCGCAGCAGCAGTCCCAGATGTGATCGTAGTGTTCGCTCACCATGGCTTCAATGTGCTGTAAGCGTTTGCCAAGTTTGATTTTTGTATCGCTGCTCACTGTTGGCTATTCTCTTGCGGATTGTTATCGACCATAAAAAAGCCCCGGCAATTCACACTGCCGGGGCTTTTTTGCTGCTTGCTAAAACTTACTTAGCGGCAGCTGCTTTCTTTTCTTTCTCTTTGGCAATTACTGCTTCAGATACGTTCGCAGGGCATGCGGAGTAGTGAGAGAACTCCATAGAGAACTGACCGCGACCAGAGGTCATGGTACGCAGGGTGCTGATGTAGCCAAACATTTCTGAAAGAGGAACGTCAGCTTTGATGCGTACACCGGTAACGCCAGCTTCTTGACCAGAGATCATGCCGCGACGACGGTTCAGGTCACCAATTACATCACCTACGTGATCTTCTGGAGAGAACACATCAACCTTCATCACTGGCTCAAGCAATTGTGGGCCAGCTTTAGGCATAGATTGACGGAAAGCGCCTTTAGCAGCGATTTCAAACGCGATTGCCGAGGAGTCAACGGCGTGGAATGCACCATCGTTTACATCGATCACAACGTCCAATACCGGGAAGCCAGCCAATGGGCCGGTGGCCATCATTGAGCGGAAACCTTTCTCGATTGCTGGGTAGAATTCTTTTGGAACACTACCGCCCACACAAGAGGTGGTGAAGGTGAAGCCAGTGTTTGGCTCGCCTGGTTTAATGGTGTAGTCGATCTTACCGTACTGACCAGAACCACCAGATTGCTTCTTGTGGGTGTAGCTGTCGGCGATTTCGCGAGTAATGGTTTCGCGGTAAGCAACCTGTGGTTGACCTACGATCAACTCAACACCGTAAGTACGCTTCAGGATGTCTACTTTAATATCCAAGTGCAATTCACCCATACCTTTAAGGATGGTTTCACCTGAATCTACGTCGGTTTCAACGCGGAAGGTTGGGTCTTCTGCAACCATTTTACCAATGGCGATGCCCATTTTCTCAACTGAACCCTTGTCTTTCGGAGTTACCGAAATAGAGATTACTGGCTCAGGGAATACCATCGCTTCAAGCGTACATTCATGCTTTGGATCGCACAGGGTGTGACCAGTTTGCACGTTCTTCATGCCTACGATAGCAATAATGTCGCCCGCTTCAGCGCTGTTCAATTCGTTACGCTCGTTTGCCTGCATTTCAACCATGCGGCCTACGCGCTCGGTTTTGCCGGTAAAGGAGTTAAGAATGGTGTCGCCTTTGTTCAGGCGGCCAGAGTAAATACGGCAGAAAGTCAGGGCCCCGAAACGGTCATCCATAATTTTGAATGCCAAAGCGCGGAACGGCTCATCGGCACTAACGATAGCGAATTTGCCGTTGGGATTGCCTTCTTCGTCGGTCAAAGGCTGTGGGTTAACTTCGTGCGGAGCTGGCAAGTATTCAACTACCGCGTCCAGCAACAATTGCATGCCTTTGTTTTTAAAGGCAGAGCCACAGTAAGTTGGGAAGAATGCCAGTTCCAAAGTACCTTTACGGATGCAACGCTTAATATCGTCGACAGAAGGTTCTTCGCCTTCCATGTAAGACATCATCAAGTCGTCGTCCATTTCTACCGCAGTTTCGATCAATTGGCCACGGTACAACTCAACGTCGTCAACCATATCGGCAGG
>CAXAVL010000096.1:0-15333 GCA_963971905.1 uncultured Cellvibrio sp.
CGTCAAACAGCGGGGTAAAATTTACCTCTACCAAAATAGCTGCCCTCATCTTGGCATCCCCCTCGAATGGGTTGATGATCAGTTTCTCGACAGCAGCGGCAGCATGATTCAATGCGCCAATCACGGCGCCCTATTTGTAATTGAAACCGGTAAGTGTGTCGCAGGCCCGTGCAATGGCCGCGCATTAACCCCGCTAAATTTCCATATTGATGATGGCAATATAGTCATCTCAAACTAGTAAATTTGCGTAAACCAGATCGAGTTACTAACCGCTGACTAGTAGAGTCGCAGCCCACTAGTACACCAGATCACATCCGGAGATACAGTTCATGCAGAATTTCACTTTTTCCAACCCGACCAAAATTGTCTTTGGCGAGGGTCAAATCAAAGAGATAGCCAATCTTATCCCAGCCAACGCACGAATCTTGCTGACCTATGGCGGCGGCTCAATCAAAAAAAATGGCGTCTATGATCAGGTAGTCAAAGCACTGGAAGGCAAAACCTGGTTTGAGTTCAGCGGTATCGAACCTAACCCCCACTACGAAACCTTGATGAAAGCCGTCGAGCTGGTCAAAAAAGAGAAAATTGATTTCCTGTTACCCGTTGGTGGCGGCAGCGTTATTGACGGCACCAAACTGATAGCGGCAGCAGTAAATTTTGAAGGTGAACCTTGGGACATCATGGCCAAAAACCAACCTTTTTATAGCGCCTTACCCATTGGCTGCGTGCTCACTCTGCCTGCAACAGGCACCGAGAGCAATGGCAACTCGGTCATTACGAAAGCTGCGACCCAGGAAAAGCTGGCATTCGGCAGCCCGTTGGTTTATCCCCAATTTGCCATTCTCGCCCCTACCACAACCTATAGTTTGCCGCCGCGCCAAATAGCCAATGGTGCGGTCGATGCTTTTGTCCACATCATGGAACAGTATCTAACCTATCCCGTCGATGCCAAAGTACAGGATCGGTTTGCCGAAGGCTTGTTGATGACCCTCATCGAAGAAGGCCCACGCTCACTCAAAGAGCCAACCAATTACGCAGTGCGCGCCAATGTGATGTGGGCAGCGACTATGGCCTTAAACGGTTTGATCGGTGTTGGTGTACCGCAGGATTGGGCAACTCATATGATTGGCCACGAGCTAACTGCCATGCACGGGCTTGATCACGCGCAAACTCTCGCCGTTGTTTTACCTGCGTTGATGCAGCACCAGCGCGATAAAAAACGCGCAAAAATATTGCAATATGGTCGCCGCGTGTGGAACTTAAATCACACAGATGAAGATGCACTGATCGACGCCAC
Source organism: uncultured Cellvibrio sp. (assembly GCA_963971905.1). Classification (GTDB taxonomy): domain Bacteria; phylum Pseudomonadota; class Gammaproteobacteria; order Pseudomonadales; family Cellvibrionaceae; genus Cellvibrio. Next base: position 1,298 of record CAXAVL010000096.1, read on the forward strand.
CATCGCCGCAACCAAAAACTTCTTTGAACAAATGGGCACCCCGACCAGCCTTAGCGGTTATGGTGTTGGACGCGAGTCGATCCCCAAACTGGTCGATATGCTGATTAAGCACGACTTGCTAGCGCTGGGTGAACATGGAGCCATCACCCCTGAAGCATCGCGTGAGATTTTGGAGCTGGCAGCTTAAACGAGCCTTGCTAGGAACTATCGCACATAAAAAGCCCCCGTCGTTAACACCGCCGGGGGCCTTTTATGTCGGATCAATTTTCGCATTTAACCAAACTTGGTCAGTGCAGATTGCAACTCCCCAAAAGCAACCTGAAGATGCTGGATCATTTGCCGATTCCGGTTGACTATGTCGGCTGCTTGAACACTTAAATTATTAAGATCACTAGTTTGACGAGTGATTGATGCAGAGGTCTGGGTTTGTTCCTCGGTCGCTGTGGCAATTTGCTGACTGATGCTATTAATTTCAGCAATCGCCGTTGCTATACGTTCAAACACCTGCTCTACCGATTGTGAGTTAGCTACATTTTCCATTACCCGCGCGCGACTCTGACTCATCGCCTGTACAGAATTGGCCGAACCGGACACCAAACGGCCTACGATTACTTTGATATTTTCGGTGGACACCTGCGTGCGCCGCGCCAAGGCTCTTACTTCATCGGCAACTACCGCGAAGCCTCGCCCTTGCTCACCAGCACGAGCAGCCTCTATTGCCGCATTGAGCGCCAATAGATTGGTTTGCTCTGCAATGCCTTGAATTTCGGAAAGAGTCGTGGTCACTGCTTCGCAATCCTTGGAAAGGCTATCAATAGCCTCCGCTGTATCACCAAGAATACGCGATAAATCCGCTATTCCTTCGCGCGAAGTTTTAACTGCAGCCTTACCTTCAATTTGAGCATTAACAGCATCCTCTGCCAGCTCCGCCGCACGTTGAACTTGCGCTGCCACTTCCACAAATGAACCATGCATATTATCGGTGGCAACTTGAATAACATCGCTGGCATTGTGCGACTGGTTGGCAATTTTAACTAGACTCTCAGTATTACCAGCCAATTCACCAAGATTTTGATCTGCCTGATTACGAGCGGTAATGGCCAATTTAATAGTGCTGGAAATACTATCCAACAACCAATTAAGTTGATCCAGAATCGCATTGTTACGCACGCTGGCTCGCACACTTAAATCAACCTGACGCTCATTCACAATCATATTTTTAGTAACGCCCACCAGCTCCTGAGCCACTACCAACAGACGACTCACCAGTTTAACTAGCACCACCAACACCGCGGTTTCGATCACCACATAAAACGCGTGCATAGCGACAATACCCCAAGAGTGCATGTGCTCTGGAAAGAGGTAGATATTCATCCCCGCCATTTGCATCATATGTATTGCCACATGTAATACTGCAGCAGCAACTGCGGCAAATATAAGCGGACGCCAATCCAAATAAGTAAACAAGGTTGCAATTAGTACGAAGTAGCCAAAGTGTGCCTCAATCATACCTTTCAGCTGGTGTACGTGGAGGGAGATAAACAACATGTAAACGACAGCAATTACGCAGGGAGTGAGGCGGGCGTGTTTAAGCACTGTAATGGCAAACCAGTTGATGCCAGTAAACAAACCGCCAACTATTATCGCTAATATCCAGGTGTCATGAGCCCAAGCGTAAAAGAGCGATAGCGCCCAAGCTCCGAAAGTAACCCACAGCATTATGCGATCGATGTATAGACGATAATTAATAACGAAGTCTATTAAGCCATCGCGACTGATAGCTTGGGAGGGAGAGTAGCTGTACACAGGGACACCTTTATATAAATAGTTATTCGTGTATACGAAGTCTAGTTACAAAAGGATCCGCCCGTTGACTATTTACTACTCGATTTATTGGCGCAAAATCTTGTTCACAATCGAGGTGGTGGAACAATTATCGTAAAAGCTCAACACCTTTACCGAGCCGTTATAAGCTTTGACGATTTGACTGCCAATAACCTGGTCCTCAGTGTAATCGCCGCCTTTAACTAACACATCTGGCTTGACCCTGCGCAATAACCGCTCAGGTGTATCTTCATCAAACGGCACGACCCAATCTACCGCTTCCAACCCGGCAAGCACTGCCATACGGCGATCCAGCGGGTTGATCGGGCGACCAGAACCTTTAAGACGACGAATGGAGGCATCGGAATTTACTGCCAGCACCAGCCGATCGCCCTGTTTGCGCGCCTCTTCTAAATAACCAACATGACCGGCGTGGATGATATCGAAGCAACCGTTAGTGAAAACAATCTTTTCACCGCTGGCCCGTGCATCTTCCAGTGCCAACAACAGCTGCTCTTCCGTTACCACTCCGCGCTCGGCGCCCTGTTCAGCAATAATCGCGCGGCGAAGCTCGGGTGCACTCACCGTCGCAGTACCCATCTTGCCAACCACTATACCTGCCGCCAAATTGGCGAGCGCTGTAGCTTCCGGCAAGGTTTGCCCAGAAGCAATCACTGCCGCGAGAGTAGCTATCACCGTATCGCCAGCACCGGTGACATCAAATACTTCGCGTGCACGTGCAGGCAAATGCAGCTCCGGCTGATGGTGACGTAAAAGTGTCATGCCCTGCTCGCCACGGGTCACTAATAGCGCTTGCAGGTCCAGCGCTTGCATCAGCTCCTCGCCTTTGCTGACCATATCCTGCTCACTGGTGCACTTGCCAACTACGGCTTCGAACTCCTGAAAATTAGGGGTCAAGATAGTTGCGCCACGGTAGCGGCTGAAATCGCTGCCCTTTGGGTCAACTAATACCGGAATACCCGCGTCGCGCGCCATGCGAATCAGGGATTGGCAGTCAAGCAAGCTACCCTTGGCATAATCCGACAAGACCAAGGCATCGGTACGATTAATCAGCCCTTTTACTTTTTCTACAAATTCGGAGCTATCGCCAGCGTCAAATTTTTCTTCAAAATCCATGCGCAGCAGCTGTTGATGACGGCTGACTACACGCAGTTTAGTGATGGTAGGCTTGGTTCTGGAGATCTGGAAATTAGTGTGGATTTTGGCTGCCCGTAAGCGGCTGTAGAGGATTTGACCGGCTTCGTCGTCACCGACAACACCAATCAGCGAGACACCACAACCCAAGGCAGCCATATTGAGGGCGACGTTACCTGCACCGCCGGGGCGATCTTCGGTTTGATTCACTTTGACAACCGGCACCGGTGCTTCAGGTGAGATGCGGGAGCTTGCGCCGTGCCAATAGCGATCCAGCATCAAATCGCCTACTACCACTAGATGAGCACGTTCAAAATAAGGCATTGTCAGATGCATAAGTAACTCCGATAGTTGTAGTCCATTAAAACCACCCCTCCAATATAATCAATAATTGCCGTTACTTGCATATTAGACCTCCGGCTGCTCTGGCGGGAGCTCCTCTTCACTAAACTGCTTGGCGTGGAGCCTTGCATAATGCCCATTTAGCGCCAGCAATTGCACATGAGTGCCCTGCTCGAGTATTTCACCATGATCCATCACAATAATACGATCGGCCTGCTCAATGGTAGATAATCGGTGCGCAACCACAAAAGTCGTGCGGCCTTTCATAACCGTACTCAGCGCTGCCTGAATGTAATACTCAGACTCGTTATCGAGTGCCGAGGTAGCCTCGTCCAAAATTAAAATTGGCGCATTTTTTAACAGTGCGCGAGCGATGGCCAAACGTTGACGCTGGCCGCCCGATAAACGCGCTCCTGCTTCACCAATTATCGTATTAAAACCCTCAGGTAATTGTTCGATAAACTCCGTGGCGTAAGCCGCATCAGCAGCGCGACGAATTTCATCGAGTGAACGCGTCTGCAAACTACCGTAAGCAATATTGCCCGCAACCGTGTCGTTAAACAAGGTCACCTGCTGGTTCACCAGCGCCACTTGTTCACGCAAACAAGCCAGGGTGTAGTCACTCACTGAGATGCCATCAATTAAAATATCGCCAGAGCTTAAATCATGAAAACGGTTAAGTAGCCCAACCAGCGTGGATTTACCGCTACCTGAGCGCCCCACTAGTGCCACGACCTCACCAGCACGCACATTTAAATTGATATTATTCAACGCGGGCACGGGCTGGCTGGCATAACAAAACGTTACATTTTTTAGTTCAACATCACCCTTAACACGCGCCACTTGATGCGCACCCTGATCGTTTTCGACCGGGGTGTCCAGTAAGGTAAACACGCTATCAGCCGCGGCTACACCTTTTAGCACTGCAGGCGCCACTTCACCCAAACGGCGCATAGAAGGCAGCATCATTCCGGCTGCGGTCATATAGGCGACGAATCGCGCCGGATCGGCAATTTCCATAAAGCTCAGCGCGATAAAAATCAACGCCGCCATGGCAGCTGCAACAATTAATTGAATCAGCGGCGTATTCGCTGCGGCGGTCACCACAATTTTCATATTCTGTTGATAATTTTTTTTGCTGGCAGATTCGAAGCGCTGCTTTTCATATTCTTCACCGCCAAAACTGCGCATTACCCGCACACCATTAATCATCTCGCCAGTTACCTGGGTGATATCGCCCACTGAGTTCTGCACTTTGTTGCTCAGGCGACGCAGACGCTTGCCAACAATAGAAACTAGCAAGCCAATCACGGGAGCGATCAAAATAAAAATCATCGTCAACTTCCAATCCATTTGAATCAAAGTTGCGAATAAAAAAATCACTGTCAGACCTTCGCGCAACGAAATTTTTAACGCATCGGTTGCCGCCGACGTAACGCCATTAATATTGTAAGTAATCACTGAAATAAGATGACCGGAACTGCTTTTATCAAAATGTGCCGTCGGCAATTGCGTCATATGGTTGAACACTTGGGTGCGCAAATTGTGAATCACACTAAAGGCAATCTTGGATAAATAGTAAGCGCCAAGAAAAGCACCAATACTACGCAGCACCGTAATCCCCATCACTTGCAAAGGCACCAGATAGCGATCTGCAGGATTGTTATCCGAAATAACGTGAATCAAGTTTTCCAAGGTGTGAACAAATAATTTATTGGACAGGCCATAGAGCGCAAAACCAATAAACCCCACCACAAACAAAAACCAATAAGGCTTTACATAAGTCAGCAGGCGTTTATAGACGACCCAAGCCGACGTATCGCCAATGACAGTACTTTTTTTCTGATCGGAGCTCATAACTTATCCAGTGATAGATTTAGTTTTTGCAACTAGGGGAGTATTGGTCGCTGCACGCGGCATAAGTGCGGCCAATAACGCAGCGGGCACCCAATAGAGCAGCCACTTGGCATCTATCTCCCAAAATAAACTGCGCGAATCTACAAATAGGCACGCGCAGCCATAAACAAGCCAAAGTACAAGCGGCACCAATTGCGGATGGCGGCGCGCAGCCCACAACAGCAGCAGCAAATGCACTGCAGCCAGACACAAACCAATTGCACCCGTGCGATAAAAAATATCCAGCCAAGCATTGTGGGCATGATGATACTCGCCAGCAGAGGTCATAATGTCGGTAGCCTCGCCCATACCTATGCCCCACAAAAACAAACTGGGTTCGGCGCGCATTTGCGCAATCACATCAAGCCAGATTTGATCGCGAAATGAGGCGCCGCGCTCCAACAATAATTGATCGAGCGGAAAAAACAGAAATAACACAACTAAACCGAGCAGCGCCGCAACACACTGCACCCACAAAATTTTCCACGCAGGACGCAGCAAAAAAACACCGATTGCCAACACCACTACCAAGGCCAACAAGGGCCCGCGGCTTTGCGATAAACCCAGCGCGGCCAGCGCCGGAATACAGGCGAGTGATATTCCAAGCGCACATTTGAAGCAATCGATACGCCAAGACAATAAAATTCCAACCAATGCCACCACACCGTAGACTTGCCCAACCAAGGTTGGTGCGCGCGCAATAGTAATTCCTTCCAATCGCGCTGCCAGCGGATGGCTCGCATAAAATACTGTAATATTTACCAGCGCGGTCGCGGCACCTAACCATAAAAACCATTGCAATAACTTATTCAAATCCGGCACTTTTTTGTGTAGCACCCAAGCAGAACCCAACAGCCAGGAAGCGAGAATAAAAAGTTGCAAGATTAAAAAACCTGCACCATCGCCCCACAGGCTAGTCATGCAACTCCATGTTGCATAAGCCAATGCAGACGCACTAAACCAACCGCCATATTGATGAAATTCTGTTTTACGCCAGGGCAATACAAGCACCATAGGTATAAAAAATGCGAGTGCGTAAATTGCTTCCAGCCCATCGCGCGAAGGCGACCATAAAAACGCCGCGATAAACACCCACAAGCCAGCAGATGACCAAGCCAACAACTTTTGTTCGCGCCACTCGCGCTGCAACAGTTTCATCAAAACATTAATTCCTTTGAGCAAACAACAGTGGTTCATGACCGAAATCGCGGCGATAGGTTGTACAGGCACGCACGGCGATTTTTCCCAACCGAGTTTTTTGTTGTGTAAAAACAGCACGCAGGTTTTCGGCAAAATAAATCCGCATAAAATAACAGTAGTCGCGCTGAGAAAAACGTAAGTTTAACGAGGAAAACAACAAGCCGCCCAAATCCTTTATCAGCCAACGCTCTGGTACTCGTGGCCGCAACTGGGCGCGATGCAGATCAACCAAGTAGATTTCCGGCGCTTGCTCCTGATCAGCGATAAATGTTGTTTTCAACATAAAATGACACAGATAAAAATCGCGATGATTAATACCTGCAGCATGCAGTTCACGCGCGATGCGCGCCAGACCCGCCAAAATGCGCCGCTTGGCCTTAATCCCCACTGAATACTGCTCAAAAAAATGATCCAGCTGAATCACATCAGTCAATTCACGGGTCACGATAAACGACTGTTGCCGCGCCGGATTTTTACCGCGCACACCATAGGCAACAGGGATCAAGCTGGGAATATTCAGCGCACGCAATTTATTTAGCGCATTCCACTCATTACTTGCGCCCAAGACTGGCAAGCGCAACTGCAGCAAATTTTTAATGACTTCCGGCCAACCCACACCGCGATGCCATTTGCGATAGTAGCCCCGCCCATTCATTTCAAAACGCAGCGTCTGGCGATCTTTCATCTCACGAGCGATCGTTCCCTGCATGTTTTCCATCAAGGAAAATACATCCTGCCCTTTCCAGCTATCGATTAATTCATCGCGCAGAATCACATCATGCCCTGCAGGAGTCTGCACGCACGAAAAATTTGCGAGCACATGCCTTTTGGCAGTCACTATTTTTTCCAGCGCTGCAACTGCAACTGCAGGCCGGGAAAACACATCGCTAGTCTGCGCAAAACTTTCAGCGCGCTCATGCCATATAGCTGGGTCAACCGCGAGAGTGGCAGCAGCCAATTGCGCAATCGCAAACGGAGTTGCGTTCACGGGAATTAATTCCCCCATGTTCCAATCAGCAACATAATGCGCATAACCGCAATGATCAGACACTACAACCGGAACACCGCAGAGCATTGCCTCCAAAATTACATTGCCAGCAAGTTCTTTGCGCGCAGGATGCAAAAGCACATCGGCAGCATGCAGTAACGCTCCTACAGGGCTGCGAGGCCCCAGAAAAAACACTTTTAGTTCAATTCCCGCCTGCACGGCCTGTTGGCGATAACTATGCGGATCATCTTTACCAACAATCACTAGGGCGATTTTATCGGCAGTCATTTTGATTAATTCAGCAAAGGCGTTAATACTGATATCAACCCCTTTGGTTTTGTAACCGGAACCCAAACACAAAATGATTTTGGTTTCGCGCGACAAACCCAATTCATGGCACAAAGCCGCGCGAGCTGCACTCGGATTAGCACACGCCAAGTGCGCCGCTGAAATTCCCGGTGGCAGTGCGTGAAAACGTTCGGGTTGGGTTGCGTAATAACGTGCGAACTGTTGTTGCTCACTGGCGACCAGCGAAAGAATATGGGTTGTGCTGGACTCGGCAAACACTGCTCGCTCATAGGCGAGGTATAACCGCGCGCGCGGCGACAAACGATACAGCCAATTTCGCTCGCGGTATGCCTTGTGCGCAAAACAACTGTCACCGGCAAAATACACATCCAGCCCCGGCATTTTGTTAAAGCCGATTAACAAATCAAAATGTTCGCGCTGAAATTGTTGTTGAAATGCAGTGACAAAATTTTTTACACCAGCGACATTAAAAAAACCTGAGCTTTTTATTTCGATGACATTGATACCGGAGATTTTTTCACCCTGCCAGTCACCACAAAAAATGTTCACTTGATGACCGCGCTCAACTGCCGCTTGGGCAATGGCCAGCATATCGCGCTGCAAACCGCCAAAGGGAAAATAGCGAAAAATAACAAACGCTAATTTCATTTAGCATCTTCCACGGTAACTACCGCAGTTTGAGCAACAAGCGCGTTGAGCGCCGTTAATACTTGCTGCGGCATTAATTCACGCAGACATTTATGATGCACCTTCGGGCATTCACGCTCAAAACACGGCGAGCATTCGATTTGATTGCTGATAATACTCACCTGCTGCGTCAGCGGCGGTGTATGTTCGGGCGAGGTAGAGCCGTAAATAACGGCAAGCGGTTTTTGCAGCGCCGCCGCTATATGCATTAAACCCGAATCATTGCTCAGCACTGCATCAGCGCAATCCATTAATTCAATCGCCTCGGCGAGGCTGGTGCCACCGGCAAGGTTGTAACACTGCGCACGCTCTTCATCTAATAATAAATTGCGGATGGCATCGGCTACCGGATGATCTTTTGCAGACCCCATTAACCAGACTTGCCAACCGGCGCGAATTTTTTCGTCGACCACTTCAGCAAAATAATGTTCTGGCCAACGCTTGGCGGGGCCGTATTCTGCACCTGGGCAAAGTATCAACACCGGGCGCTGAAGCTGCAATGCAAACTTTGTTAATAATTGTGGCCGCTGGGTTTGATCAATTTTTAATTCTGGAAAAGGAAATTCTGTTAGCGGTGCGGTATTTTTAGGCAAGGCTAATGCGGCGTAACGTTGCACCATTAATGGATAACGTTTTTTATCCAGCACGCGTACATCATTTAACAAGCCGTAGCGCAACTCGCCACGCCAGCCGGTGCGCAGTGGAATATTGGCAAGAATTGGGTAAAACAATCGCCTGCTCATAACCATGGCCGGCGAGGGATTTCCCCAGTGCACGTCGCTCGCGCAAACCAAAAGTGCCGTGGCCGAGCGGCATATCAATCACATCATGAATTTCCGGCATGCACGCAAGTAATTGACGTGTCCACCCCGAGGCAAGCACATCGATGCGCACTTGCGGGTTGCGCAACTTGAGTAATTTAAACAAGGTTTGCGCCATCATCATATCGCCAATCCACGCGGGGCCAATCACCAAAATTTTTTGGATTTGTTTTAGCTCAGCAGGAAAGTCAATGTCAGTCATAGGCGAGAGTTCATTCAAAGTTGAACAATAACAGCAGCAGTATTAACGCAGAACCATTAATAAAAAACACATAACACCAAAACGATAACGGAGCCATTCGGCTCCGTTATGGCGTACTTTATTTTGCAACCGGCGCCAACCAGTTGGTGTGCTCGGGCAATTCGCCGCGCACGGATTTGAAATACAAATCCTGCAACCGGGTAGTGATCGGACCGCGGCGACCTTCGCCAATAATACGACCATCCAACTCGCGGATCGGCAATACTTCTGCCGCAGTACCAGTAAAGAATGCTTCGTCGGCGATGTACACTTCATCGCGGGTGATGCGTTTTTCTTTGATGGTATAACCGCAATCAGCCGCCAATTGGAAAATGGTGTTGCGGGTGATGCCATCGAGACAAGACGTCAATTCCGGTGTGTAGATGATGCCATCGCGCACCAAGAAGAAATTTTCGCCGCTGCCTTCTGCTACATAACCTTCAGCGTCGAGCAACAGCGCTTCTTCGCAACCACTGTCCAGCGCTTCTTGTAAAGCGAGCAATGAGTTGATGTAGTGGCCGTTGGCTTTTGCTTTACACATGGAAATATTCACATGGTGGCGAGTGTAGCTGGAAGTGCGAATGCGGATACCCTGATCGCGCGCCTCCGGCGACATGTACGACGGCCAGTGCCAAGCGGCAACCATCACATGTACTTTTAAATTATCGGCGCGCAAGCCCATGCCTTCAGAACCGTAAAACGCCATAGGGCGCAAATAGGCTTCGGCCAAACCGTTTTCACGCACCACCATTTTGTGCGCTTCGTTCACCACATCTTTAGTGACGGGCATTTTCATGCGCATGATGTGCGCTGAGCGGAACAGGCGATCAGTGTGTTCTTGCAGACGGAAAATACTAGTGCCCATAGTGTCGCTTTTATAAGCGCGCACGCCTTCAAAAACACCCATACCGTAATGCAGTGTGTGGGTTAAGACGTGAACCTTGGCATCGCGCCAGGGAATGAGTTCACCATCAAGCCATATAACGCCGTCGCGATCGGCAAAAGACATAGCAACTCCAAATTCTTTGTTAAGATTTCTGTGTAAAAAAGTCTGTGTTGGGAATTGTCAGGCTCAGCCTCAGCCGTGCACTGCATTCTATTCGGGGCGATCTATCAGTCGTGATCGATTAGCTGCTGCCACAAAGCGGTGACTTGCGCGCGCTCGCTCAGGAAGTGATTGTCGCCTTCTAGTACCGCCTCTTGTCGCTGTAGCGCGAGGCGGTGCCCGGTGGATCGGTATGCTTTGTAAGCCGCGATCAGGTGGGCCACGGACTGGGCATCGAGTAAGCCTGCCTCTTCCAGTGATCCGAGTATGCGAATGTTGTCCGTGTACCGGATGATCTCAGGCGCCTTAGCGGCCCAAGCCAAAGCCGCGTATTGAACCATAAATTCAATATCCACGATACCACCGGCATCCTGTTTCAAATTAAATAACGCGGGGGCTTTGGAGCTGTTTAGCGCATTTGCTTTGGATTTCCCCTCGCTACCCAACTGCTCGCGCATTTTGCGGCGCATGTCGCTCACATCGGTACGCAGCTGATCCAAATCCCGCGACTGCGACAGAATCCGCTGGCGCACTGCATCAAACAGCTCAGCCAAGCGCGCATCACCCGCCACCACTCGCGCCCGCACCAGCGCCTGGTGCTCCCAAGTCCAAGCTTCATTGGCTTGATATTTTTCAAACGCGGCGAGCGAAGTCACCAGCAGCCCCGAGTTGCCGGACGGGCGCAACCGCATATCCACTTCGTAAAGCTTGCCCGAGGGCGTGTAGGTATTGAGCACATGGATAATGCGCTGACCGAGGCGGGTATAAAAGGTAATGTTGTCGATGGAGCGTTCGCCGTCGCTGCTGAGATTGGCATCGGTGTTGTGGACAAACACCAAATCCAGATCCGAGCCATGGCCCAATTCGATTCCACCCAGTTTGCCGTAACCGACAATCACAAAATCCGGCGATGTATCCACCGAACCATCGGCGCGCTTGGGGCGACCATGGCGCTCGACCAAATGCTCCCAACTCAATTGCAGCACATGCTCCAGAACCACTTCGGCAATCCAGGTGAGGTAGTCGCTCACTTTCATCAACGGCAGCACGCCAGTTACTTCACTCGCTGCCACCCGCAAAGCATGGGCCGAGCGAAAGTAGCGCAGCGCTTCCATGTGACCTTCCAGATCATCCCAATTCAAGCGCAGTACATCGCGGCGCAACTCATCGCGCAGCAAATCTTTATCGGGCGGGGTATAGAGGCTCTCGGGCGTTAATAATTCATCAAGCAGCGCCGGGTATTGCGTAAGCTGATCGGCGATCCAAGGGCTGGCGGCGCAAAGACTGATAAGCTGCTGCACGGCGGTAGGGTTCTCCACCAGCAGCACCAAATAGGCACTGCGGCGCGCAATCGCTTCAATCAGCGGCACTATGCGCGCAAAGGCTTCAGCGATAGTCAACGGCAACTTGCCGCGCTGCGCCTCGTGCACCAAGGCTTGCAACAAGCGCGGAATGAAAGCCTCAAGGCGGGTGCGGCTGCTCGCCTGCATCGACAAAATCGTGCGGCTTTCGCGCAAATCGGCGAGGTTTTTTAGCAATGCCGCCGCGCCTTCAATATCAAATGCCTCCAGTGCGCTTATCGCGTCTTCACCCTGCAAGCTGCCCTCCCATAAACCCAACCAAAAATTCAGTACTTTTTGGTCGATGGAATCCTCTTCCTCGGGTGCGGCAATCACCGCTTTAAATTCGGCATTGACACACTGGCGATAGCGGCTGAGCGTTGCAAAAAAACTATCCCAAGTGTCAAAGCCCATCACCCAGGCCAAACGCAATTGCCCGACCGGATCAGTCGGCAGGGATTGGGTTTGTTTATCCTGAAAGCCTTGAATCGCATGCTCGGTATTGCGCAAAAAAATATAGGCTTCAAGCAAAGCCGAACCCGCGCCCGGCGGCAAATAATTTTCCTGCTCTAAAAACGGCAGCAGCACCGGCACTTTACGTTTGCGCAAACGCGCATCGCGCCCGCCGCGAATTAATTGAAATACCTGCACCACAAATTCCACTTCGCGGATGCCGCCCTCACCTAATTTCACATCTAGGTTCATGCCCTTGCGCTGCACTTGCCGCGCAATTAAACCCTTCATTTCACGCAGGGATTCAATTGCACTGAAATCGATATATTGGCGATAGGTAAACGGCTGCAACATTTTGCGCAGCAACTTGCGCGCGGCGATTTGTCCTTCGCCGCCCGCCATCGCCACTGTGCGCGCCTTGATCATTGCATAGCGCTCCCACTCGCGCCCCTGGGTTTGGTAATAATCTTCCATGCCCGCAAAACTCATCGCCAGCGCACCACTTTGCCCGTGGGGGCGCAAACGCATATCCACACGGAACACAAAACCATCGGCAGTGACTGTATCCAAACTCTTAATTAATTTTTGTCCGAGTTTGATAAAAAACTCCTGGTTGCTAATCGCGCGGCTGGCGTGATTGGTTTCACCACTTTCGGGATAGGTAAAAATCAGGTCGATATCCGAAGAGACATTTAATTCACCCGCGCCCAATTTACCCATGCCCAACACTATAAACGGCTGCGCTGAATTTGACTCGCGCCCGATGGGTGTGCCGTACATTTTTTCCAATGCGCGATAGTGAAACTCCGCCGCAAGCAAAATGGATTTATCCGCAAAACGCGACAGCTCCGCTGTAATCACCCGCATATCGGCAATGCGATTCAAATCGCGCCAGATGATTCGAATCATCGCCATCTGCCGCTGGTGGCGCAGACATTTATCCAATTCCATATCGCTATTACACGCATTCACCGCTGCGGCAAATGCATCCAAATGCGCATCGGTTTGCACGTCAAACAATTCGCCAGACTGCATCAACTCAAGTAAATACTGCGGCCGCTGCGCCACGGTTTTGGCGATAAACTCACTCGCCACAAATGCGCAGGTCAATTGGCGGGAAAACTCATCGACAGAAACCGACTCTGGCAACAAGTCGCGCGGATGCGCCAAATGTTGGCTTTGAATAGCCGCCTCAAACTGATCCCAGTAGCGCTGGGCTTGGGCGTGTAACTCGGCGGGAATTGCGGAAAAATTCAACATAAACAGAAACTCGTCAACGCGGTATCAATAAGGGGGAATACTAACAGCTCTGCAGCCACAACAAACCATACCAGCTATAACCTATTGCACACTTACCGGCAGCTGTTAGGTCCGCAGAAAAGATCAAAGTTAATTAAAGTCCAAGACAGGATATTACGCCATCGGCAATGCCAGCAGACATCGAATGTTGACCAGCGCACAGAGTAAATGCCGGCTATGCCGCAAGCTGAGTCTGTCACCACTGTTATTAAGGTTTTGTTAAGTTGAGGCCTGACTACACTGGCTCATCCCCCGAATTCAGGGGCAAAACAGCAGGAGATTCACATGAACAGATCAATGGTTATAGGCACAATTTTAGGCGCAGGCATTGCCACTGCTGGCGGCGCAATCGGCAGCTACCAATTAATGAAAGATTCAAATTACGCAGAAGTGATCAGCAGCACCCCCATCACCAAACAAACCAAAATTCTGCACC
>CAXAVL010000097.1:0-14761 GCA_963971905.1 uncultured Cellvibrio sp.
TCCCGCCACCGCCGCCACCGCCGCCACCGCCGCCACCGCCGCCACCGCAGGCGGCCAGTAAACAGGAGAGGCCAAACGCGAGGCTCAACTTGGGCAAACGTGTGGACGCTAGCAATACAGAAAACGAAGAACGCGAGGTGATACGCAAGTAAGAAGAGGATTCTTTCACGAGAGATTTCCTTAATATCCTATAAGCCCGAGTGCGATATGCCAACGGGTAGCTGCAGGATAAAAGAAAATGGCGGATAAAACTATGCCGCAACGCAGACATCATTGAATGGCTGACACACATCCCTGTGTGACGCACAAATTAGAGCTGAGTGGTTACTACAGGCGTCAAATAGACTTTTTTGGCGGAGATATTGGTAGCCTTACCGATAATATCGATTTCACCTTTAAGTCGGATATCTGCTGACGATGCCCCCATCAGCAAATTGATCTTGCCCGGTTCCAGCACAAAATCCATCTTGCGATCATAGAAACCCAACTGATTCGCCGAGAGTGTAAAGGTCACTCGCGCCGATTGATTAGGCGCGAGGCTGACACGCTTAAAGCCACGCAATTGTTTTACTGGCTGAGTCACACTCGCAACTGGATCATTGGTATAAAGCTGCACAATTTCATCGCCTGCGCGCTTGCCGGTATTGGTGATAGTTACGCTAATATCAACCGATTCATTGGCACTGAGTTTGGTTTTACTCCACTGCAGATCTTTATATGCAAACTGCGTGTAACTCAAACCAAAGCCGAATGGATAAAGCGCATCAGTTTTATCAAATGCATAACCACGTTTTGCTGCAGGCTTGTAATTGTAGTAAACCGGCAAGTGACCAACTGAGCGCGGCACACTCACCGGCAATTTGCCACCGGGATTTACCTCACCAAATAAAACTCGTGCAAGTGCATGACCAGTTTCTTGGCCCAGATACCAGCCTTGCAGAATGGCCGGTGCGGTTTCAGCCAGTTTGCTAATCGCCAGCGGACCCCCACCGATCAACACCACCACGGTTGGCTTGCCAGTTGCCAATACTGCATCAACCAACTGTTGCTGCTCACCCAACAACTCCAAGCTAGTGCGATCCCCCAGATGGCTTTCAGCCCAAGCCTCGCGCGAAGTTTCTTCGTTATCGCCCACCACTACAATCGCCACATCACTTTTTTGCGCTGCGGCAACGGCTTTGGCAATCATGCCTTTGGTGTCCGCAGGTGTTGCAAGCACCACCTCATCTGTATGCCAACGCTGCTTGGAGCGTGAATTTGCTGCTGCAGAGTCCGCATCGGACGCCCACTTTTCAGTCGTCAACAAGGTACCTTTTTCATGATGAAGTGCTACCTCAGTGCCAAGATATTCTTGCAAACCTTGTAAAATACTGACGGTTTTTTTCGGTACATCGCTGTAACCACCAAGCAGGGTTTCATCCACATGCGGACCAATCAAAGCAACTGACTTTAATGCGGACTTATTCAGCGGCAGAATATTTTTTTCATTCTTCAATAACACAATTGATTTTTCAGCGAGCATTTGTGCAAAGGCAACATGTTTGGCATTGCCGATAAACTCTTCGACACCTTCTTCTTTCACGTAGGGATTTTCAAACAAACCAAGCATAAATTTTTCATGCAATACGCGCGCAACAGCGGTATCGAGTTGTTTGATACTGAGTTTTTTATCTTTAACCAATTGCACCAGTGTCTTATAAGCGTCGCCATCGGGGGTCTCTACATCGACACCGGCGTTCATTGCCATGAGTGCGGCTTCAGATTTGTCTGACGCGAGATTATGGCGCGAAACCAATTCGGCAATCGCAAAATAGTCGCTCACCACCACACCGTCAAAACCCCACTCGCCGCGTAAAATATTTTGCAGCAAATCAACATTTGAATGGGAGGGAATACCATCGATTTCGTTGTAAGATGCCATCACACTACGCGCACCGCCCACTTTGATTGCCGCTTCAAATGGCGGCAGAAAAATTTCGCGCAAGCCGCGCTCACCAATCGGCGCAGGCGCTGTGTTTAAACCACCAACCGGTTCACCGTGACCGGCCAAATGTTTTAATGTGGCAATCACGCGATTAGGCGCAATACCTTCACCATCACCTTGAAAACCTTTAATGCTGGCAACGCCTAATTCCGTGACCAGATAGGGATCCTCACCCATGGTTTCTTCAATGCGTCCCCAGCGTGGGTCGCGCGCCACATCGAGAATCGGCGTTAGTGCTTGATGCACCCCCACGGCACGAACTTCCTGTGCAGCAATTGCGTACATATCGTGAATTAATTGTGCATCCCAGGTGCTGGCCAAGCCTATCGCTTGAGGAAAGCTGGTGCCGTTGCGCGCGGCAAATCCGTGCAAGGCCTCTTCATGAAAAATCGCGGGAATACCCAAACGGGTTTTTTCCACTAAATATTTTTGTACCGCATTAGTGAACGCAACGGTTTGTGCCGGCGTTTTATTAATCGAGATAGTGGCTTTATTTTCCGCTGGGCGCGCTACCTGCCCAATACCTAAACCTAGAATATCTTTGGCATTCTCTTCGGTAAATATACCCTCATCTGTCTCCAGCTTTTGGCGCGCGGCCCAGACGGTTTGTAATTGCGTCGCCTTTTCCTCTAAGGTCATACGTTTGAGCAAATCTTTTACCCGTGCATCGATGGGTTTTTCTGGATTTTTATACACCGGCTCTGCCGCTACAGTCGTGGCACTAGCCAAGGCTAGCACCATGCTTGCAATACTTATTTGATAAAACTTTTTTGTGGTTGTGTTCATTGGGTTTTGACCTCGTGTGGTTAACACTTTTACTCATTATTTAGTAAATACACTCTTGCCATTAGCAACAGCGCCTTTGGGGCAACCGTAACAACATCCTTTTTTATTAGATTAAAAAAAAGCCGCCAAGCATCTGGTCACTAATGAGTCGATGTTTAGCGGCTAAGCTTTGCTAGAAAAACCCGGTTAACCCAAAATAATCAGGGTTAACCAACTGGGATTTAACAACCAGAATTAACGAATGTAACGATTGATTACGTTTTCGTACAGTTCCTGACGACCACTTTGCAGAACAATCTCGCCGCCTTTGTTGCCCAGGTCAGCCAGTTGTTGCAGAGTCAATTTACCTTGTTCGTAGGCAGCGCCATTACCCGCATCAAATGACGAGTAACGCTCTTTGCGCATACCTTCCAGCGGTGATTGTTGAATCAAGCTATCAGCGATTAACAATGCGCGAGCAAAGGTATCCATACCGCCAATATGGCCGTAGAACAAATCGATAAAGTCGGGAGAATTACGACGCGCTTTTGCATCGAAGTTAACACCACCACCTTGCAAACCACCTGCGCGCAAGAACACCAACATCATCTCAACAGTTTCGTTGATGTTGTAAGGGAATTGATCTGTGTCCCATGCGTTTTGGTAGTCGCCGCGGTTAGCATCCAATGAACCCAACATGCCAGCGTTTGCTGCTGCTTGCATATCGTGACACATGGTGTGGCCAGCCAAGGTCGCGTGGTTAGTTTCCAGATTCAATTTAAAATCCTTATCCAAACCGTGGTGACGCAAGAAGCCAATTACTGTTTCTGCATCGAAATCGTATTGATGCTTTGAAGGCTCCATTGGTTTTGGCTCAATGAAGAAATAACCTTTAAAGCCTTGGCGGCGCGCGTAATCGCGAGCCATAGTCAGGAAGCGCGCCATATGTTCTTGCTCGCGTTTCATGTCGGTATTGAGCAAACTCATATAACCTTCACGGCCACCCCAGAACACGTAGTTCTCACCGCCAAGTGCGATGGTTGCATCAATCGCATCTTTCAATTGCGCACCGGCATAAGCCACTACGTTGAAATCTGGATTGGTAGACGCGCCGTTCATATAGCGTGGGTTAGAAAACAGATTGGCAGTGCCCCACAATAATTTCACACCAGAAGCTGCTTGCTTTTGTTTGGCGTATTCAACGATGGTTTGCAAACGCTTGGAAGTTTCTGCGCGAGTAGCGCCTTCATCGATCAAATCTATATCGTGGAAGCAGTAGTAAGGTGTGCCGAGTTTGGTGATAAATTCAAATGCCGCGTCCATTTTTTCGTGCGCACGCGCCACTGCATCAGCAGTTGATGACCATGGAAATATTTTAGTGCCTGGGCCGAACGGATCGTGACCAGCACCACAAAAACTGTGCCAGTAACAGGTGGCAAACTTGAAATGTTCTTTCATAGTTTTGCCTGCCACTACACGATTTTCGTCGTAGTATTTAAATGCTAAAGGATTGTCAGAATCAGCGCCTTCGAAACCGATTTTGCCAACGCCGGGGAAATATTCTTTGCTACCGATAACAACGCTCATAATTTTCACCTTGAGGATTTTTTACTAAAACACTATTCAAAAAAATTGTTTATCGCGACTTTTTTTCACCGATTTATTGCGGCAAAAAGTGAACCCAGTTTTGATAAGCATCCTGATACTGCGCAAGCAATTCTGCCTGTGGCTCAACCACGCTCAAGCGGGTCAAACCGGTAAAAGCTTCTGTTGCTGACGCGTAATAACCACTGCCCAACGCCGCCGCTCGCGCTGCACCTTCGGCGCCGTCGGTTTCAAACATTTCAACGGCTGCTTGCGTGGTATTAGCAAAGGTTTGTGCGAACACATCGCTCAAAAACATATTGCCTTTGCCCGCGCGCACCACATCGCAACTACCGCCCAAGGATTTCAACACATCAAAACCCTGATTGAGAGAGAATACGATTCCCTCTTGCGCGGCACGCACCATGTGACCTAAACCGTGACGATTAAAATCGAGGTTGCGCAACTGCGCGCCCAGATTTTTATTTTGGAAAATACGTTCAGCGCCATTGCCAAACGGATGGAACAACAAACCTTCACTACCTACCGGCACCGCTTGTGCCAGTGAATTTAACTGGGGATAAGACGGTGTTGCGCCCGCCTCACCCAAAGTTTGACGCAACCAGGAATACAACCGACCGCAGCCGTTTACACAAACCAATACACCGTTGCGATTTTTTTCTTCGGTATTGGTAACGTGTAAAAATGTATTCACGCGAGATTCCACATCTGCTGCGGGCTGATCGGTCACACCGTAAATCACACCCGATGTTCCAGCAGTTGCCGCCACTTCACCCGGCTCCAGCACATTCAAGCTAAAGGCATTGTTGGGTTGATCGCCAGCGCGATAACAAATTTTTACTCCCTCGCGCAAACCTAATTCAGCGGCAATAGTTGCACTGACATGAGATTGCACCCCAAAACTCGGAACAAGATCAGGGATCAAATCACTAGCCATTCCCCAGTGTTCCAATAGCTCAGTGGCAACACGGTTTTGTTTAAAATCCCACAGGGTCCCTTCTGACAAACCAGAGGCAGTGGTGTTAATCAGGCCTGATAATTTCATCGCAACAAAATCACCGGGAAGCATAATTTTATGAATGCGCGCAAAAATATCCGGTTGGTTTTGTTGCACCCAGCGCAATTTTGCTGCGGTGAAATTACCGGGCGAGTTAAGCAGATGACCAAAACAATAATCTGCGCCCAGCTCCTCTAGCGCCGCATTACCTAGCGGTACCGCGCGGCTATCGCACCAGATAATTGCCGGACGCAGCACTTTTTGGTCTTTGTCTACTACCACCAAACCATGCATCTGGTAGGAGATACCAATCGCATCAATTTGCTTGGGATCAAAACCTGCCCGCGCCACCAAGCGCGAAAACCCCTGACGGATACAGTCCCACCAGGTATCGGGATGCTGTTCGGCAAAACCTACTGCGGGACTGTCAATCGCTAATTCAGACTCAGGATAGGAAAGCGCGCCCAGACTCTTACCTGTGTGGCCATCCAACACCGATAACTTGACTGAAGAACTGCCGACATCAATACCAAGAAACAACATAAAGGCTCGCTAATTCAGAGAGTTAATACGCCCGACTGGTCTTATCGCGGCGTGATCTGTAAGGTTCAGCACAGCGTGTGACTAAAAGCTGTGCAATCCCTTAAACCATGTAGACAGAATAGCTTATTGTCCAACTGACAACAAGATGAAAGAGTGTAAATATTTATCAGCGAAGCCTTTCGCGCGCCATAAACAAGCATTAAATGGCAGGAAAATCGCTGAACTGACACTATAGTGCACAGAGATCAGGCAGGCTAAGGCGCAAAAAACGCGTTACTATGCGCCTCTCGACCATTTTTTCACTGGCTTATACAATGCCCATTAAATGAACCTATCGTTCAGATCTCCACTAACTAAAAGAAACAATCATTCAAGCGCAAGCCCTGAGGACATTGCACGTGCCCAATAACCATATTCCCGGCAGCCAACACTCACCCAATGCATTAAGCCTAGCGGAGAATGTCATTAAAGCACTCTCTATCGATAACTTGGTGTTTGGGTTGGACAACGACGATCTGAAAATCTTGTTGGTCAGACAAACGGATCCCCTGCACCAAGGCAAATGGGCACTACCGGGCGGCTGGATTCGCTACGACGAAAATCTGCGCGACGCGGCTTACCGCTTGCTGGAAGAATTGACCGGCGTGCGCGATCTATTTTTGGAGCAGTTAAAGACCTTCGGCCGGGTTGACCGTTTTCCCAGCGAGCGGGTAGTGACCATTGCTTATTATGCTTTGGTGAGTGCGGATAAGTTTTCACTGGTAGCGGGCCAGAGCGCTGCGGATGTGAGCTGGCAAAGCGTGAACAACTTGCCAGAACTGGTGTACGACCACGCCGAAATTATCGAACACGGGCTAAAAGTCCTGCGCCATCAAGTTTGCCACCAGCCAATTGGCTTTAATTTGCTGCCCGAAAAGTTCACCCTGCTGCAGCTCCAAGCACTGTATGAGGCGATCCTCAATACAACCTTGGATAAACCCAACTTCCGCCGCAAGATCATGAAGATGAACCTGTTGTCGCCCTGCAATGAAAAGCAGCAAGGCGTACCGCACCGTGCTGCAAGCCTTTATCGCTTTGATGCCGAGGCCTACAAACACCTCAGCGAGTCAGGCTTCGCCTTTGAGATCTAACCGCATAGATTTAACTGGCAGTTTACGAACCGCCATATAGTCAATTAAACCTTATTGCTTTAGTATCACTTCACACGCTGAAATGCCAGTTCACGAGACTGGCATCTTCTCTGCTTCAAGACCTCAAGTACTTAGCAACAGCTGCCCGCCATCCGGCAACTGTGATATGGTCGCGCCGTCGAACCAGCGGCAATAACAAGCCAGCCCGCAAGGCCGGTATAAAAAGATAATTCAATAATAGGTATATCCATGAACGAGACCTCTAGCGCGAATCAGGCGAATACGCCGTTTATTATTCTCATTAGTGTCATCGCCACTATCGGTGGCTTTTTGTTTGGCTTTGATAGTGGTGTTATTAACGGTACGGTTGATGGGCTGCGAACCGCGTTTAACATCAACACCGCCGGTTTTGAAGTTTCATCTATGCTGCTCGGCTGCGCGGTGGGTGCCTTCTTCGCAGGGACCCTTGCCGACAAATTCGGGCGCAAAATTATTCTAATCATTGCCGCAGCACTGTTTATTATTTCAGCTTGGGGCTCAGGTGTAGCCACCGGCTCAATAGAATTTATTATCTACCGCATTTTGGGTGGTTTAGCGGTGGGCGCCGCCAGCGTAATGTGCCCAGCGTACATTAGCGAAGTGGCACCGGCCCGATATCGCGGCAAGCTTAGCTCAGTGCAACAAGTCGCCATTATTACCGGATTGACCGCCGCTTTTGTCAGTAACTATTTCCTCGCTAAAACTGCAGGCTCATCACTATCGGTATTCTGGCTGGGCTATGAAACCTGGCGCTGGATGTTCTGGATGGAGCTGATCCCCGCCGTTATCTTTTTTGTCGCCTTGCTATTTATCCCTGAAAGCCCACGCTTCTTAATGGCCTCAGGCCAAAAAGACAAAGCCAGAACTGTGTTGGTACAACTTTACGGCGCCGCTGAAGGCAATGCCAAGGTGAGTGAAATCGATGCATCTTTAGCCGCTGATCACCATAAACCCCGCCTATCCGACATTATTGATAAAGCCACAAAGAAAGTTCGCCCGATTGTTTGGATCGGTGTTGGCTTGGCAGTTTTACAACAATTTGTCGGTATTAACGTGGTGTTTTACTACGGCTCGGTACTCTGGCAAGCGGCAGGCTTCTCCGAGTCTGACTCACTGTTAATCAACGTAGTTTCTGGCGTGGTCAGTATCGGCGCCTGTTTTATCACCTTCTTTGTGGTCGATAAAATTGGTCGCAAACCACTGCTCTGGATTGGATCTCTGGGCATGACAATCACCCTGTCGCTGGTGGCCATTGCCTTTTACGGTGCGCCGCTCGATGAGCAAAATAAACTCATCCTCTCCACTGAGATGGGTACGCTGGCACTGATCGCCGCCAACCTTTACGTGATTTTCTTTAACGTATCCTGGGGTCCGGTAATGTGGATCATGCTCGGTGAAATGTTCCCCAACCAAATTCGCGGCTCTTCATTGGCGGTCGCAGGTTTGGCACAGTGGGGCGCGAACTTCCTGATTACCTTTACCTTCCCCTACCTGCTGGCCTCGTCACTCGGCTTGCCTGGCGCCTATGGCATATACGCCTTCTTCTCCGCCTTCTCGATTTTCTTTGTACTGAAACTGGTCAAAGAAACCAAAGGCAAAGAGTTGGAGCAAATGGAAGGCTAACCCCCACAGGGTGCATATCCTCTGTGCAAAATGGAAAGGCGAATCCGCAAGGCTTCGCCTTTTTTATTGGCGCAAATAAGTCCACCAACAACACTTACAATTCTTAAACATTACCGCTGGTGTACAAGCAAATCCAACTTATGGTTTAATTGACCACAACAATAACACCATAACTAGAGAACCATGCCATGCACCAGATCCAACGTTTGATCCCGCTGCTTTTTGTGACCCTCGGACTCACCGCCTGTGGCGGCGGAGGCGGAGGTAAATCACCTTCATCCTCCAGTCCTGCATCATCAACACCAGCCTCATCGGTTGCACCTAGTTCAACGGCAGCATCCTCGGTTGCGCCGTCATCTACCCCTGCATCATCTGTGGCGCCCAGCTCTGTAGCTCCCTCGTCCACGCCTGCCTCATCCATTGCCGCCAGCAGCTCAAGTGCCGCTGCGACTGTGTTAAATCTGAACATGACCAGCGGTTGGCGCGGTAACGGCGAGGGCAATAGTGGAGTTACCTACAACAGCGATGGTGTCAGTTTTACCGCTAGTGGGGACAATATTGGCGCAGTGACCGATATAGCCAAACCTATCCTGCTGGAAGATGCGGTAATCAGCATGGTGGTAAATGTCAGCAGCGAATTCAAAGCGAGCGGAGCCAGCCTGTAAATTTTTGCGCAAATCAAAGGCGGCAGCTGGGCGGGTGAATGGAATTGCTGGTCAGGCAATGAAGAACTTACCGCTGGAGCAGATGCCACTATCAGCTGTACCGTGAAAGAAGATGATAAAAAATTCAACCAAACGGATAGCGATGTACAAATTGGCGTGCAAGCCAAGAGCGCCCCCACCGGCGTAGTCACCATCAAGAGCGTCAAGATAACCCTCGCCAGCAGCCAAGCCAGCTCGGCGGCAACCAGTAGCGCCGCCTCCAGTGCAACCAGCGTTTACTCCGCCAATGTAAATAGCCTGCACACACTGGCAAGTTTTCCAATTGGCGCCGCCGTCACCAACAATGACTATGCCGCCTACAACATTCTGACCAATGCCTCCGAACAAGCTATTGTAGAAAAACATTTTGATCAGATGACCGCTGGCAACATTATGAAGATGAGTTACCTGCAACCAACGCAAGGTAACTTTACCTTCACCAACGCAGATGCCTTTGTGGACTACGCAAAAAGTAAAAATATTAATATTCACGGCCACGCTCTGCTCTGGCATTCAGACTATCAAGTGCCCGGCTTTATGAAAAACTGGAGCGGTTCTGCAGCAGACTTCATCACCGCGGTTGAGACCCATGTCACCACTATCGTCGATCACTATGAAGCAAAAGGCAATTTGGTGAGCTGGGATGTAGTGAACGAAGCACTCAATGATGGCAGTCCATCCAACTTCCGTACTGACTCCGCGTTTTATGTGAAGAGTGGCAACAGCGCGGTGTACATTGAAAAAGCGTTTCAAGCGGCGCGCGCGGCCGATGCCAATGTGACGCTCTACTACAACGATTACAACATCGACCAAAACAATGCCAAAACCACCAAGTTGATTGAAATGCTGACTGATTTCCAAGCGCGCAATATTCCTATCGATGGCGTCGGTTTCCAGATGCACGTATTTATGGATTATCCATCCATCGCCAACATCAGCGCCGCAATGAAAAAAGTGGTTGATAAAGGCCTGAAAGTAAAAATTACCGAATTGGATGTGGCAGTAAATAACCCTTACAGCGGCAGCTGGCCGGGCAACAAAGTCAGCACCTTTAACAATACCGTTGCACTGGCACAAAAGAAGCGTTACTGCGAAATTGTGAAAGCCTATTTGGATACAGTACCTGCAAATTTACGCGGTGGTATTACGGTGTGGGGCACCACAGATGCCAATACTTGGCTGAACGATTTGTTGAAATCGCCAAGCCAATACAACGGTGAAAAAATTGCGTGGCCGCTATTATTTGATAGTAACTACAACGATAAACCTGCACTGCGCGGATTTGCCGATGCATTACAAGGCACTGCGTGCAACTAAGAATCTAACCGTGTTTTAACCTTCATCCCTTTTGGGCAGTTACGCAAGTAGCTGCCCATTTTTTATCTATGCCCGAGGTAAATATATGAAAGCAAAACAACTGACTGGTTTTTTAGCTGCCAGCTGCCTGGCATTAAATGCGCTTGCCAACGACAACCAAACAATAAACTTTTATCAATTTACCTATGAAGGCAAAGATGCCGTTTTCGCACAAAAACCGGCGCTGGGCCAATTCCAAAATCCAATTATTGCCGGTTTTTACCCTGACCCGAGCATTACCCGCGCAGGTGATGATTATTATTTAGTGACCTCTTCTTTTTCTTATTCCCCCGGTGTGCCCATTTTTCACAGCAAAGATTTGGTAAACTGGAAATCGCTTGGTCATGTATTGGTTACTCCGAAACAACTACCACTCTACAAACAACAAACATCACGTGGCATTTATGCACCAACCATTCGCTATCACAATGGTACTTTCTATTTAATTACCACACTCGTGGATGTACGCGGCAATTTTATTGTCACCGCTAAAAATCCTGCAGGCCCTTGGTCTGATCCTATTTTATTACCAGAAGTAGGCGGTATAGACCCGGATATATTTTTCGATGACGATGGTCGCGTATACATCGCCCACAATGATGCGCCCATAGGTGAACCACTCTATGAAGGTCACCGCGCGATTTGGCTATGGGAGTTTGATCTTGAGAAGAAAAAAATTATTAAAAACTCGGGCCGCATGATTGTAAATGGCGGCACCGATTTGGCAAAAAAACCGGTATGGATTGAAGCACCACACATCTACAAAATTAACGGCTGGTATTATTTGTTGTGTGCTGAAGGTGGCACTGGCTACGATCACAGTCAGGTTGCATTTCGCACCAAAGATCTCAGCAAACCATTTGAACCCTACACTGGCAACCCCATCCTGACCCAGCGCGATTTGGATATCAATCGCCCGAACCCTATCACCACGGCGGGCCATGCCGACTTAATTCAAACCAAAGAGGGAGAGTGGTGGGCAGTCTTTTTAGCCACTCGCGCCTATGACAAGACCGCGTACAACACCGGGCGCGAGACCTTTTTATTGCCGGTGACCTGGAAAGATGGCTGGCCAATTATTTTGGAGCAGGGCAAAGAAATCCCCTATCAAACAAACGCGCCCAAAATCACCTCAACCACAAAAGATGCAGAGCCGACCACAGGTAATTTTATCTGGCAGGATAATTTCTCCAGTAAAACACTACAGCATCAATGGGTCAGCTTGCGCACCGCGGATTCACCTTTTTATAAACTGCAAAAGAATAGCATTCAGTTGCAAGCACTAACTGTAGGGTTGGACGAACTGGAACAACCTGCATTTCTCGGCCGCCGCCAGCAACACACTCAATTCGCCGCCAGCACCGCGCTGGATATTCCAGCAGAAAAAGTCTCCGCAGGCATAGTCGCATTACAAAGCGAAACCGCACATTATTATTTCGGCGCAACGACCAGCAACGGCAAAACGCAACTATTTATTGAGCAAGCCAACCAAGGTGCACCCAAGGTCATCAAGACACTAGCACCTACCGATATTAGCAAACGTTTAACATTGGAAATTACCGGCAACGCGGGCAAGATAAATTTTTACTACCATAATAAAGATGGCAATAAAAAACCGGTACTGGAAAATGCAGACGCAAAAATCCTGAGCACGGAAGTTGCCGGTGGTTTTGTTGGGACATTGTTAGGTATTCATGCGAGGACAGAATAATGCGCAGATTTTTTATCTTCTGGACTTTTTTATTGCTTGCACCAGTTAGTTTCGCGCTGGGTGAAAAATCCTGGCTGAGCACATCAGCCGGTCATAACCTGGTGCTGACCGATAAAAACAGCAGCGCCGAATTGATTATCGATAGCGATGAATTCCCCGGCGTGCTGCGCGCCGCAAAAAATTTACAGACTGACATCGAAAAAGTCAGTGGAAAAAAGCCAGCGCTCACCAATCTCATCGGCGATAAAAAATCATCGCTGGTAATTATTGGCACACTCGGCAAAAGTAAATTGATCGATCAATTGATAGCCGCCAAAAAAATCGATGTGAGTAAAATTCGCGACCAATGGGACGCTTATCACGTCGAAGTCATCGAACAACCGTTCCCGCAGGTACAGCGGGCGCTGGTGATTGTCGGCGCCAACAAACGCGGCACCACGTACGGTATTTACAGCTTGAGCGAACAAATCGGCGTATCACCCTGGTATTGGTGGGCCGATGTGCCGGTGAAAAAACAAGCCGCTTTGTACATTGATAAAAATGTGCATGTGAGTGAAATCCCCAAAGTGAAATATCGCGGCATTTTCCTCAACGATGAAGCGCCCGCACTCACTAATTGGGTGACTGAAAAATACGGTAACTACAATCACCAATTTTACGAAAATGTATTTGAATTATTGCTGCGTTTAAAAGCGAACTTTTTATGGCCAGCCATGTGGAACAACGCCTTTGCCGATGACGACCCACAAAATATGATTCTGGCCGATGAATACGGCATAGTCATGAGCACCTCGCACCATGAACCAATGATGCGCGCCGACAAAGAGTGGAACCGCTACGGCAAAGGCCCGTGGGAATATTCAAAAAATCCGGAAAATTTGTACAACTTCTGGGTCGATGGTGCCAAGCGCAATAAGCCCTATGAGAGTATCTACACCTTGGGCATGCGCGGCCAACAAGATGAGCCGATGAGCGAAGGTGAAAATATCGATTTACTGGAAAAAATTGTTCGCGATCAACGCAACATTATTAGCGATGTATTTGGTAAAGATCAGCTTACCAAAGTGCCTCAGGTGTGGGCGCTGTACAAAGAAGTGCAGGGATTTTACGAGCGAGGCATGCGCGTGCCCGACGATGTAATCCTGCTCTGGTGCGATGACAACTGGGGCAATATCCGCCGATTGCCGTCACCCGCCGAGCGCAACCGCGCGGGCGGCGCAGGCGTTTATTATCACTTTGATTATGTGGGCGGGCCGCGTTCCTATCGCTGGATCAATACAGTTTCCATCGCCAAAATTTGGGAGCAGATGCATCTCGCTTACGCTTATGAGGCCAATCAAATTTGGATTGTGAATGTGGGCGATTTAAAACCCATGGAATATCCGATTGAGTTCTTCCTCAACATGGCCTGGAACCCGGAGGCTTGGCCGAAAGAGCGCATTCCAGAATTTGCGACACTCTGGGCCGAGCGCGAATTTGGCAAACGACATGCGCAGGAAATTGCGGCGATTATGACCGGCTATACACGCCACAACTTGCGCCGCAAACCCGAATTGCAAGACGCCACAGTTTACAGCCAACTCAACTACGCTGAAGCCGACCGAGTGACGGCAGAAATAAAATCCTATGCCTCGCGAGCAGAAGCACTCTACGCAAAAATTCCGAAGGAACAGCGCGATGCGTTCTATCAACTCGTGCTCTTCCCTGCCAAAGCGAGCGCGATAGTCACCGAGCTTTACGATGCGCAGGCGAAGAACCATCTCTATGCGCAGCAGACCCGCGCCAACACCAATGAATATGCCGATAAGGTGCGCAGATTATTCGCCGCCGATGCAGCACTGGAGCAGGAGTATCACCAACTAAATGGCGGCAAGTGGAATCATTTTATGTCCCAGCCACATATAGGCTACAGTCATTGGAATAACCCGCCAGAAGATACTCTGCCAGTTACCCACCACTACCAACCGCATAACTCGGCCGAAATGGGCATAGCCGTAGAAGGTGTAGCATCCGCCTGGCCAAGCCCCGGCAACTACCAATTGGGGCGTTTTGACCCTTTCGGCCAACAACAAAGAACCATTGAACTGTTCAATAAAGGTAAAGAATCGTTCGTCGCTACTGCCAAAGTGAGTGCACCTTGGATTATACTTAGCCATACTAGTATACAAGTTAGGTCTGCGGCGCAACTTCAGGTATCCATCGACTGGAACAAAGCCCCCATCGGAGAAGCGTCCGGCAGCATACAAATTACGGGCACAAACTAAAACAACACCAACATTACAATTAAAACATTTAACCCTAACA